>CAJXZG010000094.1 GCA_913063265.1 uncultured Prolixibacteraceae bacterium | reverse complement strand
TCAATATGTAAAGATGGGAATTAAGCAGGAAGAACATATTCGTCTGGCAACAGAATTTGCTAACAGGACTCTGGAATTGGATCCTGAATCGGGAGATGCAAATTATACACTTGGTTTAGTTGATATGTTGAATGGAAAGGTAAGAGACGCTATAAGCAAACTCAAAAAAGCGATATCCACTGATCCATATAATTCTGATTATCTTCTTTGGTGTGCATGGTTTTATATGGTTCTGGGTAAACCATCAGCTGCACAATCCTTACTTAATGTAGTTTTAAAATCTGATCCGTTTAACAGAAATATTGATATAGTTGAAGGCCCAATGGCTTGTTTCGAAGGGAAACATGAAATGGCAGCAAAAATTTGCAAAGCAGCATATAAAAATCAACCTAATAATCCACTGATATTATTCTTTAGTTCTTTATGTCTGGCATATGTGGGAAGAGTAAAAGAAGCGATAACACAGATAAGTGAAAGTCATTTGATTAAGGATTATAGCGGCATTGTTCAGTTAAGCCGTTTGTTAAAAGGTACTTTAGAAAAGGATTTGGCTGAGATTTCACAAATAATGACAGAAGAATTTATAAAGACTTCAAAAAGAGATGGACAGTATTCCTTTCATGTTGCTTGTTGTTATTCGTATTTGGGTCAAACAGATGTATCCATTGACTGGCTGGAAAATGCGGTTGAACGAGATTTTTTGAATTATCCCTTAATGAATAAATACGATCCGTTTCTTGAAAATATAAGAGGAGAAGAGCGCTTTAAAAAATTAATGAAACGGGTGAAATATGAATGGGAAAACTTTGAGGTTTAGAATATGGCTGAAGATCCAAATAGATTAACAAAATTCTGGCACGAACTGAAACGAAGAAAAGTTGTAAGAGTAATTGTTGCTTATGTTACAATTGCTGTTGTGGATATGCAACAGAAGTTCGAAAACAAATTGATGAGCTTAAATTAAAAGATGATTAAAAAAACAAAGGCTAACAAATTGTAAATTGCATTGCGGGGTTCGTGGTGTGTCGTTCGCTGGATTCTCGTTTCGCAGTTCCGTGTCCTTCGGACAGGAACGCTCTTCGAAATCCGCAACGACAACTTACAAGTGACCGTTATTTTAATAAAAAAGACCTATAGAATAAACTGAAAATCAAGAATAAAAATGGAAACTAAAAATTTCATCAGAGAACATTCTGGTTTTATTTACTTTTTGATTGCATGTGCATTATCCTGGGGCCTGGTTGGAATTATCGCAGGGCCGGGCAATATTCCAATTAATGCCGAACAATCGCAGGATATTTTACCACTGTTGTATGTATCTATGCTGGTGGGGCCAAGCATGGCAGGATTAGTTCTGATTGGATTTTTAGAAGGAAAGAATGGATTTCGTAAACTTAAATCAAGCTTATTAAAATGGCGTGTAAAACTTTGGTGGTATGTATTTGCGCTTTTTACCGCCCCGGTTCTGGCATTTTTAATTCTTTTTATCCTATCTCTTTTTAATCCTGTCTTTCAAAATGGGTTCTCTAACTCAGAAAATATTGCACCTCTGATTATTAATGGAATTATCGCGGGTATTATGGTTGGAATATTTGAGGAAGTTGGCTGGACGGGCTTTCTTGTTCCCCGGTTAAATTTACGGTATAATATTCTTGTTACCGGGCTAATTGTGGGTGTTTTTTGGGGATTCTGGCATTTCATTTTATTCTGGGAAAAAGATAGTTTTGTTCAACTGCTCCCACTGTGGGTTTTGCTGGGACGACTTTTGGCCTGGTTGCCACCTTTCAGAATTATTATGGTATGGATTTACAAAAGCACAGGGAGTCTGCTTTTGACCATACTTACACATGCCAGTTTGGTTTTCACCACTACAGTAATTGTTCCAATGACTTTAACCGGAACCAACCTTTTAACCTGGTTAATTATTTGGGGAGTTTCTCTGTGGATATTGGCTTTGATTGTTTTAAGGGTAAATCGTATAAAGTCTGAGGTATAATTCATGTGGGTTTTTCAACCAAAAGATAAATAAAGTATGGAAAGTATATGATTTACCCCCCGTTTCAGCCTTGTTCCGCTTCACGGAATCTGCGGCCTCAACTGTCCCCCTGAATCGAGGGGGACAGTTGGAGTCAGTGGTCCGTCAACTGCCGGAGCCTGGCGGAAACGGGGGGTATAATATCTACATCTTTTAAGTGCCGGGCGATTTAAAACCGCTAAGTGCATACTTTACCGAATTCACTTACCGAATCAACAAAACCTGTCCCTTCATATTATGCAAAAATCCCTGGATATCGTAAAAGTCGGCTTTCCAGACATAGTTGCCCATGGGTGCGAGATTGCTGTTGTTTAACGAACCATCCCATTTATTATCCGGACTATTCGATTCAAAAATTAAATCTCCCCAACGGTTATATACCTGGAATATAAATCCATTGGGATCAATTCCTTCACCAACCGGCATAAATTCGCGGTTTTCAGGAATGTCGCTGTCGGGCCTGAAAGCATTTGGCGTGTAAACATTAAAGGGCATAATATTAACTTCCAAACTGCTTGTGTCTTTACACCCAAATTCTGATTCGACAATAAGTTGCGGTTGGAACTTTCCAAGTTGGGTATAGGTATGTAAAGGATTTTCTTCTTCTGAACTAAAACCATCTCCAAAGTCCCAGTTAAAAAACTCAACATCTTCTGTGTTGTTGGTAAACTGTAGATTTGCATGTTCAAGTATAGCGACAGGATAATCCACTTCGAAAGCGGCCATTGGTTTGGGATGGACTTTTACCAAATCATTTTTAACTGTTGTATCGCTGCATCCGGTTAATGCTGATGTTGCAGCAAGCATGAATTGATAATTTTTTGCATCAGGTAGAATAAATGTTTGTTCTGCTCCCCGGTATATGGCCGAATCACTTAACCATAAATATTCCACTATATCATCGTTTGAAGTTGCAGTTAATAATGCCGTCATTGGCTGGCAGCCATCTTCATTTTCAGCAACTATATCAAAAACAGGGTTACGTTTTGCAGTCGATTGGGCCCATTCACTTAAACAGCCAAATTCCTCCACCCGAAGTTGGATATTGGCAATTTCCTTTTCAAGCAAAACGGTTATTGAATCGTTTCCATCTCCGACCTGGGATGCACCTTCAAATTTCCATTCACAAACAGAAGATTCTTTATTTTGAAGATAATAAACATCTACTGTTTTATCGTTACAGAAATCGGGATCGACTACAATATCAACTACAGGTGTAGGATAAATCTTTACCATTTCTTCAATGGTATATCCGATGGCACATCCACTTGTTAAATTGGTAATTTTTAAACTCACATCGAATTTTCCGGTGTCGGAATAAAAATGGCCTGGGTTTTGAACTGTGCTAATCGGAGAACCATCGCCAAAATCCCACTCAAAAATCAAATTATCTGGGGTTTTTAATTCTCCGGAAAAACTGATTGTAGCCGAATCGCAGCCCTGGCTTTTTGCTGTATTCATTATAAAATCGGGATTGGCACCAATTTCCAGCATGGAAGTGTCGCTCCAACAACCATATTCTTCAACGGCTAATTTTATAACCGGACTTGAATTCTGAACGCCCAAAGAAACAAAATAGCGGTTCCAATCCAGGGAATCGGATAAACTGCCATCAAAATCCCAGTAATAATTTGCATTTTGTGTTGCATTGCCTGCGTAAATAATTTCACGGTGGTAAGCACCACATTTGTCGTTGGGATTTTCTCCTGCAAAAACAATGTCGGAAGTTGGAGTTTGAGCAAACCTTAAAACTAAAGTGTCCTTTACTTCGCAACCATCAGGTGTAGTAAAAAGATAGTACACTTCATAATCTCCATAATCGCTAACTTCAATATCTGTTGATTGATTGGTTTGATTGCTAAAGTTGAGTTTGTCGGGTTGATTTGTGGTCCAGCCCATTGTGCCATTTTGCAACATATTTTCATCAGCACCTTCAAACTGAAGGTTAAGCGTTCTGGATTTTGTTCCGCAAACCAGCCGGTCATTTTCCATGGTAATTGTGGGAACGGGAAAAACAGTTAAACTCATGGTATCGCTTTTGTAACAACCCCATTTATCGTAAACTTTTACTGAATAAATTCCTGTTTGATTTACTAAAATATTTTGAGTTGTTTCACCGGTGTTCCAAACGTATTGAGCATATCCCGAACCTGCATCGAGTATCTGCTCATAAGGGAAACATTCCTGAACATCCATTCCAATATTTGGTTTTTCCGGTTCACTTACCAGAATAGTAACAGAATCGCTTTGTACGCAACCATCAATTGTGCTTCCATAAACAATGTATTTGCCATTTTCTGTTACCGTAATCTTTTGTGTTGTATCACCGTTACTCCAGAGGTAATTGTCAAAATACGGACCGGCATCCAGTGTAATTGATTCGCCATTACAAAGCGGAATTGTATCTTCTTCATAACCCAAATCCAAAACTAAATCAAGGTTAAATCCAACTCCATATCCATAAGATTCCCATCCACCATACGCATAAACATATGCCAGAAAACCACTGTTTGGATTTAAACATTTTAAGGTATGGGTTCCCTGATAAGTTTTAATTTTAGCATAAGAATAATCCGTTCCACCAAATGACCTGAAAAGATTAGCTCCTATAGTTGCATCGTCGAGTCTGAGATTGTTAATCTCGGAAGTCAATACAACAATATTTATGTAATAATCTTCTAATTGTGAGGAGGTGTAAGCAACAAAGGTTGCTTCATTTTTTATTTGGTTAATGGGGCTAAGAATGATCATAAAAGGGTCACCGGATTCAGTGACTAAATTAATATCAGTTAATCGTGACCGGCTAAACTGAGCAACCAAAATCGGTTTATCTGCTTTAATTCGGGAAGATTCATTATTTTGTAAATCAAACTCATAAAATTCGCCGCGGTTTAGTACTATCGTTCCCCTTAAATACTCGATGGTGGTATTGTCTTCAGCAGCCAATATCCTGTAGGTGTCTTTATATCTTATTCCAAGGGGAGCAATGTAATATTCCCGACCCCAGGTATGGAGTGGCGGCATCTGTTCAAACAGGTGGTCGTAACCGCCCATATCTCTTGTCGCCGGGATAGTTGTTGCAAAATTTCCCGAATAAACTGCCACTGGTTTATCCGATTTAATATAACTGCCGGTTAAATCTCCTTGTCCAGTAAGATTCCTGAGGTTTTCAGATTGTACCTGGTAAACTTCTCCTTTATTGAGCGTTTCTTCAAAAGTTACCCCGGCAGCCCTTCCTTGATCAGTAAGCACAGAAGGAGTGATCTCAACTTTTGTTTCATCCTCAGAAGCAACGATTAAAAACTCGCTGTTTTTACCGTGTCCCGGATCGTCATCAACATTCGGTGTGTAACACATTGTAAAATATTCGTTACCCAAAGAATTGACAGGGTAAATAACCGCAACATCGGCCGAATTACGGTCCCAGTTTAATGCATAGACATTTACTTTATTTTTAGAGATAAGATGGATTCCCTTATTTTCAATTTTTTCTGAACCTTTTGCTTCTCCACGTTCAAGTTCAATTGTAATTCTTGTTGAACCATTTTCATTTACAAAACCTTCATAATAAGGAGTTTCATCCTTCCCAATGTAGATTTCAAATTCTGTAGCCTCTTTGGCAGTAACCGTAATTTCAATATAATGTACATTTCCATTATCGTTTCTGCCTTCCATAAATCCAAACCAAAAGTCGGTTCCTTCTGTAGAACGATAACACTCATCTTGATTGTCTTGAGAAAATGAATTCAAAAAGGACAACATCAATAATATGTAAATCAGAATACGCATTAACCTGATTCAATATTAAGGAATTAAAATTAGATATGTTTGATTTTGCAGAGCTTTGTGTAATCTTAGTTATGGCAGACCATGAAAAGTAGGTGTAATACTTTTGTTTTAGATTACAATAAACAATTTGATTTTTATACTCAAGGTGGATTAGATATGCGGCGCATGATTGGCCTGATTTTCAATTAACGGGATTGTTGCGCCTTGTTTTAATTGTTCTTTTTACCCGGGGCGACGCTCCTTATCGTCGCTTTGCCCCGGGCTAAGATTTTTTGCCCCTTCAGGGCTTGCTCAACAGTTAGCCCAGAATGGGCGAAATATTAAAGCCTGGTGCGTAAGATTTTGCGAAGTAAAATCTGAAAGCGCCGGGGATTTATAACATCAATGAATCGTCCGGCGAAGAAAGTTACAAAAAGCGTGTAGCTGGTCCCGGACGGATATTATTAGGAATCAATATAACGGTTAATTATCGATAATAAATCTACTCCGGGTCATTAATAAACGTCCATATCAAGCAAATGGATTTTACAGGAGAACAATGCTCTTATCGGTTTTTCGGATAGTTCTTTTCTGATTTTAAAAAACAAGCATTGGGAAAAATCCACTGGATATTCATGGTGAACTGCTTGGTAAATTATTATTGACAATAAGCATTACATTTTCAGGTAAATTTCATATGTAAATTACAAGGTTTTTTGTTCAACTTTAATAAATCATGTTGAATTTTTTCATTAGAATTTCCTTTACCTCGTTCATTGGTATTTCTCTACCCAGTTCCTGTTGAATTGAAGTCACTGCTGATGAGGCAAAACCACATGGGTTGATGTAATTATAGTAACGCATGTCGGTATTTACATTCAATGCAAAACCATGCATGGTTACAAAGCGGCTAACCCGAACGCCAATAGCACAAATTTTTCGTGCACGAACTTTATGGTCGGCCTGGAGCCAAACTCCGGTCGCCCCGTCTTTGCGTCCGCCCTCCAGACCATATTCAGCAATGGTGGCAATAATGGCATCTTCCATTTTTTCGATGTATTCGCGTACCCCGATTTTGTAATTTTCCAAATCGATAATCGGGTAACCAACAATTTGCCCGGGACCATGATACGTGATATCACCTCCCCGGTTGATTTTATAATAAGTGGCTTCAATTTTTTTAAGAAAATCGCCATGTGCCAGAAGATTTTTTTCATCGCCGCTTTTACCCAGGGTATAAACATGTGGATGCTCAACCAATATAAAGCTGTTTATCTTCGATGGTTTTCCTTTCTCTTTTTTATCGCTTACAACTGCGGCTAATCTTTCCTCCTGATAATCCCAGCAATCTTTGTAGTCTTTTAAGCCTAAATCGATATAATTAAATTCTGCCACAAACTTTAAACATTAAACTTTAAACATTGAACATTAAACTTTAAACATTGAACTTTAAACTCAAAATCACGCATTTACATGTTCCTCAGCCCGATATGAACTGCGAACCAGCGGAGAGCTTTCTACAAATTTAAATCCCTTTTCCAAACCAATTTGTTTGTATTCCGCAAATTTTTCAGGAGTAATGTATTCTACAACGGGCATATGATTAGGAGTTGGTGCAAGATACTGTCCGATGGTCATCACTTTGCAACCTGCTTCAAGCAAATCGTCCATAGTTTGTACAACTTCTTCATGTGTTTCTCCCAATCCAAGCATAATTCCCGATTTTGCAATCCTGTAGTTTTCAGCTACGTATTTTACCACTTCCAGGCTTCTTCTGTATTTTGATGCAAAACGTACAAACGGAGTTAATCTTTCCACCGTTTCAAGGTTGTGTGAAATAACTTCCGGTTTGGCATCTATCACTTTCTGAATCAACTCAGTTTTTCCCCTGAAATCAGGAATCAATACTTCTATTCTTGTATCCGGATTTACTTTTTTAACTTCAGTAATAGTTCTGGCCCAGATTTCAGCACCCTGATCATCCAAATCATCCCGGTCGACAGATGTAATCACACAATGTTTTACACCCATAATTTTTACTGATTCAGCTAATTTTTCGGGTTCTTTTAAATCAGGTGCCAAAGGCCTGCCACTTTTTACCGCACAGAATTTGCAGCGTCGTGTACAAATATCGCCTAATATCATAAAAGTTGCAGTACCCCGGTTCCAGCACTCCCCGATGTTCGGGCAATTTCCGCTTGTACAAATGGTGTGAAGGCCATGTTTGTTTACAAGATTTTTAACCTTGGAATAACTTTCACCTTTTGGCATTTTCATCTTCATCCATTTTGGCAATCGCTGCCTGTCTCTCATCTCGTGTGCCATATTTTAAATTTTTTGCAAATGTAAATCTTTTACAGTAAAGTGAGACAACAAAAACTGAATTGCAAAGTTCATATAACAATATTAAAACCTGTTATTTTCAATAATTAAATAGCTCAATTCAAACTTATCTTATCGCGAGAGTGTTATTTTTGTGCAGAATATAATTTAGGAATGAAGTATTTTTTAATCATAATATTGACATTTTTATCGTTTGTAAGCGTTAACGGACAAACAAACCAGAATAAAATTCAGACACAATCGAGTTTGGCGTTTCGGTATTTTAATGCCAGAAACTACGAAAAAGCAGCACCTTTGATGTACGAAGTGTATATGCTAACCCGTAACAGTACCTATTTTAAATATCATATCGATTGTTTAATCCAGTTGGAGGATTTTGAAGGTGCTCTTTCAAAAATTCAAAGTGAAATAAAAAATCAAAAACCAGAAAGACCGGAATTTTATGTGCATTGGGGCCAGGTGTTGAAGGTCAGTAATAATGCAGATGAATCTGTTGAAAAATATGATAAAGCTCTGGAAATGGTAAACGGGAGCAGAAGTTCGTTTATTATACTGGCCAATGCATTTATGGGATGGCGTGAGTTTGAATATGCAAAACAGACCTATTTGAAGGGTGAAAAAATACTGGGGCCCGGAGTGTTTGATTATGAACTTGCCCGGTCGTATTCTTATTTGCGCGACTATGATAATATGATGGAAAAATACCTTGATTTATTGGCCCAGAACGAGCAATATTTATCAAGGGTCCAAAGTGGATTGTCTTCAACAATGAGACTGGATATCGATGATGAAATGCTTCGCGAATTCAGAGTTCAGGTTTTAAAAAGAATTCAGACAAATCCCGATGTTATTGCATACAATCGTTTATTAATTTGGTTTTTTCTTCAGGAAAATAAGTTTTCAAGTGCCTTACGACAGTCTATTGCGCTGGATAAAAGAACCGGCACAGAAGACAATCAAATAATCCAGTTGGGAAATATGGCCCTGAATAATAAAAGTTATGATGATGCGCAAAAAGCTTTTGATTATTTAATGGGAAAAGGTAAAGACAGTCAGTTTTTTAATCAATCTTTTGCCTTAAAGGTTCATTCATCTTACATGCATTTTATTGCGGAATCCCCTGGTGATTCGATACAAGGAGAAAAAACAGCACTGGAGTTCAAGGAAGCTATAGATTATTTGGGTGTAAATGCCTTAACGCTGAGTCTTGTTCAGGAGAATGCACATTTACTGGCTTTTTATCTTGACAAAACAGATGAAGCTATTGGATTGCTGGAGCAGGCGCTGAAAATTCCCCGGTTAAAACCGGAAGAGTGGGGACGATTAAAAACAGAAATAGCCGATATTTATGTTTATTCGAATGATCCCTGGGAAGCTACTTTGATCTATTCTCAGGTTATAGATCGTAATAAAACAAATTCGCTTGGCGACCAGGTAAAATTGAAAAAAGCAAAACTGGGTTATTACCTGGGAAATTTTAGCTGGGCAAAAGCACAACTCGATGTTCTTAAGGCCAGTACCTCAAAACTTACAGCCAACGATGCCATGGAACTTTCTTTGCTGATAGGTAATAACTTAAATCTTGATACCACTGCTGTACCTTTACAGATGTTTGCAAGAGCAGACTTGTATTTTTTTCAAAACCGAAATGACATGGCTAATGCTACCCTGGATTCTTTGGCAGAGCAATATCCTTATCACAGCCTGGTTGATGATATTCTTTACAGAAAAGCCAAAATTGAAACAGAAAAACAAAATTATGCGCTGGCGGCTGAATATCTGCAGGGAATAATAGATGGATTTAGTTATGATTTACTGGGAGATAATGCACATTTTTTATTGGCCGGAATTTACAACAACAATTTGGAGAGAAAGGAAGAAGCGCGCGACTTATATAAAGCGATACTAACTCAATACCCCGGAAGCGTTTTTACTGAAGAGTCGAGAGAACAATATCGAATACTGCGTCAACAATTTCCTGACGAATCCAATGAAATCTCAAAAGAAGAACTATTCATGGCAGGAACAATTGCCCGGGATGAATACGAACAATAAAGCATACATATATGCAGCATTGGCTGTACTGTTCTGGTCAACTGTGGCTACTTCGTTTAAAGTAGCCTTGCGGGAATACGATTTTATTCAACTTATATTTTATGTTTCAGCTGTTACAGTTGTACTTCTGTTTTTTGTACTGCTTATTCAAAAAAAACTACATCTTGTTTTTAAACAAACATCCAAACAATGGACCTATTCTTTATTGATGGGAGCTTTTAATCCGCTGCTTTATTATTTGGTTTTGTTTAAAGCCTATTCACTTTTACCGGCCCAGGTAGCACAACCTTTAAACATGATTTGGCCTATTACTTTGGCATTGTTATCGGTACCATTTCTGGGACAAAAAATCAGCTGGATAAGTTTTGGGGCTCTTTTAATTAGTTTTGCCGGAGTGTTTTTTATTTCATCCCAGGGTGGAATTGAAGGATTTGAAAAAACAAATTTTAGCGGAGTGGCTCTGGCTGTTGGAAGTTCAATACTTTGGTCGCTTTACTGGATTTTTAATGTACGCGATATAAGAGAAGAAATAATTAAATTGTTTTTGAATTTTCTAATCGGTTTTCTTTTTCTTGTTCCTGTGGTATATTTTTATTCAGATTTTAAAATTCATCCGGGCGTAAGTCTGATTGCTGTAATTTATTCCGGAGTTTTTGAGGTTGGAATTACTTATGTATTGTGGTTAAAAGCAATGAATTTGACAAGCAGCAACGCAAAAATAGGAAACCTGGTATTCTTTGCTCCTTTTCTCTCCCTGATTTTTATTCATCTGATTTTGAAAGAAACCATTTACATTACTACTTTTATCGGATTGATATTTATCGTTTCTGGAGTTTTGGTTCAGCAACTTGATAAACGGCTAAAAGTAAAAAGTGAGTAATTTTTAATAAATGGATTCGAAGCCATTACGAATATTAGGAATTGATCCCGGGACAACGGTTTCAGGATATGGATTGGTAGAAATCAGGAATAAAGTTCCTGTAATTTTAAATATGGGAACCATCACCCCCGGAAAATTCTCAAATCATTATGAGCGTTTAAGATATTTACATGAACGGGCTTTGTACCTGGTAAAAGAATACCAACCCGATGTTATGGCCCTGGAGGCTCCTTTTTATGGAAAAAATGTACAGTCAATGTTAAAACTTGGCCGCGGACAAGGCGTGATAATGGCTGCAGCCCTCGTTCATTCGGTGCCAATTTTTGAATATGCTCCCTTGCTGGTTAAACAGTCGATTACCGGAATGGGAAGAGCTTCCAAGGAACAGGTTGCCTATTTTCTCCAAAAGGTATATCATTTAAAGGATATTGAAAAAGGGCTTGATGCAACCGATGCTGTTGCTGTTGCAATTTGCCATTTTATACAACTCGAAAAACCTCAAAAATCGAAGGAGTACAAAAACTGGGGAGATTTTGTAAAAAAGAATCCCGGGAAAGTAAAATAATTGTGGTTCTGCTCCATACAAGAAGATTTGATTTTACTGATTTAAGAGTGAATTAAGGCTCGAGAGGATTGAATGCCTGCAGCAGATTGATAAAGTTTGTCTTAAAATCAATCTAATTCAATTAAATCAATCCTATAATCTCTAAACTTCTTGCTTTTTATTAAGAATCCAGTACCCTAATACACCTGCTAATATAGATGCTGCAAAAATTCCTATTTTGGCCTGTACCATATATTCTGGATTTGTAAATGCCAGTGATGTTACAAACAAGGACATGGTAAAACCAATACCTGCCAATAGTCCAAGTCCTATTAAATTTCTGAAATTCATTCCTTTTGGGAACGGTGCAATTTTAAGTTTAATAAATAACATTGTAGCACCTGTTACACCCACTACCTTCCCTACTAAAAGTCCAAGAGCAACTCCTAGAGCAATGTTTGTACTAAATAAATGTTCAGGGTCAATTTTAATTGAAACCCCGGCATTGGCCAGCGCAAAAATTGGTATCACGACAAAGGTTACGAAAGGGTGTAATGCGTGTTCCAGTCGCTGCAAAGGAGGAATTGTTAGTTTGGTACAAATATTCACCTTGTCCAGTATATGTAATTGATCCTCAGTTAGGGTAGGAATATGGTCATTCCTGTCAACAGTTTTAAACCTGTTTAAATAACCCTGTATTTTTTTGATGTACAAATTCTCTTTAATCCTAACATTCGCAGGAATTGTAAATGCTGCAATTACCGCTGCTATTGTTGCATGAACACCCGAAAGTAAAAATGCCGTCCATACTCCTACAATACCAAAAAAGGCATAAAACAAAATACTTCTAACACCCATTTTATTGCCAATAAACATGACGACTGCAAAAGTCAATCCAATAGAAAGATTTACAAGTGAAATATCTGAAGTATAAAAAAATGCAATTACAAGCACAGCTCCTAAATCATCAACTATAGCAAGAGCTGTCAGAAATATTTTTAAAGAAATAGGAATTCTTTTTCCCAAAAGATATAAAACACCTAATGAAAAAGCGATGTCAGTTGCCATTGGGATACCCCATCCTCTTGAAGCTTCACCAGCAGGATTTAAAACAAAATAAATAATTGCCGGAACTAACATTCCGCCCACTGCTGCTACAATTGGCAAAAGAGCTTTTCGGGGATTTGACAACTCACCACCCACAAATTCCCGTTTCAATTCAAGGCCTACTACAAAAAAGAAAATAGCCATCAAACCATCATTAATCCAGTGATGAAGACTATATTCCAAATAAAACTTACCATCAAAATTAAATCCTAATTTATGCTCGAAAAGATGGTGATATTCCTCAGCCCAGGGTGAATTGGCAAAGAATAATGCAAGAACTACACTTATTGCCAGTACAATTCCTCCCGATTTTTCCTGAAACATAAATCTCTGAATTGGTCGAACTAAATTGTCAATTGGATACTTATTTGTCTCCCTCATTTTTCAATGTTTTAATTTGGAATTAAGGGCGCAATATAAGTTATAATTTTAATATTTCCTTGTATTCAATGTCACGTCATTTTATGTTTTTAAAACATAACAAATTACAATACCCGAATTCGGGTGAATTGTAGGCGAAAAAATGTAAATTTTGTTTACTGATATGTAAGTTTGCCCAACAATTTTAATTGCATTAAGAAAGTTTTTCATATCAAATAATTATCTTTTACGTACATTTCTTATTTTCAAATTCTAATCTTTTTTATTATGAAACGCCGCACATTTTTTAAAACTTCTGCAATCAGCACCTCAGCTCTAGCATTAACAGGTATAACAGCATGTTCGACTCAAACAGATTCAAATAAAGAAATTACGCCGGATTATACTTCCTTTGATTTAAATGAGTTTACTGTTGAACAATTACAACAAAAAATGGAAGACGGGAATATAACTTCCTCTGCAATCTGTGAAAAATACCTTGAAAGAATTAAATCAGTTGATCCTGTTTTAAAGTCGGTAATTGAAATTAATCCTGATGCTTTGCAAATAGCGGCTCAAATGGATAAAGAACGCGAAGAAGGAAAAATACGGGGACCCTTACATGGTATTCCGGTTTTATTTAAAGACAATATCGACTCGGGAGATAAAATGCAAACCACAGCAGGCTCATTGGCACTGGAAGGTAATTATGCCCCGGAAGATGCTTTTATCGTAAAAAAACTTCGTGATTCAGGAGCCGTTATTGTAGGAAAAACAAACTTAAGTGAGTGGGCAAATTTTCGTTCAAATAACTCCTCAAGCGGCTGGAGTGGACGTGGAGGACAGGTACGAAATCCTTATTGTTTGGATCGCAGCCCTTGTGGATCGAGTTCAGGAACGGGTGCTGCTGTTGCCGCCAATCTTTGCGCAATTGGTATCGGTACTGAAACTAATGGATCAATAGTTTGTCCTTCGGGGGTGAATGGTATTGTGGGAATAAAACCAACATTAGGAATGTGGAGCAGACAGGGAATCATACCCATTGCACACAGTCAGGATACGGCAGGACCAATGGCCAGAACAGTAAAGGATGCTGCTATTTTACTGGGAGCTTTGGCAGAATTTGATTCAAACGATGCGGAAACACATATTGAAAAAGGAGAAATCTTTAAGGATTACACTCAGTTTTTGGATGGAAAAGATCTGAAAGGAATAAGAATTGGAGTTGCATCTGAAATGATTGGATTTAACGCGAAAGTGGATGCACTATTTAAGGAGGCAGTAAAATCATTAAAAACTTTGGGTGCTGAAATTGTGGAAGAGGTAAAATTTGAACATCGTAGAAAATGGGGAAGCCCTTCTTATGAGGTTTTATTGTATGAGTTTAAAGCTGATTTAAACAAATATCTTGCTGAACATCCAAAGGCATCGGTAAAAAGTATGGAGGAAATAATTGAATTCAACAAAAAAAATGCAGACAGGGAAATGCCCTGGTTTGACCAGGAAATTTTTGAATTATCACATTCCAAAGGTGACTTAACAAGTGAAGAATATTTAAAAGCGCTGGAAGAGTCAAAAAAATATGCGGGCAAAGAAGGCATCGACGCAGCAATGGAAAAACATAAACTTGATGCTATCATAGCACAAACCAATGGTCCTGGATGGACTATCGACTGGATAAACGGAGACCATTTTAGTGGTGGAAGCTCGTCCCCGGCAGCAATATCAGGATATCCGAATGTTACAGTTCCTATGGGGTTTGTAAAAGGATTACCTGTTGGAATTTCATTTTTTGGAAAAGCATGGAGCGAACCTAAATTACTTAAAATAACTTATGCTTTTGAGCAAGCCACAAAACACAGAAAAGCACCCGGATTTATGGAAACAATTTTTGGTTAAGGGTGTTATAGCGGTGTAAAAAGTGAAAAGTTATAGATAGATTTTAGTCATAGTATGACTCCAAGTAATGCTAAGACTTATAGTTAACTTGAAATCGTCAAATTGCCAATTTTGGAAAGTTGGTTAAACATTTCTGAGGAAGAATGAAAGAAAAGCTTTTTGGAAAAACCTTATTGGAACTGCAAAGAATTGTTGCGGAATTGGATTTGCCAAAATTTACTGCAAAACAAATTGCCGACTGGCTCTACAAAAAGCCTGTTTCATCAATTGATGAAATGACCAATCTTTCTAAAAAAGCCAGGGTGCTTATCAATGAAAAATTTGAATTTGGCCTGACTGGATACACAAAAGTTCAAACTAGTATCGATGGTACGAAAAAGTATCTTTTCCCTACCATTCAGAATAAATTTATTGAAACAGCAATGATTCCAGAACTCGAACGCAAGACCGTTTGTGTGAGTTCACAGGTAGGATGTAAAATGGGATGTTTGTTTTGTTTTACCGCAAAACAGGGTTTTCAGGGGCAACTGTCTGCAGGAGAGATTGTCAATCAAATCAGAAGTATTGATGAGGTAAACGAAGTAACTAATATTGTGTACATGGGTATGGGTGAGCCATTTGATAATCTGGATGAAGTTTTAAAAAGTATTGAAATTCTGACTTCGGAATGGGGTTATGCAATGAGCCCAAGAAGGATTACCGTTTCTACGATTGGAATAATTCCCGGAATGTTAACTTTTCTTGAGAAAAGTGAAGCACACCTTGCAGTAAGTTTGCATACTCCGTTTCATGAAGAACGCCAGCAGTTAATGCCGGTTCAGGTTGCCTATCCTATTGAAAACGTTGTTGAAGAAATTAAAAGCTGGGACTTTGGTCGTCAACGTCGGGTATCTTTTGAGTATATTTTATTTGAAGGATTAAATGATTCTCCCAGACATGTAAATGAACTGGTAAAAATACTGGATGGATTAAAATGCAGAATAAACCTGATCCGTTTTCATCCTGTTCCCGGTACTCCCTTAAAAAGTCCCGATGAAAGAACAATTGCCGGTTTTAAAGAAAAGCTGAACAAAAAAGGAATTCTTACAACCATTCGTGCATCACGGGGTGAAGATATTTATGCAGCCTGCGGATTGCTTTCAACAAAGGAGTTGGTAAAATAATTTTTGAAGTATTTTGAGAATTGAACTTTGAGATTTGGAATTTCAAACAAGCATCATTTTTTCAATATATATATCCTGAAAATTTGATTCTCCTTCAAGATTTACATGGGTAGTTTTTTGTAAAATTTCATTCGCATAGTGTTCTCTTTCAAACAAAAACATTTTTGCCCCGATAAGTGCTGTATTTCCCAGTTTAACGATTTTATCACTTTCACATTCTATCAAACCTGTTCGAATTATATTGTCGATATTTAAGAAATTTCCAAATCCTCCAGCAATATAAACCTGTTCGATATCTTTATAAGTAATTTGTAATTTATTCAGAAGTATTTGAACACCCGCAGCAATCGCAGCTTTTGCCAGCTGAAATTCACGGATGTCCTGCTGTGTAAGCAAAACTTTATTGGTAAGTTTTATATAATCCTCACCGCTGATTATTTCGCCAAACATTCCTATTTGTTGGTGCTCGAGCAAAATCGCCATAACATCAATTAATCCGCTACCGCAAATGCCTTTTGCCTGAACATTCCCGATTACGTGGGGTTTGAGTTTGTTGTTTTCATAGTTTACAGATGAAACTGCACCGGTTGTAGCACGCATTCCCTGACTTATCTTTGCACCTTCAAAAGCAGGTCCGGCAGCTGTTGAGGCACAAATGATTTTTTCATTGTTCCCTATCACAATTTCTCCATTCGTACCCAAATCAATAAGAATCGAAAAAGATTCTTTTTCCGACATTTTGGTTGCTGCAATTCCCGCCAGAATATCACTGCCCACAAAACTTCCGATTGAAGGGTAAAAATAAATTTCAGGATTTTTTATTTCTTTTAGATTTAATTCTTCAGCTTTAAATTTCTGAATTCCCAGATTTGGCGAGTGAAAAGGGTAAAACGAAAGCGCCTCTACTTCGATGCCGGAAAAAATATGGTGCATAACAGTATTTCCTACCAAAATTATTTTTGAAAGGTGTACAGGGTTTTTTTGTATCATCTTATCGATCATCGATACAATTTGAAATCGAATCCTTTTTTGCAGTTCCCCGTAATTCCCATTCAAACAACTTTCGATGCGTGATATAAGGTCTGAACCAAAACCTGATTGCGCGTTTACCTCAGAAATTGAATCCAAAATATGTCCGTTTTCAAGATTTACCAATTGAGAAACAACAGTTGTGGTACCAACGTCAACTGCGATGCCAAAACCCTTTTGTGGCTTAAACTCAAAAGTTGAATTATCGGCAAGAATAATATTATCAAACTGAGATATTTCAAGGGTAATATCCGATTCTACTTTGCAGTAACATGCCAATCGCCAATTCCTGTCGAGTTTTAACTTTTTGAGTTTTTGTTGTTGAATTTCGTCAATCACTAATTTACCCTCTAAAAGTTTTATCTTACAACTTCCGCAAGTCCCTTTTCCTCCACAGGGAAATTCTACTCCATATTCGTGAAGTACATCAATTAGTGGTGTTCCCGGATTTACTTTTACCGATTCTCCAAGCGGTTTTAATGTTATTTGAACTTTATCTGGCATGATAGTTTTGTTGCTGCAATTTTTTAGGAAATGCCAAATGTAGCCAAATATTACGAAAAATTTCTGCTAAAATGAGGGGATAGAAATGGGAGTTTGGATGTTGAAAAAGGATTTGATAATTAAACCACAGTATTAGTTTCTGTGTCCGGAAAAACCAACCATGGTTTGAAAGATTTTGCTTCTTCAAAATCCATTAATGCATACGAGATAATAATAATGACATCGCCAACTGCAACTTTACGGGCCGCCGGGCCATTTAAACAGATTGTTCCGGTTCCACGTTCTCCCTTAATAACGTACGTTTCCAATCGTTCACCGTTGTTAATATTTACAACCTGTACTTTTTCGTTTTCAATCATATTTGCAGCATCCATTAAATCTTCGTCAATGGTAATGCTGCCCACATATTGTAAGTTGGCTTCGGTAACTGTTACCTTATGTATTTTCGATTTACAAACTTCAATTTGCATCACTTTGTATTAATCGGTTAAAACAATGTTGTCAATTAATCTTACTTTTCCGCAAAAAGCAGCTACACACGCTACTTTTGCTGAATTTTCATCCCAGCTATTCACTGGCTGAAGTTGAATATCGTCAACTATTTCAACATATTCAACACTTAAGTATTTGTTTTTGTTGATGGTTTCAACCATCCAACTTTTGAGTTCTTGTACGGATTTTTTCTTGCTAAGTTCTTTTGTTTTGAAAAGCGTATCAGAAATAACTGCAGCATTTTTTCGCTCCTCTGCTGTAAGTAATTCATTTCTTGAACTCATTGCCAGGCCACTCTTTTCGCGTATAATATCACAGGGAACAATCTGAACCTGTAAATCAAGTTGCTTTACCATGTTTTTAATGATTGCCAGTTGCTGAAAATCTTTTAACCCGAAATAAGCTTTTTTAGGTTTTACTATTTCAAAAAGCCGACTTACAACCTGAGCAACACCGTTAAAATGTCCGGGGCGGTGTTTCCCTTCCATTATTGATTCAAGGGGGCCAAAATCAAATTTACGTGTATCTTTTTTTGGATAAATCACTTTTGCATCCGGAGCAAAAACAATATTACAACCTGTGTCTTTCAATAATTTTAAATCGGCTTCCAAAGTTCTTGGGTATTTTTCAAGATCCGATTTGTCGTTAAACTGATTAGGATTTACAAAAATGCTTACAACGGTAATCTGATTCTCCAGTACCGCTTTTTCTACCAGCGAAATATGGCCCATGTGCAACGCTCCCATAGTTGGAACAAAACCTAGTGTTCCATCATCTTTCAGCGCATCAATTTTGTTTCGTAAATCTTCTATCGTTTCAACCAGAAACATAAAAATTTGTTTTCGGCGCAAAGTAAATAAAATTTATTCGGATATCGTGCAGATAAGAACATATGAAAATTTGATTTAACCTGCATAACTTCCTTAAATTGAATATTAAGGATATTTTTATTACCTTTGCGCCCTGTTATAAACGGTGTTAAACAGAGAATGGAAAAGAAAAAAATCCTTTATATTTCACAAGAGATAACTCCCTATTTGCCTGAAAGTGAAATGTCAGAAATTGCCAGATATTTACCTCAGGGAATACAGGAAAGAGGAAGAGAAATCAGGACGTTTATGCCTCGCTACGGGTGTGTTAATGAAAGACGTAATCAATTGCATGAAGTTATCCGTCTATCGGGGATGAATTTGGTGATAAATGACACAGATCATCCGCTGATTATAAAAGTGGCTTCTATCCAGGCAGCACGTATGCAGGTTTATTTTATAGATAATGAAGATTATTTTCAAAGGAAACATGTGTTGACTGACAAGGAGGGTAAAGAATTTGCCGATAATGATGAACGTGCTGTATTCTTTGCCAGAGGAGTACTGGAAACTGTAATTAAATTACGATGGGCTCCTGATATTATCCATTGTCATGGATGGTTAACTTCAGTTATTCCGTTATATATCAAGAAGTATTACTATAATAATCCGCTTTTCAAAAACTCAAAAGTGGTTTATTCGGTATATAACGATGATTTTAAGGAAACATTAAATCCTAAGTTCGGAGAACACATGTTGTTGGAAGGAATTAGCAAGGATGATGTTTCG
>CAJXZG010000093.1 GCA_913063265.1 uncultured Prolixibacteraceae bacterium | reverse complement strand
GCTGCATGGGTATTTGGCAGAATTGCGACGTTTCAGGATAATACGCCGGCAGCTACTGCGGAATATTTTCAGAAAGCTCAAAGCGATCCACATTGGAAAAATGATATTGCTACTGAGGAGCAAATGCAGCATATCTTAAGCTTGGTTGAAGAAGGTTTAAAAGAGGGCGGTTTAGGAATTGGTATTAATGCCGGATACGCCCCCGGCTATGGTCGAAAAGAATATTATGCATTAGCCAAATTGGCAAAACAATATGATGTAAGTACTTATACGCATGCAAGATATACATCAATTCCTGAGCCTTCTTCATCTTTTGAAGCGCTTACCGAACTTATCGCTCTATCGGCAATTACAGGAGCCAGAATGCATATTTGCCATATAAACAGTAATTCTTTAAAGGATATTGATGCTACCCTGGAATTATTTGATAATGCTAAAAAACAGGGAATTAATGTTACGGCAGGTGCTTACCCCTGGGGTGCAGCAAGCACTGTAATTGGGGCAGCTATGTTTCAAGGATCCGATTGGAAAACCAGAATGGACTTTGATGAAACAGCTTTTCAGGTAGGTGCTCAACGCCTGGATGCTGAATCGTTTAAAAAGATTAGAAAAGAAGCTCCCGGAACTTTTGTTTCCTATCATCAGCTTGATGAAACCAAACCGGAAGAGTTGCATATGCTGGATCAATCTGTTACCCATGCAGGTATACTAATTGAATCAGACGCAATGCCTTGGTATACAAAAGACGGTAAACCATATGAGGGCGATGAATGGCCAATTCCTTCAAATCTTATTGCACATCCACGTTCTGCAGGAACATTCTCTAAAGTGTTAGAATCCTATGTTCGTGAAAGAAAACTCATCCCGCTAATGGAAGCTATCAATAAAATGAGCCTAATGCCCGCTCAAACATTGGAAAGTTTTGTGCCTCAAATGAAAAAGAAAGGTAGAATACAACCCAATATGGATGCAGATATTGTGGTTTTTGATCTCAATAATGTTAAAGCTGTCGGCACCTATGATGAACCTTATCATCCGGCAGTTGGGGTGAAATATCTATTGGTAAATGGGGTTAATGTAATCGAAGATGGAGAATTAATTCTTGATGCTGCTCCGGGTCAGCCCATAAGAAGGAATTAAGGTTTTTTTAAAGAGGTAAATTTTACTCACAAAAAAACTACTAAAATGAAAAAAATAACAATAAGTTTTCTGTTTGTCTTTGCACTAGTCGTAGGGGCATTCGCGCAGGCCCCGGCCCAGACCGCGGTCACGTTGTTCAAGAATGTAAAGGTGTTTAACGGGATGGATGACGAACTCATCGATGCCGATGTACTTGTAGAGGGCAACCTGATCAATGAGGTGGGCAAAAACCTTAGTGAAGATGGTGCTACAGTGATTGACGGCGGTGGGGGCACGCTGATGCCGGGACTGATCGATGCGCATGTGCATCTGGTCTGGAACCAGGGCATGGGCGAATATCTCAATTCACGACCGAGTTATATAACGATCTTGACGCTGAAAGAAGCCGAAAACACATTGATGCGAGGTTTTACCTCCATTCGGGATACTGGTGGCGACCCGTTTGGCGTTCGTACTGCCATCGAAAATGGAATTTATCCCGGCCCACGCATACAAGGTAGCGGAATGGTCTTGGGAATGACCGGCGGACATGTTGATTTCCGTCCGCTAATAGATCAGCCACGGGCATTAGGAGGGCCGGAGTTGAGTGCCGTTGCTAAACAGCGTGGTGGCTACATCGTGGACGGGGTACCTGAAATACTAGCTGGATCCCGTGATGTTCTTCGTGGTGGCGCCAATTTTCTCAAGCTGACAGCCAGCGGTGCAGTAACCGGTGTTTACGACCCACTGGACATCTCTGAGTTTTCCTATGATGAGCTGAAGGCGGCTGCTGATGAGGCCAAGCGCTGGAATACTTACCTTGCGGTTCATGTATACAATGATGCTTCCATTAAGACAGCTCTCGAAGCAGGAGCCATGGTTGTTGAGCACGGTAATCTGATTACCGAGGAAACCATGAAGCTTCTTGCTGAGAAGGATGCATGGTTATCCACACAAACGGGAGTATTCATTCAGCCATTGCCACCAGGTTCATCAGAGGATCAGCAGAACAAGCAAAAGGAGACCCGGGAAGGACTCGACAATATGTTCAAACTGGCCCAAAAATATAATGTTAAGATAGCACTCGGCAATGACCTTGTCGGCCCACCCAAGGTTAAGGCGACGCAGAATGAGGAACTGGTGAACCGCACCAAATGGTTTTCCAATGCAGAAATTCTCAAGCAGGCGACCCACAACAATGGCAAATTGTTTGAATTAGCCGGACCACGGAATCCGTATCAGGATGGTCCGCTCGGTGTAATCCAGGAGGGGGCCTATGCCGACATCCTGGTTATCGATGGTAATCCACTGGAGGATATTAAGATCATGGCCGAACCGAAAAAGAAGTTCAAAGTAATCATGAAGGACGGTAAGATTTACAAGAACGAGCTGTAATTTATCTAACCATAAAAATCAATTAAAAATGAAAAACGATATAAAATTCTGGTCATTCCTGGAAATAAAGGGACTCAACGCAACGGCTGAAGAAATAGCTGAAGTACATACCAACAGAAGATGTATAGCAGAGTGTGCTGAAGTCATATCAGGTTTTCGTTATGGAGAGACACTCCTTTCGAAGGATGATCCATCACTGGTAACTGTAGTTTGTGGCTGGACAGACAAGTCAGCCTACGAAGAGTGGCAAAACCACCCTGTTAGAAACAAACAATTGGCTGATTTATCAGGTGAACTAAAGGTAGAGTCTAGCGAACACACCTTTGACAGTTTTTATCGACTAAATCCTCAAGACAAATAATTCAAATAATGTATTCATTAAAATCTAAAAAAAATGGGAACTAAAATTCAAGAGTACCTTGCTTCATTCGACCTTTCAAGAGCCTTTAGACAGTTTCATATGGCAAACAAGGCTTTTAACAAAGACAACATTGATTCTACTGCAAAGCACTTGGAAAGAGGGCTTCATCTGGTTGTCAAAGCCTTAGGGCATATTGAAAAGGCGGTAGATGACCAATTAGCCATAGCAGCAGGCAAGTTCGAAAAAGCTAATGAAGAACTTCAAAAGAGTATAGATGCTTTTGCCGATGGTAAAGATGAAAGCGCTGAAAGACACTTTGACAAAGCAATGGACCTGTATGATGAGGCCCTTGATCTTGTAGACTAATTGAAAGCAATTAAGCTAAATAATAATTCTTAAAAATTTCTTTAATCATGAATAAACAAAAAGTAACCGTATTCACCGCAAAAAAAGTACGTACCATGGACCCCGGTCGTCCGGAAGCGGAAGCCGTGGCTGTTTTAGATGGCAAAGTTTTATCTACAGGAACCATGAAGTCGATGGAGCCCTGGTTGTCACAATATGATGTGACCATAGATGACACCTTTAAAGACAAGGTGATCATGCCCGGATTTATGGAACCGCATATGCACTTCTGGATGTCTGCCGGATTCCTTGCCTTGGAATTCATTGGTCCTATTCCCTGGCCAGGACCTGGGGGCATGAGAGATCCTCTGTTAACCTTCGATGATGTCGTTGCACATTTGAAAAAGGTGGACCAGGAGGAGAAAGATAAGACCAAACCACTCATCTGCTGGGGTTACGACCGTGCGAAGCAGGGTGGCAGCTTCGACCGCGACACATTGGACAAGATCTCTACCGAACGACCTATATACATTCTGACCTGGGCACCCCATTTCTACTACCTGAATAGCGCAGCAATCGATCGGGCAAATATCCCAGACGATCTGAAGAGTCCAAATATAAAGCGTGACGATTCAGGCCGCCTCACAGGGGCGTTTACTGAGCCGCAGGGATTCGCGGTGAGCTGCGCGCCGGTGGTCAAGGACATCACTCGCCTATGCAACCCAGATGGCCTGCAGTGGATGGCCGAGATCGGTACTAAAGTGGGTGTTACCACGGCCGCCGACATGATGTTCGGTGTCATCGACTTTGACTCCGAGCTGAGAGACCACAAAGAAGCGACCAGTAAATCCGAATTTCCAATGAGATTGCGTATGGTACCACATGGTTTCTCGTTCATCTCCAAACACGGCGACAAGGCTGTTGAGGTGGCTGAAGGGCTACGGGAACACCAGACAGACAAACTCTTCTTCAGCGGTGTTAAGTTTCAGACCGATGGTTCATTCCCGCTGATGGGTTCGCGGGTGAACTTCCCGGGCTACCTGGATGGCACCAATGGACAGTCCGCTGATAGCGACATCTTCAACAACATGCTGCCCTTCTGGAAAGCAGGTACCCAGATCCATATTCACGCCAATGGAGACAAGGCACTGGATGATTGCCTGGATGCCCTTGCACAGTTGCAGGAGGCCCATCCACGCTTTGATCATCGTTATACGATAGAGCACTACTCGATGAGTAACCCGATGCAAGCTAGGAGGTTGAAGACACTGGGTGGTATCGCCAGTGTGAACGCCTACTTTGTGCATTTCCGTGGACTACTCCACGAGACCCACGCCTATGGTCCCGACCGTTCAGACGCAGTGGCAAGGCTTGGTTCGCTCGAGCGCGAAGGGGTAACTTTTGCCTTACATGCCGATTACCCTCAGGTGGTTGTACCAATGGAACCACTTACTGCCGTTCACGCAGCAGTAACAAGGTTGGCCGAGGATGATAAAACAGTGTTAGCCCCAAATGAGCGCATAGGAGTTGAGCGTGCCTTCCGGGCAATCACCATTGATGCCGCCTACATTTTGGGTTTAGAGAAACTGGTTGGAAGCCTTGAACAAGGCAAGTTTGCTGACTTTGCCATTTTGGATAAAGATCCTTTCGAAGTGGCTCCGACTGAAATCAAGGATATTGGAGTCTGGGGTACAGTTCTGGGCGGTAAGTTGTTCAAAGCAAAGTAATCATGACAGAGACAAAACCACTAGAAAAAAACTACTCGGCTGCAGGAAATTCACCTGCGGCCGATGATGCGGCTTCTCGTGCCCTGGATGCACATCAGGCCCTTTCAGGTATGATTTTCGCAGCACTCAAGATGCGTGGACGTCAAAGACGTACTGAGAAAGGTACTGTTCCGCTCACCATCATCAGTGGTTTTCTTGGTTCTGGAAAAACCACGCTTTTAAGCCATTTGTTGACGTCACCGCACGGTCGCAGATTGGTGGTGCTGGTGAATGACTTCGGCTCCATCAACATCGATGCTTCCCTCGTGGCTTCTCAGACGGAGGACATGATCGACCTGAAGAATGGTTGTGCCTGCTGTGCCGTGTCAGCTGATCTTACAAATGCGCTTATTGAAGTCGCTGACCGGGAAGAACTTCCTGATGCGATCGTGCTTGAGTCCAGCGGAGTCGCAGACCCGCATGGGATTGCGCAAATAGCGCTTTCAAATCCATCGGTTCAGCTGGATGGCATCCTCACTGTTGTGGATGCAGAAACCATACAAAACCATGTCGAAAATCCCCTGACGCAACGATTGTTTCGCAACCAGATCTCATCTGCCGACCTGATCGTGCTTAGCAAAACTGATCTCGTGGATGCCGAGGCAAGAAACCGAGCGCTGGAATGGCTTGCTTCAGCTTATCCGGACAAGCGGGTGATTGAAGGTGCACATGGAGATGTTCCGATGGAACTCTTGCTCGGCATTGAAACCCAACAAGATTTTCAGGCAGCAGTTGGTGAACCGGAGAACCACTCCCACGACTTCGAAAGCATCAGCTTCGCCTTCGATGTACCATTCAACGATGAACGGCTGCAAGCATTTTTTGATTCGCTGCCCGATTCGGTGCTTCGTGTAAAAGGTGTTTTGTCTCTGAGCTCAGACGCTTCCCATCGCACCATTTACCAACGCGTGGGCAGTCGATGGAGCTACTCTCCCGGGGACCCTTGGGGAGATGAGCCTCCCTCTTCACATCTGGTGTTCATAGCTCCAAGAAACGTTTTAAACAAGCCTGCTGTGAAAAAAGCACTGGAAGCTGCATTGGCAGCTCAACAAAGAGATTTTTTAAATCATCTATCCGTAATAAGACCTTAATCCAAAATCTTTAACTCGTTGGAAAATATTCAAATGAAATTAAAAATGAAAAGACTATTAATTTTTAGCATTATTTTAACTAGTATTTCAGGTTATTTAAATGCCCAGGACACTACTGATGTAACAACGCGTCCTGATACCATTCCTCAAGGCCAACAAGGTTCTGTTAATCCCCTATCCGAACATAAAGAGGCTTTAACTGGGGATGCTCTGCTGGATGATTCATTTCCAGCTTCCTGGCCATTATTTGGAACAGGAATAAGATTGAAAATTGGTGGGTATGTAAAGTCCGATTTTATTAAAGATTTTGACTATATAGGAGACCCTTACGAGTTCGAACTGGGTTCTATTGCTGTAGAAGGGACGCCCGAAAGAGATTTAGGCGGCCGAACAACCTTTCATAGCAAAGAAAGCCGCATTAGCTTTGATGTAAGAAATCAAGCGAAGTGGAAAAATGGAAAGGAATTTCCAATGCAGGTTTTTATTGAAATCGACTGGTTTTTCGACTCACCTTCTATGGCCCTAAATACACGGTTGCGTCATGCTTATGGTGTTATTGGCCGACTTCTTGTTGGTAGAACATGGACAACATCCGGAGACCTTACTGCTATACCTGGTTTAATTGACTTTGCCGGGGGTGATGCACTTTATGGGGGAAGAGTTACCCAGATTAAATGGCAAGATAAGATTGGTAAGCAGCTTCAGTATGCTTTGTCAATCGAAGAACCAGGTGCTGAAATTGATAATCCAAATAATTTTGAAGGGGGTTTCAGACCTGTTTGGGCAAATTTTGCCGGTATGATTCGATATAAATCTGATAACAGCTCAACAATTCAGCTCGGAGCCGATGTGTTTCCCACATCCTGGAAAGGAGCGGGTAACCTTGCAAATACTGATAAAGTCGGATTTGCACTAACCTTAATGAGTAGGGTGAATTTTAAAGCAACTAAATATTATGATGCCTTTTTGTGGGGAGGTGGTTATGGCCATGGACAAGCACACAAAATCATCGCATTATCATGGGATGGAAAAGCATCCGGAGCTATTACTCCTGATGGACTTCATTTAAATCCTGCCTGGTTTGCATACGCAGGCGTAAATCATTACTGGAATAAAAATCTTAACTCAACGGTATCAGTCCATTGGACAAACACTGAATTAAATGATTTTCAGGATAACAGTACGATTAGGGAGGCTGGATCATTTCATGCCAACTTAGTGTGGTTTCCTTATAAGATGGTATCCACAGGAATTGAGTACATGTACGGTTTTAGAGAAAACAAAAACGGTGTAAGCGGA
Source organism: uncultured Prolixibacteraceae bacterium (assembly GCA_913063265.1). Taxonomy (GTDB): domain Bacteria; phylum Bacteroidota; class Bacteroidia; order Bacteroidales; family Prolixibacteraceae; genus Draconibacterium. Next base: position 12,703 of record CAJXZG010000093.1, on the reverse strand, counting down.
GATGCTTCCAGAATTCAGTTCATGGTAAAATATAAGTTTAATTAGTGTTAGCTTTTTAAATACATGTTGTTTATAATCAAGGCTATGGTGTGAATGACGGAAAAGCTAACATGCTATCATGTTATTTAAAGATTACAAAATAAAATGGTTTTAGTAGAACAGATAATTTAAATCACAAAAACAGGTATCTTATGAAGAAAAGTTTTTTTAAAAAATTGGCACTGGGTATAACTGCCATGTTATGCACCCTAACAGGTTTTGCGCAGTCCGAGATTGTGTTTAAAAATGTCCGGATTTTTGATGGCGAAAACATCAAACTTTCGGAGTCAACAGAAGTTTTGATTGTCGATAATATGGTAAAAACTATTTCACCATCAGCAGGTGAATCGGCATCCGCGAATGCTAAAGTTATTGATGGCAATGGAAAGGTATTATTGCCCGGGCTTTCTGATACGCATACGCATATCATGTTTAACACCTTGCCCCAAATGCAACTTATTGCCGGTGATCCTAATTACAATACGATTTATGCCTCAAAAGATGCAGAAGCCATGCTGATGAGAGGAATCACTACCATAAGGGATATGTCTGGTAACTCATTTGGGCTTAAAAAAGCTATCGATCAGGGTTTGGAGGCAGGACCAAGAATTTACCCGAGCGGAGGCATGTTAAGTCAAACAGGAGGGCATGGAGATTTTAGGCTGCCAAATCAAACCCATCCTCAATTTGGTGGAAATATTGAGCCTTTATACAAACAAGCGCAGGGATATCTTGTTGACGGGGTGCCGGAGGTGCTTGCAGCAGCAAGAGATAACCTACGCAATGGAGCCTCACATATAAAATTATCAACAGGTGGCGGATATTCTTCGCCGTCCGATCCTCTTATGGGAATACAGTTTACTTATGAAGAAGTAAAGGCTGCTGTTGACGCTGCGACTAATTGGGGTACTTATGTTACTATACATTCCTATTTTGACGAGTCGGTAAATATGTGTATTGATGCCGGGATTAAAGATGTTGGTCATGGCCAATTACTAAGCAAGAAGACCTTAGAGCGTATGGCAGCTGAAGGTGTTGTGCTTAGTACACAACCTTTTACGGTTTGTAATGAACCGCAATTAGATGAATTCTCAAATTCGAAGTTGGCCATTGTTTGCGAAGGAACAAAAAACATGTATAAATGGGCCAAAGAAATTCCTGACTTAATCGTAACATATGGTACTGATTTATTCTTTGTACCTAAAGAAATGGGAGATGAGCAAGTAGCAATGATGGAGCGTTTGTTACCATGGTATTCTCCGGGCGAAATTCTTAAGATGGCAACAGGTAATGCCGGTTATTTATATAAGATGAGTGGCATACGCAATCCTTATCCTGATGGCGATCTTGGTGTAGTGAAAGAAGGTGCTTATGCAGATTTATTGCTTGTTGAGGGGAATCCTTTGGAGGATTTATCTGCGGTAACAGAAACAAAGAATCTGCTTATTATTATGAAAGATGGTAAAATATTTAAAAATACTCTGAAGTAGATAACGGTGACTTTTGCTTAAATAAGAAATTATAAATTCTGAATAGGTTATACTTTGAAAAAGGTAATTACTAATTTAAAAACATTAACGCTTGCTATTTTATTGAGTGCGGCTTATATAAATAATGTCTTTTCGCAAAACGAAGGGGAACAAAAATCTGCTAATAGTGCTCAGGAAGCTGCAAATAAGCTGGCAAATCCAAATGCCACGATTGGTCAGTTTACTTTTCCAATCGATTATATTTGGTATAATGGTGATTTGCCGGGAGCATCCAGTCAAAATGCGTTTAAAATCAGTTTCCAACCAAGTTTGCCTTATCCTGTAAAAAAAGGACAAAATATATTTGTAAGACCACTGTTACCATTTGTCATAACTCAGCCCACCATTACTGAAGAAGGTGATTTTCAAAAAGAAAATATTGCTCTGGGTGATATTGGGTTTGATGTAGCGTATGGAATTAGTTATCCAAGCAAATGGTTGACTTTATTTGGGATTGTTGGCAGTGCTCCGACAGCAACAATAAAAGAATTGGGAACAAGCCGATGGATGTTGGGGCCCGAGTTTTTCTTTGGTAAATCAACACATTGGGGATTCTCAGGACTTCTTATCAATCATTCTTGGAGTTTAAATAAGAATAAGGTAGATGCTGAAGTTCCGGAAGACTTTATTTACATACAAGATTCTCACTATTATGAAACAGATGTTTTAAGTGTAACTGGCGGACAATACATGTATACTGTAAATTTAAAAAACGCCTGGCAAATTCAATCGCAGCCTGTCTTTTCATATAACCATAAAGCAGTGAAAGGAAGCCGGTTTACTTTACCCTTGGGAACTGGTATTTCGAAAACAACTATGTTTGGTACGATGCCATTTAAGTTTAATCTACAGTATTGGTATTACCTCGCACGAGGTGAACATTTTGGTCCTCAACATCAAATACGATTGCAGCTTACTCCAGTTGTAAAGTTACCCTGGTAATACAATAACAATGAAGCATTTAGGAAAAGTATTAAAGCAGAGCAACATGCTCATACATATTAAGATAGTATAAAGTAATTTTTAATGGATGCGATTAAAATTAAAAAGTTAAGTTTCCAATGGAAAGGCCAAAATAAGGCCTTACTTGAGAATATTGACATTTCAATTGCCAAAGGAGAGCATGTATTTATTCAAGGTAAAAGTGGTAGTGGAAAAAGTTCTTTATTGAGTTTATTAGTTGGAATTAATTTACCCCAAACCGGTAGTATAGAAGTATTAGGTTCTCAGCTGAATAAATTAAGTGCTGCTGAAAGGGATGAATTCAGGGCTAACCATATCGGGTATATATTTCAGATGTTTAACCTTGTTCCGTATTTATCTGTACTTGATAATGTATTGCTTTCGTGTACCTTTTCAAAAGTCAGAAGAGACAAAATACTAAGGTCTGGAAAACAACCCGTTGAAGAGGCGCAAAGGTTATTGGCCGAATTGGGCTTAACAGGCGATGAAATACTACATAAAATGGTTACGGAACTTAGTGTTGGTCAACAACAAAGGGTTGCAGCCTGTCGAGCCCTTATCGGAAGTCCTGAGATACTTATTGCTGATGAACCTACTTCATCGTTGGATGAAGATGCACAGAAGTCGTTTATTAGTTTAATCTCAAAAGAGTGCAGTTTATATGGCGTTACTTTAATTTTTGTGAGTCATGATACCCGGTATAAACAGTATTTTGACCGAACTTTTGAATTAAAAGAAGGACAACTTGTTTTAGAAAATGAGCCTCAAAATAAAGTTAGTGTATGAAAAACATGTTTAAGCTTGCATTTAAAAGTATTAAATATAGAAAAGCAACCTTGGTGTTGAGCATTATTTCAATATCAATGAGTGTATTGCTTCTTCTGGGTATCGAGCGAATTCGTTCAAGGGTACATGATAGCTTCACCAGCACTATTTCAGGAACCGATCTTATTGTAGGCGCTCGTTCCGGCAACATTTCCATTTTATTATCAAATATATTTCATATCGGATATCCCAACCAGAACGTTAGTTGGGAAACCTACAAAACAATATCATCAAAAGAGCAGGTGCAATGGTCAATCCCTCTCTCATTAGGTGATTCTCACAAGGGATATTCGGTTGTTGGAACAACGGATGATTTTTTTGCCCATTATGAATATGGAAATGAATTAAACCTCAAAAGTGCATCTGGAGAAGCCTGTGTCCATGGTATGCATTGTGTTCTTGGTGCCAGTGTGGCCATTGATTTGGGATATAAAATTGGCGACGAGTTGGTTGTAACCCATGGCATGGGGCATGAAGATTTCATAAAACATGAGGATGAACCGTTTATTCTGGGTGGAATTCTTAAACCAACAGGCACCCCTGTTGATCAGAGTATTTTCGTTTCCATTTATGCCATGGACGCTATACATTCACATTTTTATGGTCAGGATAGCCAATCATATGATGTTTTAGCTGGAATTTCTCATAATCATATAGAAGCAGCTGACCACCATGATCATGATCATCATGATCATGAAGCAGAGCATGCCAAATCCCCCGAATCGGTAAGTGGTTTCCTGCTCGGTTTAAAAAATCCTTCGGATGTTTTAAACGTACATCGGGCAATAAATGAATATAAGCCTGAACCCTTAACTGCTATATTGCCTGCTGTTACTTTGATTGACTTATGGCAAATAGTACGACCGATAGAAACTACCTTGATTGTGATTTCATTTTTAGTGCTTATTGTGGCTCTTGGTGGAATCTTAACAAACTTAATTAGCACATTAAGTGAGCGCAGAAGAGAAATGGCAATATTACGCTCGGTAGGTGCTAAACCAAAGCATGTTTTCGGTCTTATAATGCTTGAGTCTTTTGCCATTATTCTGGCGGGCATTCTTTTTGGAGTTGCAATACTATACCTTGTATTATATTTAAGTAAACCAATAATTGCCGAAAAATTAGGACTGATTATTCAGCTTGGATGGTTTTCAACTGATGAACTATTATCTCTTGCAACAATATTTTTGTTAGGAGGACTAACAGGGATTATTCCATCATACCAATGTTATAAAAATTCCCTAACTGATGGCTTAATGATAAACAAATAACAATATGAAGACATTATTTTTATTTTGCGGTTTATTTTTTATAGCTGTAATTCACGCGCAGGATTTTAAAATAATCAAATGGGAGGATTTAACTGTAAAATTAGATTATTACGATCCATTCAAAGAACTGACCACAGCCCAATTGTTTAACCTAAGCCAGGTTGCTCTTATAAGGGAAATGGAAGAATCACAAGAATTAAGTAAGTCCCAGCTAACCAGAAAAGACAGCCTAGAGCAACAATTAAAAGCTGATAACATTGACGTCGACTATTTATTATCAATGAGGTATGAAGTAGCTGAATCCAGAAGTAAAGAATTAGCTGCGGTAAACAGTTCCCTTAACAACAAAAAGATTGCAATTGGTGGGTATTTACTGCCCTTAAACTATATTGACCAAAAAGTCTCTGAATTTCTAATAGTTCCCTGGGTAGGCGCTTGTATTCATACTCCACCACCCCCGAGAAATCAATTAATTTACCTGAAAACAAAAGAAGGTGTAGAAGTAAAATCACGATTTCAAGCTGTAAAAGTTGAAGGAACCCTTACCACGGAAAATAGAACCTCGTTACTTTATCTTGTAGATGGCAGTGATAATATCACTTCAGGCTATAGCATAATGGATGGGGAAGTTATAAAATTGAATTGAATGCATTGAAATATAAGCTGTAATATAATTAACTAAAAATAATAAGATATGAAAAAACATCTTAGCTTGTTTCTGCTTATTTCTGCCATACTGTTGTCAGGTTGCGAGGAACCAATGGATCCGGTTATTAAAAGTGTAAATGATATGAATTCAATTTTGCAAAAATATGACTGGCATTTAGATGATTTCATTGTTGAGATAAGAGATGACGATATACCGGCTCCAATTCTTTGGAATACCTCTGATTCGGTCTTAAAATCAGGAATATACGACCTTGATGATATGATAGTTGATGCCTCGGATATGACAAAAACAGTGCATAATTTCACAGCTCAACGCGATATAGTTACCATTACTGAAGATGTAAACCTTTTGGCGGACAGTATTGGTAGGTATTTTGTTATAAATGACAGAAGTATAAGAATAACAAATAGTAAGCAGAAGCTAATTTACAGATATGCATACGACAGAAGTATTAATAATATATACCTAACGGTTAATGCCGAGACAGCATCAAAGGTTATTGAAGATGTCAATGAGAAAATGGTCAAATATATTGCCCAGAGAACACCAAATAAAGTGGGAGATGCAGTTGCAAAAGTACTCTATAATAATGAGGCAATTCAGAAAATGATCAATGACGCCTTGGTTTCATGGATTTCCGGGAAAGCTGATTTTCTTAATGAGATTGATCCGGATCTGGCAGCTCGCGAACTGGCTGAAGAAATTATTAAAGCTATTAAGTCAATTGATTGGGAAAACGAATTAACCGCCTTACTTAAAGCGGAACTTGATAAGATAACAAATATTGATGCGGAATTGGTATCTGCTCAAATTAGTCAGCAAATCGCAGAGGCCATAAACAATCAATTAACTGTTCACAATATTTATTCACTCTTAGTTCCATTTATGGAACGTGTAGTGGCCAATCCGGAGTCGAGTGCTGATAAAATTTCTACTTTGATTGTAGATTTATTGTTTAACATCTTTGATCAAGATAGACTGCAACTGATTGTTTCAGATGCATGGAAAAAGTTTGCACTGTTAGATCAGGAAAAAGTTATTGCCATAAGCGACACGCTAACTAACATTGTTGAAGATCTATGGATTAATGAGGAGAACCTTTCTGCAATTGTGTTGCCTTTTACACAGAAAATTGATGAGACATCCATTTTGAAAATGGGTGAACTGGCTCAGCAAGCTACCGATGCCATTAAAGAAATCGTTGATTTGATAAACGTGACTTTTCCGGATTTGAACCTGGATCCGGATTATACTCAATTGACAAGTACTTTAAAAGCTGCTTTTATTGCCGCTAAACCTGTTATTGGTTTGGTTGGCGGTCCGGAGAAAGCAGCTGATGAAGCCGCTGGGCTTATAATTAATAACTTTTTGAACAGTGAGTTTTTAAGTGGTACATTTGCCTCAGCAATCACTTATCTTCAAAAGCTCGATCCTGATATTGTGGGTAGTAAGATCGCGTCATGGTTGGTTAACTTAGAAGAGTTAATTGCTCCGGATCTGATTAATTACTTAACACAGTTTTTCAGTCCAATTCTTCAAAATCTTAATCCGGAATTTACAGCGTTCAAAATTGCACAAGCATTAAATGGATTTATAAAGGAGAAGGTGACCCAGGAATCAATCAATGAACTCATTTATCCGTTAATTTATGCCTTCTCGCAATTAAATACGGAAGAAGTGGCTAATTATATAGCAACGAAAATATTGCAATTGGATCTTCTTAGGGATAATATTGATGTTGAAACGATTAAAGCCATTTTGCTCCCTGTTATGCAAAATATAAAAGAGGCCGATGTTCCAATGTTAGCTCAGTACCTTATTAATGCGATAGTTAATAGTGGCATTTTTGAAGAAGTAATTACTGAAGAGCGCGTATCAGCAATTATTGCATTGATACTATACAATTCGGCCTATGAGAATGTTAAAATAGTCAATAATTTTGAAGAAGCAACCATAATTTTGAGTCATGAATAAAATTACCTACTTATTAATTATTTTGATTTTCTGCCTGTTAGCAGAATATTCACACGGCCAAGGTTCTCTCCCAAATATAAGTGCAGATAAAATATATGAAGAGTATCGGGATAGCTTAATGAATACTCCCTATGAATGGCATTACCCAATATTAGGTGCCAAGTTGAGAAAATTGGGCTTTGATTTACCTTATCCCAATGGTATAATGGTAAATTATGCTTATTCTGTTCAAGATCTGACGATAAGTAATGCACATGTTGGTTTTAATCCCGATAATCTTATTGGGATAGATGGCATAGCTCGCTTTAATTATATTGAAGCCAACGTTCAAGCTGTTTCAGTAAGGTATGATTTTTGGCTATTACCTTTTATAAATATTTATGGATTAGGTGGTTATATCAATGCTGACACCAAGGTAGGTCTCGGTCTGCCCTTTGAGATGGAGTTTATGGCGCATAGCCAAGGGCCTACTCTAGGCTGGGGAGCCGTGGTAGCAGGAGGTTTTGGCCCCGTGGTTCTCTCATCCGATTTTACCCAAGCCTATACATGGACAGGTAGTGAAGATGGAGCTAGTGTAGCAAATGTATTTGGAGCACGAGTTGGTCATATGTTCAGGTTTAAAAAGATACCTTACAGAAACATTGTAGTGTTGGTTGGTGGTCAATATCTAGGCATCAATAAAAGTAGTGGAGGTAATCTTGATCTGGGTAAAGTTACAGGTATTACAAATGAAGACAAGCTCAGGGCCAGTGATCAGCTTGATGCCTGGTATGATGAATTGTCGAACAAGCAACAAGAGATTGTGGAGCCTTTGTATACTGGTTTAAGTACTTGGTTGAACAATGGAAAAACGACCAACTTGTACTATACATTTGATAAAAAGTTATATTACCCCTGGAGTATGTCTGTTGGTGTCAACTATCAACACAACAAACGCTATCAACTGACAGGGATTTATTCTTTTTTAGGTAGCCGTAAACAGTTTGTTATTGGGTTAAATTACCGCTTTGGTTTTAAAGGTAAAAACATTCTTCATGGATTCGAATTATAAATATTTGGAACATGAATAGTAAAATATTGATACGTGTTACCTTACTTTATGTTCTTATAGCTTTTGGCAATTATGCAATCGCTCAAAGAGATACCCTAGATTCCGATACAATTGCCAAACCGAAATTATCCTTTCGTGATAATCACGACGGAGCTTTTGATGTAAGTTCCTTTCTACTTGAACACAAAGGTGTTTTACCGGTAATAATACCCATTACAGAGCCTGCAGTAGGCTATGGAGGAGCTGCAGCAATCTTATATTTTCATCAACGAAAGAAGAAGTATGACTCATATGTACCTCCAGATATATCTGGAGTTATAGGTCTATATACTGCAAATAATACCTGGGGTGCAGGAGCTCTTCACATGCACACATTTGGTGAGAATAGGGTGCGTACGATTTCAATTTTTATGAAGCCTAATATTAACTATAAATATTACGGTAATAACAGCGAAATTCTTAATAAATATCCTATTACGGTAAAAATGGATTCCTGGCTATTATTGCAACGGGCTCAAGTTCGTTTAGCCGCTACACAAATCTATTTAGGAGCTACCTACACTTTTCTTAAAAGTGATATTTCCCTGGGCAGAACAGGTAATGACATAGTGGATGCTATTTTGGACAGACTAAATAAAAGTTCTAAAATTAGTACAATAAAACCAATGTTAATTTTTGACAATCGGGATAATATCTTTACTCCTACGAAAGGAATTAACGCAGAGCTGTCATATACCTATTCTGCTCATTGGATAGGGGCAGATGATAATTATGGTACTGCTCATACTGATTTTTACGGTTATTTCCCAATTGTTAAAAAATTGTATTCGGGTTGGCGTTTTAATGGTAGTTATATGGTTGGAGATGCGCCCTTTTATGCCTACCCTTTTGTTTCATTGAGAGGAATTCCTGCAATGAGGTATCAGAGCGATAACGTATTGGTTGGTGAAACTGAATGGAGATACAATTTTTATAAAAGGTGGTCAATAATCGGATTTTCAGGTGTTGGAAAAGCTTTTCAGGCATTTGATAATTTTGATGACATCAATTGGGTCTACAATGTAGGCACTGGTTTTAGGTATAAATTAGCACGTGCCCTAGGTGCCCACATGGGGGCTGATTTTGCACTGGGAAATGGAAAAGATTTTGCTTTCTACGTGGTTTTTGGGAGTTCATGGTAACGATTGTTAATTACTTTTCAATTTTGACCAACAACTAAACAGATAATTGAAGACTTTATTTTGTGTAGTTATTTTATTTACAATTGTTTATCAAATTATAATTTCAAAGTTTAATATTTATGTTAGAAAATATTTTGATTTGCACCGTTCTTACATTTGTAACAATATTAATACACACGCTTGCTTCAAAAATTATTTTGACACAATTTAGTAAGTGGAATCAAAAGGCTCAGGCTCACAAAAAATTACTTCGTCTTGATTTCACCGTAATGATTATAATTATTGCTACAGCAATTGAAGTTTCAATTTGGTCATTAATATATGTAAAAATTGAAGCTTTGCCCAATATTGCTGATGCACTGTACTTTTCGCTTGTGACCTATTCTACATTAGGGTATGGCGATATTGTAATTACCGACGCACACAGGATAGTCGCAGCTTTTCAATCAGCAATTGGAGTTATTATGTTCGGATGGTCCACAGCTCTTTTAATTGCATCATTGCAAAAAAACTACATTGTTAAATAGACATGTCAAACTAATATAATTGGCTATAATTATTAATTCCCTTATGGTTAAATGAATTTCTATTTTGGTACTATATTTTTCTAAAATATTGTACAAAAACTAAAGTCACTCTTTTAAAAGAAAATAGTAATGATTTATGGAAGTTTTCATAAGCCAAAAATTGTTATAATCTGGTTGTAAAACCTTTGTTTAGCTTCTATTCGTCTGAATATTAATGCTACATGAGGACAGTTGGGTTCCTGATTTGTAATACGATTTTAGTCCAATTGTCATTTTAATTTTTTGTTAATAAATGGAGTTTTTTAATAAAGAAAAAATTCTCGATTGTGCATTAGTCCTACTTTTAGACTAAAAATAAATGAACAACATATGAGTTTTTCAGGAAAATTAAGGAAACATAAAAATGCTCCGGAACCAACTTTGAGACGATTACCGGTTTATTTGTATTTTCTTGAAAAAGTGCGGGAAGAAGGTACAATTAATATTTCGGCTCCGGTAATAGGAAAGAATTTGAAATGCGATCCTACACAGGTAGTAAAAGATTTATCGGTAACGGGGATTAAAGGTAAACCAAGAGTGGGATATAATACCTATGAACTGATTCATGCCCTGGAAGAATATCTTGGTTTCAACAGGACAAATGAAGCATTTCTTGTTGGAGCAGGAAATCTGGGATCAGCCTTGCTCGCATACCAGGATAATCAGTCGCTGGGGATTAAGTTGATTGCAGCATTTGATGTTGATACTGAAATAATTGGCACCAGCATTGGAAGCATTCATGTTCTTGAATACAATAAGATGTTTCATTTGGCTAACCGTTTGAATGTTGAAATTGGAGTATTGACAACCCCAAATCATGTAGCGCAAAAAGTGGCTGAAGACATGGTCAATTGTGGTATAAAGGCAATCTGGAATTTTACATCTGCCATATTGGATTTACCTGATAATATTATTGTTCAAAACACGTCGTTAAGTACAAGCGTGGCAGTTTTATTAAGGCGTTTAAATGATTCAGAAAAATAATAGTAAAAAATAAAAGTTATGAAAAAAATTACATTCATTATTAGTTGTTTGGCGAGTATAATAAAGAAAAAATTCTTTAAATATGAAAAAAATGACATTTCTCATGATTGCAAAAAGGCTATGGAAAAGGTTGAAGAATATAAAAATATTGAAGAATTTAAACCTACTGATGATTACGTGATAAAGTATCGTTCTACCACTCGCTGGCAAACTTTATAACCTTTCATTCAATAGATATGTCATAATAATGATAGGGCGCTTAGGAAAACGCAATTATAAAGCCAATTGAACAACGGTAATTCCAGCACCACCAAAATCAACATGTTCATCTTTATAAGAACGAACCATAGGTTCCGTTTTTAAATAATTGCGAATTATTTCTTTTAAAATTCCGTTTCCTTTCCCATGCAGAATACGCAGCTGGGCTTGTTCAAACATAATTGCCTGGTCGATAAATTCCTGAATTATGGAAATTGCTTCTTCTGCACGTTTCCCGCGTATGTCTATTTCAGGTTTAAAGGAAAGACGTTTCTCGGTTATTTTCGACATGAGATGAGTATTACCCGCTCCACCTTTTTTTCCAAGCTTTTTGGCTTCATTGTTGCTTAGTCGTTCCAGCTTTTTTAAAGTTACTGTGGTAATTAACTGACCAAAAGCTACCACTGCATTTTTTTTGTTGATTTCGATCACCTCACCAATACTTTCCTGATCATGAATTCTGACTTTATCACCGGGTTTGATATCCATCCTTTCTTCCAGAACTTCTTTTTTTATTTTTTCCGTTTTTTTATCTGGCCTTCTCTGGTTTCTGTTTTTTTCTCTTTGCTGCAGTTTTTTTATTTTTTTATCGATGCTTGAGTCGTTATTTCCGGTTTTTTGTGAAACTTCATCTTTAAGACTTTCCAGTTTTTCACGGGCCTGTTTGGTTTTTTCTTTTTCAGCCTGCTCTTTCTTAATAATATGAATGGTGTTTTCGATTCTTTTATTCACTCCGGCAAGCAAATTCTCGGCCTCCTCTTTGGCTTTTTTCATAATCTCCTTGCGCTGTTTTTGCGTTTCTTTTAATTCGGCTTCGTAAACAGCGGCCATTTCATCCAACCTTTTTTCGACCTTTCGAATTTTGTCTCTTTTGTTTTCCCAGTAACGTTTATCGCGGTTAATTCTTCGCAGGTTTTTATCAAAATCGATATGGTCCTGTCCGATCTTATCTGTGGCAACAGCAAGTATCTCTTCAGGCAATCCTATTTTTCGTGCAATTTCAAAAGCAAACGAACTTCCGGGTTTTCCGATTTCAAGTCGAAACAGGGGATTCATGTTTTGTGAATCATATAACATTGCACCATTTTCGATACCTTCTGCAGATGATGCAAAATGCTTCAGATTGGTGTAATGGGTTGTAATGACACCAAAAGTTCTGATTTGATTAAGTTTATCAAGAATAGATTCTGCAATTGCCCCTCCCAGCATTGGCTCTGTTCCTGTACCAAATTCATCGATTAAAACCAGGGTATTTTCGTTGCTGAATTTTACAAAATGTTTCATGTTCAGCAAATGAGAACTGTAAGTACTTAAATCGTTATCCATTGATTGTTCATCACCAATATCGATAAAAATCTGGCTGAATAATCCGGTTTTGCTCCCTTCGTTTAG
>CAJXZG010000092.1 GCA_913063265.1 uncultured Prolixibacteraceae bacterium | reverse complement strand
CTCCCAAGCAATCAGTCAATACAAAATATTAACCTCAAAACTCTTTCCTTATTACCCTAACAATCCCTCTTAAGAACGCATCGCTGTAAAAGCGGCTGCAAAAGTAATCAAGGTTTATTTTCCCACAAGAATTTGAACAAAAAAATTCAAGAAAAAAATTGATTATTTTACAACTCGCTGATTATCAAAACACAGCCAATGTTAAACTTTTTAATCTTGTGTTAACAAATCAATTTAGTCTTAACGTGAGGCTTAGATCCTGAAAATCAAGCGGTAAATACAATAACACTTACAAGCTAAAATTGTTCATGTATTTTTCAGGCCATCTCAACACTCTGATAATCTTAACATTAACCCGATAGTTAACATTAATTTAGGAATAATTCAACAACAGGAATTTCAATATTAGGCTTATTTACCGGGAGTAAAAGATTGATATCGTTTTCACCCGTTTCTTGTTTTATCCAATGGCCATATGGTTTACCTATCTGGATTTCAGAGGCATCGTGCAGAAACTGTGCATATTTTACTTTATCGCCAAAATCTTTCATAAGGAAGTTCTTCATAGGATAATCTAACAGATGTACATATAAGCGGTTGGTAAGTGGATTGTATGTTAATAATGTATTATCCGGAGCAACAAACTCATCTGGTGCTTGTGTACATCCATAAACAGACCGACTGTTAAATTTCATCCACTCTCCCATTTCAACAAGGGCTTTATCCGCCCGGTGATCAAATGTTCCCCTTGCTGTTGGACCGACATTTAATAATAAGTTTCCTCCTTTACTAACCGACTCTATTAATAATACCAGCAATTGTTTTTTGTCTTTCCAGGTATGCTCATCTCGATAATAGCCCCATGAACCTGAGAAAGTCTGACACGTTTCCCATGGTATACGAACACCATTTTCTTCGGGCCATTTTTGTACTTTAAATTGTTCAGGAGTTGTAAAATCCCAACCTCCCCAATAATCTTTAACGTCAGCCCTGTCGTTTACCAATATTTCGGGTTGCAATTCGCGAACCATTTTTAATAGTTCAATCGAGCCCCAATCTTCATGATCTTTTCCAAACTGACCCGGAAAAGAATAATCTAACCAAAGGATATCTATTTTTCCATAATTGGTAAGTATTTCACGGACCTGATTTTTAAGATATTCTCGATATACCCCCATATCCCTGTCTTTGTTTAATTCATTATATTCTTCCTGAGTACCGGCGCTCTGGGGATGAATACGGTCAATTGTATATTCCGGATGATGCCAGTCGATTAATGAATAATAAAATCCTACTCCCAAGCCTTCATCACGAAAAGCTTCCACCCATTCCTTAATTATATCTTTACCATAAGGTGTATTCATTATATTATAATCGGTATACTCTGAAGCAAACATATTAAAACCCTCATGATGTTTTGAGGTAATTACTGCATATTTCATTCCTGCAGCTTTTGCTTTTTTTGCCCAATCAGTCGGATCGAACAAATCCGGATTAAACATTTCAAAATACTTTTGGTACTCTTCATCCGAAATTCTTTCCCGCTTTTTCACCCATTCGTGACGTGCTGCCTGTGCGTATAATCCCCAGTGAATAAACATACCAAAACGTGCTTCTGTCCACCAGGCCATTCTTTGTTCTTTTTCCTCCTGTGTCTCATTCCAGATTTTTTTCTCCTGCGCAATCAGACTTTGACCACAAAAAGCCATTAACAATACAAATAATAAAAGTTGTTTCATTTTTTATCGATTTAGGTTTAATTAATCAGTTATAATATCAAATTCTGCAATACCAACTTTGCCATTTTCTTCGGCCGAAGATAGTGCTCTATATTTTATAAACCTTCCTGTGGTGACGGGAAATGTTTTCTCCTGCCAAATTGGGCTGTTTTTGATATTGGAGAATTCTCCTTTGGAAACCGGATTTCCCCAGTTCTTACCATTTTTACTGATATAAATCTCATAGTTAAAAATTATTCCAGGATTCCATCTTCCCTGATCCGGTAAATATTTAAATCCTTTTAAATTGAGATTTTCTCCCAGGTCTATAACAATATCAACAGGGGGCTTATTTTCTAATGACCATGCTGTTTCCGGATCTCCGTCAAATATAAACTCTGTTTGTGATTTTCCTTTAAATATGCCCTTAACACTCCACCTTTGTTTTGAAACATCAAAAGTTTCAGAAGATACCGGACTTGATTTACCCTCGTTATCAATGGCTATCGCTTTAATTACAGACTTTTTGTCAAATAAGAATGGTTCTGCGTACAATCGGGATTTAATATTTGGCTCATTTCCATCCATAGTTATATAAATATCAAGTTCAGAATCGAATGCCTTTACAGTTACAATCCCCATTTTGTTTCTTTGAATTTCAGGCTCAACCAAAACCTTTGGCGCCTTGTACACTTCTATATTGGAAATAACCGGGCAGGCTTTAGCATCTATTATATTCAGCCTGATTTTGGTAGTTATGGTATTTGGTAACCTTAAAATTCTTTTTCTGCCAATTGTAGTTTGTGAAGCAAGTTCTTTCCATTCATTATTTACAAGAGCCTCGAGAGAAAACTCCTTAATCCGCTGACCAAGTTGAATATATTCCTGAACTAAAAACCTGTTAAACTCCGTTGGTTCTTCAAAATCGAGTGTTATTGAAGCATTTACTACTTCATCATCTGCAGCCCAATAGGTATCCGGATCTCCATCTGTAACATTTTCTACTTTATACTTATTTGAATTTCCTCTTGTATTTGATGCAACTATTTTTTCATCCACCGCAAGGTCTGTTTTAAAATCCTCTTTAATTGCTCCCGCCAGTTTTAAAATCTGTTCAACATCGTTTTCATGTATTAATCCCCGTTTATCTACAGGAAAATTAATTAGCAGATTTGAATTTCTGCCAATACTATTATAATATATATCCAGTAAATGAGGAAGGGTTTTGACTTTATGATCTTCAGAAGGGTGATAATACCAACCAGGACGAATGGAAACATCAACTTCGGCAGGCACCCAATGTGTACCATCAATTTGACCGGATCGTAAATCTTCAAGATCTTCAACAACTCCGGGAGCAAATTCATCCCGTTTAATGATACACCAATTTGTTTCCCTTGCCCAACCCTCTTCATTTCCTACCCAACGAACGTCAGGTCCGGCATCGCTAAACATACACGCCATAGGTTGTAATTCTCGAACAATTTGACGGGTATTTTCCCAGTCATAGTAAGTTGTTCTATCTATCCGACGTTCTTCATTTGCTCCGCCGTAGAAACCTGTTCCTCCATTTGCACCATCAAACCAAACTTCAAATATTTCACCATAATCGGTCATCAATTCCGTTAATTGATTTTTGAAATATTCAATGTATTTTTCATTACCATAATCAGGGTGATTACGATCCCAGGGAGAAAGATAAATTCCCATTTTAAGTCCGTACTCTTTGCAGGCATCGGCAAGTTCCTGCACTACATCTCCTTTCCCATTTTTCCAGGGTGAATTTTTAACCGAATGTTCTGTGAATTTGGATGGCCATAAACAAAAACCATCATGATGTTTTGCGGTTATAATGATACCCGACATTCCTGCTTCCTTGCACACCCTTGCCCATTGACGACAATCAAGTTCCGAAGGATTAAACAATTCGGGTTTCTCATCTCCAAATCCCCATTCCATATTCGAAAACGTATTCATATTGAAATGAACAAAAGCATAAAATTCCATATCGTGCCATGCAAGCTGACGCTCAGTAGGAACTGGCCCAATAGCTTTCGGAGGTTCAGAAACTGAACATGAAAATAATATCGCAAAAAGAAGAATAAAAATACTCAGTTTGTTCATTGCTTAAAGTTTATTACAGATAATTACCATAAAGATATTTAATTGATATATGAAACAAAATTTTGAGAATTGAATTAAAAGAAAAAGAAGAATACCTTTTGACTACTTAAATACAACTTATTAACAATTAAGATCTAAAAACGGCTCTTAACAGTTAAAAAATATATCATCCAACTCACTAATATTTAATCAGTTGTGAATCAATTATGCCATCTGAAATTCCTATATTTAATTCCCCTTAATAATAAACTAATTGTAACGATTGTGAAAAACCAAGATATTTTTTATCAAAATATAACTGTACTATATTTTTTGCCTGCCGAATTACAAGTGATTCCAGAACAATTTACTTTAAGTTTTGCGGTGTGCTACCTTAACGATTTAAAACATTCAAATCACTCCTTTTACTGAACTAAAAACTGTACTTAACCAAAGAACATGGGATAATCTGTCCCAAAATGAAACAGAACACAAACCGGCATTCTACACACAAGACATTGAACAACTGATACTTACGGCACATGGCATATAAATTGAATACATACATGCACGCTTTTAAATGAAAAATAAGATGAATACAGAAGTTGTCAATATTTCCAGAATAAAAATGTAAAGCTGAGTAGCAGGATGATGTTCTGCATACTGAGAAATAGACTTTATGATTGCCTGTTTCAGTAGCCGAGCATTTTTGCTACAATTATCTTTTTGGCAAATAGCGACAACAAAAAAAATTAAAAATGGACTTTGAAAAAACTAACGATATGAAAAAGTTTTTACCACTAAACAAACTGACACAAACCCTTCTTTTCAGTTTGTTGTTCGCTTTAATTGGAATTACAAATGTTCAGGGACAATCATTTGATGGAGATTATTGCCCTCAACCAGGAGAGCCGGGAGATGAATATGGTCCGGCAAGTGGTGCATTTTCGATAACAGTTAATTCTTCTGTATCAGGAACATGCGCGATTGAAGAAATACATGCTTTGGTGTTTGAAGACAGATTACGTTTAGCATATAAAATAGGAAATGCCGGAACTGCCCTTTTTAGAATATATGTCGACGCTGACAATAATCCTTCAACAGGATTACAGACAGACAATTTTGGAGGAGCCAATGTTGTAGTTGCCGGTGCAGAATTTGTTTTTCAGATCAACTCTCATTCAGGTGCAAGTAAATTATATGAATTTGACACAGCCAGTGGTTCACTGGAAGAAACAACAGGAGGTTTTAGTGGATTAATTGGTGATTCTGATGGTTGCGACTTGAAAAAAGGTGATGGTCAATTTTTAGAATTTAACATTCCATTTCAGGATATAAATTTTGACCCATGTGGAGTTGATAAACCAGGTAGAATAATTGTAGCGCAATATGCAGCTGTTGCAGGAGGCTCTGAAACCTCAAACCTTTGTAGTGCAGAACCTTTATCTCTGGGAGTTGAACTGCGCGGAGATATTACAGGTTCAAACGGAACATATTGTGTGGGAAATAATGAAACTGTAACCTTAACCCTTACCGGTGAATATGACGAAATTGTACGTTGGGAGTATAAAGAAGGTTTTGCAGGAACGTGGATGCCAATTTCAAACACAACTCCTTCCCAAACTGTGGAAACCAGTACTTTAAATTTAGGAGATACATATTTCAGGGCAATTATTAAAAGTAATGTTTGTCCCAACGAATATATTTCGAGTGAAGAGGTTATTACTTTACAACAATGTTGTACGCTTGCCAGTGCTTCTGCTTCTGCTTCAACAATAACATGTAATGGTGGAGAATCTGTAGTTACAATCTCAGCTAACGGAGGAAATGCTCCTTTAACTTTTAGCTTACAAGGATTTACTGCTCAAACAAACAATGGTATTTTTAATAATGTACCGGCAGGAACTTACAATTGGAGTGTAAGTGAAACAGGAGCAAGTTGTACTCCAATTTCAGGTAGTATAATAATATCAGAGCCAACTGCAATTGTAGTTTCAGCAACACCGACAGCAGCTTCTTGCAATGGAGATAATGGTACGGCCGGATTGTCTGCAACCGGAGGAGATGGTTCTTATACATTTACGTCAACAGGTGGAACAGTTACCGGAAATACATTGACTGCTCCTTCCGGAACTTATACTATAACCGCAACCGACGGAAATGGTTGTACAGGTACCACTACTGTGACTATCAATGAGCCTGAGGTTCTTGCTGCTTCAGCTATTCAGGACAGCCCGGTGGTGTGTAACGGTGAATCAAATGGTGCAGCTACGGTAACTGCCACTGGTGGAAATGCTCCGTATTCTTATTCATGGGATAACGGGGAAACTACAGCTACAGCTTCTGCACTTGATGCAGGACTGCATTCGGTTACTGTTACGGATGCAAAAGGTTGTTCTGCTACAGCTACTATGACTATTAATGAGCCTGAGGTTCTGACTGGAATTGATGTTCAGACAGCATGTGATTCCTATACCTGGATTGATGGCATAGAATATACTGAAAGTAACAACATTGCAAATTATACTTTAACAAATGCCAATGGCTGCGATTCAGTGGTTACACTAAATTTAACCATTAACAAATCAACTGAAAGTTATGAGGAAATTACAGCATGCGATTCATATCGTTGGAATGGGAACACCTATACAGAAAGTGGCACTTACAGTGAAAACTTTATGAATATTGCTGGATGTGACTCAACAGCCAACTTAGTACTGACTATCTCTAAAAGTACTGAACAATCAATTGAAAGAACAGCTTGTGAGGAAATTACTATTAATGGAATAAGTTATACAGAAAGTGGTACACATACACAGTATTTGCAAAATGAAAATGGATGTAATCTCAAAATAAATATTGATTTAACTATTTTAAACAGCACTTCCAGTGAAGAAGAAATTACTGCTTGTGATTCATATATTTGGAATGATATTAAATATACTGAAAGCGGTATTTACACAGCCAATTTTACAAACCATTTGGGATGTGATTCAGTTGCAACTCTTATTCTAACCATAAATAATTCAACAGAAAGTTTTGAAGAAGTTGCTACATGTGATTCTTATACTTGGAATGGAGTAGAATATTCTGAAAGCGGAACATATTCAGTTAATTTAACAAATGAAACAGGATGTGATTCAATTGCTAACCTTATTCTTACGATTAACAAATCTACTGAAAGTGTTGAAGAAATTACAGCATGTGAATCTTACATATGGAACAACCAAGAGTACACGGAAAGTGGAACTTACTCAGCCACTTTTACAAATGAAATGGGATGCGATTCAACTGCTAACCTTGTGCTTACTATCAATCAACCTTCGGAATCTGTTGAGGAAGTTGTTACCTGTGAGTCTTATATCTGGAATAATTCAGAATATAAGGAAAGTGGAACATATACTTTAAACCTTGTAAATGAAAACGGATGTGATTCTATTGCAACCTTAATTCTTTCAATTAATGTTCCTACAGAAAGTGTTGAAGAAATAACTGCTTGTAATTCGTATATCTGGAATAATGTTGAATATACTGAAAGTGGAGAATATACAATAAACCTAACAAATGCTGAAGGTTGTGATTCCACTGCAATTTTGAGTCTGGATATTAACAAATCAATTGAAAGTTTGGAGGAAGTTACCACTTGTAATTCTTATTTATGGAATGACAATGAATATACGGAAAGTGGAATTTACACCATTAACTTTACAGGTGAAAATGGATGTGATTCGATTGCACACTTAAACCTAACGATTAATAATACAATTGAAAGTATTGAAGAAGTTTCGGCATGTGAATCTTATATTTGGAATGATATTGAATATACTGAAAGTGGAACTTATACTTCAACTCATACAGGTGCTAATGGTTGTGACTCGGTTTCCACGTTATCACTAACAATCAACAACATACAAGAATATGTCACTGAAATAACTGCTTGTGGTTCTTACATCTGGTATAATTTTGAATACACAGAAAGTGGTACTTACTCAACTACTTTTAGCAGGGTTTTGGGATGCGATTCAATTGAAGTTCTTGAGCTTACAATTGTTGATTTTACTGAACAAACCATTACCGAATCCGGATGTGACAAAGTAATTGTGAACGATGTTACATACACTGAATCAGGAACATTTACTCAAAAACTTGTAAATCATATGGGTTGCGACAGTGTGCTAACCATTAATGTGACCATAACAAATTGTAGTCCGGAAATTAGACTGGAAGACGACAGGCATACGATTAACATGAATACTCCGGTAACTGCCAACATTAAAGAAAATGACAAGGGTATTACCGATGGTTCTCAAATTTTGCTTCCGCCAAACACAAGTTCAGGAGGTACCATCACTGTAAATGAAGATGGAACTGTTACTTATACTCCTCCTACAGATTACATAGGAAAAGATACTTTTGATTATGTTATAACAACACCAGCCGGATTAACTGATACTGCAACAGTAATAATAACAATTATTGCTCCGGTTGATATGGTTATTGATGCAATTGCCGACGAGTTTGAAATATTCAATTACGAAACAGCCAATGGAAATATATTAGAGAATGACTATAATCCTGTTGGAGAAAAGGTTATTAACACCATTCCGCTTGTTCAACCTCTTAATGGTTCTGTTATTATCGATAATGATGGAAGTATTATTTATACTCCTGATGCCGGATTCTCAGGAATAGATTCATTTACTTATCAGGTTTGTAATTCAATATTGCCCACATTGTGTTCTGAAGCAGTGGTAACCATATATGTAATTGAAGAGGAAGATGATGATCCTGATCCGTTCTCGACTTGTGAAATATTTATTCCGGATGGATTCTCGCCAAATGGCGATAATGTAAATGAATACTTTGAAATCACTTATTATTCAGACCAGGGTAATTGTGAAGCTTTTGGAGATAAACATCCTGAAGCAAGAGTTGAAATTTACAATCGATGGGGTAACCTGGTTTGGGAAAAAGATGGATTTGGAAATATCGATCGTTGGGGTTTGGATCAGGCATGGTGGGATGGAAGTTCAACCCACGGAATGACTATTGGAAAGGATAAAATGACTCCGGGAACTTACTTTTATGTATTGAATTTTAATGACAATAACAGGGAACCAGTTTCAGGTACAATTTTCCTAAACCGATAGGGAATACTACATGGAACAAGTGTCCCAAAATGAAACCATTCTTAAAAATGAGAAAATACAATAAAAAACTAATTATCAATAACTTAGACTACATGGCACGTAAATTGGATAGTCTTTGGCACGCTTTTAATACTAAAAATGATGAAAATACAGAAGTTGCCAAAGTTCCAATATTTAATGTTACGGATACTTTTTTAAAGAAAAGAAAATAGGACAAAAGTTCAGAATAGAAACTGAAGGAAGATAAAAAAAGGGTCAATACTCTACTTAGGTTTCATCTCGAATTTTAAACTACAAAAATTCTTCAAAAAGCAAAAATGGTTCAGCAACTCTGATAAAAAATTGGAGAAATGAAATCAAGAAAAAATATCATAAATGGTTTAGGGATTCTACTTCTTTTGTTCTCAGGCTTGATTACAAAAGCACAACAAGATCCAATGTACACACAGTACATGTTTAATCAACAAACCATGAACCCGGCATACGCAGGCTCCTGGGAATCGTTAAGCTTTATGGTACTTGCCCGTCAACAATGGGCTGGCATGGAGGGTGCGCCGGAAACTTATACTTTCTCTATGCAGGCTCCGCTTAAAAATGAACGTATAGCTCTGGGTTTAAATGTTATAAATGATAAAATCGGGAAAGAAAAACGCTTTTATATGTTTGGCGACTATTCTTATTTGCTTCCTTTAAAAGAGGACATGAATTTGAGGCTTGGCTTAAAAGGCGGATTTGTTAACTATTCCAATAACCTCACCGAATATCAGACGAATCATCCCGGTTCGGGTATAATTGACCCAGCTTTTCAGGGAGATTTGGATAGAAAATTTGTTCCAAACTTTGGAGTAGGTGCGTTTCTTTACGGGAAAAAGTATTATGCCGGATTTTCGATCCCCAGAATTCTGAGTCAGGATTTTGAGGACAATATCAATAATCTTTCTGTAAATGCAAGTTTGAGGCACTATTTTTTGAACGCCGGTTTGGTTTTGGATTTAGGTAAAGATGTAAAATTTAAACCTACCATGCTGACAAAAGCCACTTTCTCGTCAGAAAATGGTGCACCGGTTCAGTTCGATTTAACTGCAAACTTCCTCATCAGAGAAAGATTCTGGCTTGGAGCAATGTATCGCTCAGGAGATTCATTTGGATTTATTGCTCAATGGATAATCGATAAGAAACTTCGCATTGGTTATGCTTACGATTATACAACAACAAAACTGCAGAATTTCCACAATGGTTCTCATGAGGTTATGATATCTTACGAAATGAGATTTGTAAAGGAGATGTTTGCTTCTCCGAGATATTTCTGATATAAATGATTTGTAAAACACACCTAAGATCCAAAGTCCAGCCTTTGTTGTTGGCCTTTGGATTTTTCCTTTTTAAACGATTCAACCAGATCGTCTATCAATGGTAAACATCTTCCACAAGAAGTTCCTGCACGGGTTTGAAACTGAATATCCCGGGCAGATTCTGCACCCTTCTTTAATACAGATTTAATTTCTTTTTCCTCTATAAAATTACACAGACAAACTAATCTTCTGGACATTACTTTACTTCTTTTAACACCTTTATTAGTTATGGTTTTCTTAAAACCCTGTTATTTTTTGTTTAATTATAAACACTAAAACATTAAACAGTTTAATATGTTTAGGACATTCTTTGGTTTTCTGCAAAAACTTTAACTTTTCTGTAAATCTCAATTATCAAATCATTTTTTGGAAGTGTGTCGTAAATAATTTCCAAATACCTGTTCTTCATCAACAATTCAAAAGATTGTATAAAATTGATATCATAAATCCAGGATAACTGCATAATTTTGACATCAATCTCCGATTTAATTTTATTTCTTGTTACCAATTTCCCTTCCAGAGTTTCTTTTGCAACTTCTTTCGAAACCGAAGTACCTTTCTCTAACTCCCAGGTTAAAGTATGGTTTGCTTTACCATTTTTATTGGAATAATAATCGGTTAGTACTTTTAGAATATCTAATTTATCCGCATCGCGAATCAATTTTGTATGGAACAACTCTTCATCATTTAATCCCTGCTCTATCTTAAACTTGTTATGATTGGAAATCGCTTTTATCAGTACTTCTTCATTATGAAATCTCAGAATTTCGAAAGGATTAACCTCAATCAAAGTCTCTATGCCCAGTTTAGCATGATCTACAGAAATGTTGTCGTTAAATGTATTATATTCTATCAATTGTTTAAACCTGCCAATATCATGCAATAACCCGATTAAAAAAGCAGTTTTTGTTTCCTCTGTGCTTAGTTTTAATTGCTCCGATATTAACAGTGAAATATTAGCTACACGAATAGAATGGTTCTTCTTAATTTCAAAATTCTTTTTCTGAAGAACGGTCAAATCTGAAAAAGAATTATAGTAAGAATTAAACCAATCTGTTGCTTTTTTTATCCAATCCTCCATATCTCGTAACAAAATGAATGCGCAAATTTAACTTTATATGTTTACTCAAAGCTTAACTAAGAAATATTTTTTGTTTACATCGAATTATTTGATCATGTTTTATACTTTACAATTAAGATTGGGGAATTTTGTTATTTTTGCAGCACCAAAATTCTGGTCCCATAGTTCAATGGATAGAATACAAGATTCCGGTTCTTGCGATCTGGGTTCGACTCCCGGTGGGATCACAAAAAGCCGCAATATTTGCGGCTTTTTGATTTGTTAAAACATCCAAAATTACTATTCTTTACTTTATTCTTTCACTTTCCACTGTATTCAAAATAATCAAATACCGCAACTTCATCACAAACCTGTCCTTCGCCTGTTGCGTAGAGTCCTGCGTAAACACCTGTAAATCCACCAACAGTCTGAGTACTTAAATATCTTGCATCAACTTTTTCAACTTCTGTTTCTTTACCATTTTGTGAATATGAAAATGTAAACCAGTTTCCTTCCCCTGAAATTTTTAAATCAACCGGTCCTTTTTGCAAAACAAACTCCTCAGACATATAAGTTATATTTCCAAAATGCAATTCTGCAACCACCACTCTTTTTCCTCTGTTTCCTTTCCTAACCAGCAAATCGAAATGTTCACCATTATTTAGGAGAATCAATCCTGCTTTTTCATTGGTATACTTTGGATTAAAATCGATGTTTGTTCCCGCATGAAAAGTCATATGCTGTAATCTTCTCCCAACAAAAGCCGGTCTTTCTTTTCCTCCAATTGTTCCTGCTAATCCGGTCAAATATAATTTACCTTCTTTCAAATTATAAAATCGTTCGCCTTCCTTTACAGGCTGAATAGTATTCCATTCAAGCCCCAAATTAGCTTCTTCAAATTCTGTTCTTTCCGGCTTTTTATCAAAAGGTTTTAAAGGTAATGTCGGGCAGGCCATATTAACCGTTGCTGTTCCATTACCATTGACTACAGGCCAGCCGTTTTTTGGCCATGAAACAGGAGCAACACATGTTTCACGCCCTAATAAATGATGAACCGGATATCCTATTGCTTTGCGGTATCCATGAAAAACTATCCACCAGGAATCGTCGTGAGCCTGAATAATATCGGCATGTCCAACTCCCTGTATTAGGCTGTTCTGGCCGGCTGCATTGGCATGTGCTAAAATAGGATTGGCAGGATTTTCAGTATAGGGCCCCCATATATTATTACTCCGTGCAATGGTTTCGTGATGTGCTTCTTCAGTTCCTCCTTCTGCAGCCATCAGGTAGTAATAACCATCTTTTTTGTAAATGTGCGGTCCTTCCGCATAACGTCCGCCTGCCCCGTGCCAAAGCTTACGCCCTTCGCTTAATAATTTACCTGTTTCTATATTTATTTCATATAAGATAAAGGGTGAAGAAATTACATAAACTTTGCCATCCTCATCAAAAAATAAGTCAGGATCGATACCCGGAACATTTACCCAAATTGGATCAGACCACGGGCCTGCAGGATTGGTTGCAGTTACATAAAAATTGCCACCTCTTCCAACATTAGTCGTAATCATATAATAGACTCCCTTATGATATCGAATTGTACAGGCAAAAATATTTACTCCCTCGGGAAGCTGATCTTCCCGATGGATACAATGCCCGATTTGCTCCCAGTTTATTAAATCTTTACTGTGAAAAACCGGAACACCGGGATAATACTCAAAGGTGCTGGTTACCAAATAATAATCTTCACCATTTCTGCAAATACTTGGGTCGGAATAAAAACCCGGTATTACTGGATTTTTATAAGTTACTTTATCGTTTGGATTTACTTTTACCGCAAAAGGATTATCATGCACCTGTGCATTCAAATTGATACTAATAAAAAGCACCATCGCAATTAACAAAGTAAATCTTCTTTCCATTTTTAGTTTCATATTATAGATTTTGATATTTATTTTTCATTTGAAATCTTCTCAAGGTAAACAGTCATTAATCTTGTACTACCCAATTTTGTTTTATTACTCACTTTGGCATTTTGTACAACTAATCGCTGCTGCCCTTTATCAATATAGATTTTTCCTAATGTAGTTTTTCCCTTTTCTTTTACCACAGAATTCACTGATTTCTCTCCTATTTTTACCTTAAATTCAGATTCATTTTCAAATTCAGAGAATTCCAGAATTGTGTTGTACCACCCTTCTTCTGTAACTTCAATATTGTATTCAGCTTTTTGATTCGCATTGTTCCAGCCTGTAAGGAAAAAGCCGGCATTAACCAGTTTATCCGAAATTCTTTGTGATGCTTTTCCCAATATTGTACTATTCGCCGAATTTATAAAAAATACCGGGGATGTTAGAGAATGGTCATCAAGTAAAATATTCAAATACCAGGAGTCCAACTCCGCTTTCATTTCCTCATACTTTTGGGGATACTCCTTCTTAAGGTCGTTTAGTTCTGTCCGATCCTCTTCTATGTTAAAAAGTAAATAGTTATAGTCTTCAAAATTTGTATTTCGTACCGGAAATCCATTTTTTAATAATTTAAAATCTCCCTGACGGATTGAAATCATTTGACTGTCAACCTGAATATTTAGTTTTTCATCCCTGTCATACGGGTTATATTCATCAGTAAAACGGTTGATATCGTAGGGAACAAAATGATTGGCCCAATCGACATGGACATAGTTGAAAACCTGTTTTTGATTTACTGTTTCTGTATCTGAAAAATAATCAACAAAACTTTTCCCATCGAGTGGTAACTGCTTTGAAAGTTTTTTGCCGCCTGCCAAATCGACCAAAGTTGGATAAATATCAGTTACGTCAATCAAACGATTATCAATCGAAGAAGAAAGTTGTTTTGGCCAGAAAATAAATAATGGAGAACGTACTCCATTTTCCCAAAGATTTCCTTTATGCCCCTTCATTTCTGAATGATATCTAATTTGGCGATCTTCGTCGTTTAATGAACCACCAATAAAAGCCGGACCATTATCGCTCATAAACAGAATAATTGTATTTTCTGTCAAATCGTTTTTATCAAGTTCAATCAAAAGTCTGTTAATACAAGAATCCATTTGCTCAATCATGGCATACAGGGTTGACAGATTTTTTGAAAGTCCTTTTGATTTATATTTTTCAATAAGTCCATCTGGAGCGACAAGAGGCCCGTGAGGAGTCAGGTAAGACAAATACGCAAAAAACGGTTGTTCTTTGTTTTGTTGAATAAAGTTGATGGCATAATCCGTAATCACCTCACTTGCCCATTTCTGATGTTTAACATCTTTATCATTTAAGCTGCCAAAACTATTTTTGTGTTTATAAAGTGCAGCCATGTAGGCCTCATCAAAACCCCTCTCCCATGGGAAATATCCGGTTGAATGTCCGGAATGCCATTTTCCCCAAAATCCGGTTTTGTAGCCATTTTCTTTTAACGTTTCGGAAAGCAATGTCTCTTTTAAATTGATAAAATCTTTTCCACCATGAACATGAGAAACACCTGTTCTTAAAAAATGTCGACCAGTTAATAAGGAAGCCCTTGTTGGAGCACAAACAGAATTGACATAGTAATTGGTAAACTGAATTCCACCTTGGGCAAAACCATCTAATGCAGGAGTTTCGATATATGGATTCCCGTGAATTCCCAAATCGTCCCATCCCAAATCATCAGCCTGGATTAAGATAATATTTGGTTTTACAGTAGCGATTACGAAAAGTGACTGTATCAAAAGAAAAAACAATAAAACTCGTTTAATACTCATGTTTCTGTATTTTGTTATGGCCTTTTGTTTTTACTTCCTGATTAAATAAAACGGGGTTTTATCAGAACTTCCGTCAATTCCAATTTTCTTATTTATTTTTCTTTCACTTATGGCTTCTGTACCATCGTGGTCGAGAACCAGCAATTTTCCTTTAAAGGGTACTAAAATTTCGGCTTTTACTGGTTCTAATGCTACAGGTGTTGTTCCGGCTTCCAACACAACATTTTCTTCCGGATTGAGCACCATCCCGGTATTTCTTGCTCTTGCCATTGCTGTTACCACAATTTCTTCGGCTGTTTTAAGGTTTTTATCTTTATCTTTTGCACTTAAATAAATCACGCAAAAACCCTTTTCAGGTGTTATAATGTATCCATCTCCCAAATCAAAAGTTTTCCCTCCGGGTGCAAATCCCACAAAGGCTTTTGCGGCTTTTGTACTGAGTGTGAAAAATCCGCCTTTTGATTCTCCTTCTTTTGCCGGAGTCCAGCGCAATTCACCGGTTGAAGATATGATTGTATTTTCTTCCAAAAACCTTGATTTATCAAATTGTTGCACCTTCTCAAAATCATCGGTAAACTCCACTGCAACCTTAGTAGCAGCCAAAGTATAGTTAGGAATTTTATCGGTGGTAAAAGATTTTTCATCATGATTTTGAACAGTTGTTCCATGAAAGTCAATTTCGCCATTTTTTAAAGACGGAATATGAACTTTTAACAATTCAGTTTTGCCAGCTTCTTTAACATCCATTCTTCTGACTTGTCGTGCAACAGTTGCAAAATTTACCATACAAGCCGGATTTGCCACATTCCATCTGCCATAACGATCTTTTACAGTTTTACTAAATTCTCCATTGTCGCCATTTTGGAACATAAAAGATACATCCCAGCCATTTAGTCCCCAACCATAAGCTCCCAAAACAGCTGGTCCTTCAGCAACATATTCGTTTGGTAGTACATGGATCCATTCGCTCAACATAAAGGGACGGTTTACAACCTGTTGAAATCCGGCACTCAAGGCACCTGTTCCCGGAATTGCCAGCATTGAACCATCTCTGAATTTTTCCTGGTTTTCATAAGCTTCTCCACCACCGCCGCCAAAATAGTTATGTCGGTCAATCATTCCTGCCAAATAATCTGAATGAAGATTAAGAAAATGTCCTAAGGTACTACCAGCCTGCCAGTTGGATGAAATTATCTCCCCTTCATAACCTGTTTCACGAATGGCTTTAACAAATCGTGTATAAAAATCATTCTGTAATCCGATAAGAAATTCAGCAGTATCAAATAATCTTTGTTTTATCGTTTTGAAATCGTTTTTACCGGGAGCCATAATCACATCGTATGCCCAAAAATGACTCCAGGGAACCACTGTCCCCTTTTCGATACTTTCATCAGGAATTGGCAGTCCTTTGATTTTATTCGGATCGATGAGGTTGCTTAAATCATAATTTTTCAAATCCATTTTATTGGTGAAAACTGCATCTTCACCCCAGGCTTTTTTCCACTTCTTTTCACTACTATATTTTTCCAGTAAAAAGGCACTGAATTTTTTAGATGTTCTTTCCCTCAAAGTCGGGTATCTTTCCATAGTCCAGGCTGCTCCTTCCCACAAAATTGCGTCTTCGTTAAACAATTCGACACAAAAAATAGCAGGATCATCGGCATAACGTAAGCCTGAATAGGGATTCATATGTTTCAGGATTTTAGTGGTTTGTTCAATTTGTAAATCCTGTAATTCATGAGAAAAATAGATGGAAGCATAGGTTGCACGGATTCTGTCATTCTTTTCCAGGTCTCCAATTTCCTTATGCCATGGAACTCTGTGTTTATCACCCCGACCAATTTTAACTCCAAAGGTAGGAGAAAGTTTTGTATAGATTCCATTCAATTTCAGCACATGGATGTAGTAATCCATCCGATCCAAGCCGTCCGGATCAAACTCTACAAAACTTTCTTTCGACTGAATTCCGCTATATCCATAACCATCGGCATATTTGTGTAAACGCATGGCATTGATTCCATACCTGCGATAAAAAGCAGCGTGTTTATCGGCACTTTCTTTAGAGGGTTTACATGAGCCATAACAATTGTTTAAACCCCAAAGTTTGATTTCCTTTCCGTTATAAATCAGTTTGTCATTTACAGCTTTAATTCTTCCATATTTTCCTGCCGGTTCATTGTTCCAATCGTCAAGGCCAATCAAACTGGTTTGACTATAATCGTTTTCAGGAGAAAATGTATACCATCCTTCAGTAGTAGAATTTTTTTGAGAAAAAGCATTTATGGCGATTAACAGACCAATTAAGATGAAGAGCGTTTTAGTTTTAGTTAGGTTCATTACATTATTCGAGTTTAATTAAGCGCAAAATTACAGTTTTGATTTTGCAAATTCAATAGAAATATAGTTGTCATAACTTAAACAAACTTGTTGTGCAAAAATTGTGGCAGTATGTATTATTTCTCGATAATCTTCTTCTTTAAGATTGCTGATTCTTTCAGATCTTATTCCACTCTTTAATATTGAATAAATTACACCTGTATTGAAATTATCTCCTGCTCCAATTGTGCTCAACGGATTTATTTTAGGAACATCAACAAACAAACTATTATTTTCCCAATGCGCATAGACACCGTTTTTATTGGCGGTATACAACAATGATTTTACTCCTAATTCTTTGATTTCCTTCCATGCTCCTTTCGAATTTTTAGTACCAAAAAGATTTTTAAAATCATCATCAGATCCTTTAACAATGGTTGATAATTGTATATTTTCTTTAACCAATTTAATTTTTTCACCCTGGTTTAATTCACCCCTTTTTCTGAAATTCGGATCATAAATAATAATAGAGTTTTTTGCTTTTGCTTTTTCCAAAAATCTGACTAATTCATCTCTGATATCGGTTCGAATGGCAAAGGAAGATCCAAAGAGAATAATATCATTTTCTTCAGCATCAGGGAAATTAAAAGGGCTTGAATGTTCAGCCTTTAAAAAATTGTAGTTTGCGTTGTTGTTTTCATCTAAAAAAGCCAATGCAACTCTGGATGTACCTTTATTTCTTTTTATAAAAGAATCATCGATTCCGTTTTCTTTGATAAATCCGGCACAAATATCTCCAACATTATCGCTTCCAATCTGTGTAATAAAAGAAATCGGCAAATTTAATCGTCCCAATGAAATGGCTGTATTTAACTGTGAGCCGCCAACCTTTGCATCGATCGGTTTATTGTTTTTGAAAATGATATCGTAGGTGGTTTCACCCGGAATATAAATTCTTCGCATCAAATTTCTTTTAAAAAGAATTCCTAAACCTCTTTTAAGGCAAGTATTGTTTTTGCAAATTCAGTAGAGAAATTTAAAAGCAGTTCTTCCGCGTTTTCCATAGCATATTCCAAAGATACGGGACCATTTACCAGGCTAAAAACACCATCAAAAACACCTGAAATTCCACCTTCAACTGCTCCTCCAACCGCAAATACAAGTTTTGAATATTTTTTGGCTACCTGTGCAACTGCAAACGGTGCCTTGTTATTTTCTGTTTGTGAATCAATTTTTCCTTCTCCTGTAATCACCATATCTGACCATTGAACATGCTTTTCAAAATCCAAAGCATCCAGAATAAAATTGGCACCTGCAACCATTTCGGCATCAAACCAGGCCATAAGTGGAACCGCAATTCCTCCTGCTGCTCCTGCACCTGCTATATTTTTATATTGTTTCCCGGTATCATTAGAAATTAAGTGTTCCCAGTTCTCCAATCCTGCTTCCAATATTTCCACCATTTCGGGTGTTGCACCTTTTTGTGGTCCAAAAATATGAGCAGCTCCATTTTCTCCTAAAAGAGGATTATCTACATCGCAAATAATTTTAAAATCTACTTTTTCAAAAATTTCGCCTAATACAATTTTGTAAACATTATTCAAATCTCCGCCAACACCTTCCAGTTCTTTCCCATTTTTATCAAAAAACCGAAAGCTCAAAGCCTTCATCATTCCAATTCCACCATCCACGGTAGCACTTCCACCAATTGCCAGATAAACTGTATTACACCCTTTAGAAATAGCGTCTTTTATTAATTCACCGGTTCCGTACGAACTTGCTTTTAATGGATTCAATTTATCTGCGGAAACCAATTTCATTCCGGAGGCATCCGCCATTTCTATAATTGCAGTTTTATTCGATTTGGCGTATTTAGAATTGACCTTTTCTCCTAAAGGGCCTGAAACTTCAAGCTGAATTTCTTTTGCGTTTAAACTTCTTTTTAGAACTTCTCCGGTAAAATCACCTCCATCAGCTACAGGAACTTTCCTGATTTCAAAAGAGCTGGAAACTTTAAGAAAAGCTTTTTCAACTGTATCGGCAAAATCGAAAGCATTCAGGCTTCCTTTCATTGAATTTGGAGCAATCAGGATCTTCATAAAAAAAGCTTTAATCTGTGGATAATAAATTTGCATATCCGAATAAATACCACATGCTAAAATTAATTACTGAATATCAATTCGTTTAACCCAATCCACCAGCTGGCGGAAGCGAATTGATTGTCCCTGCTCCCTTTAGGGCTGGGGTAGACAGGGATAATTAATTTGCACACTGGAATCATATCGTATATACACTTAATAAATTTTAGAAATCGTTTTAAAAAAATCTTCTTTAAAGAACTCTGCATCAATATCGGAATACAACCATATATTTGGATTATCAAAACCTGTCCCTTTTACTTCAGTTACTTTATCAGGATAAATTAATGCCTGAATGATTCCCAAATCCCACAAGGTACGTTCATATCGACCTGGATCCAAATGATTTTCCCAACGGTCGAGTAAAAAATCACAAACCCGATGTTTACCTGCAATTTGTTGCTCAGTTTCTTCAAATCCGTATTTAATTTTGGCGGCAACATTTACCGGAATTATGTGCATTTCAACATTTGAAGAAAGCATCATATCTGTTGCCTGAACGTCCATTACAGCATTAAAATCTATACGTTTCGATTTCTTCTTTTCAAAATCGTATGATGAGCCTAACCAATAAACCGCAATTTTATCTTCAATTTCGGGATCGATTAACACCGCCGAGGCCACGTTTGTTAATGCCCCCAAAGTAACAACTGCAAGCTTTTCACCTGCCGGCATTTTGTGTGCCTGTTTTATAATTTCATAGGCAGCCTCCGAATGTCGTTCTTTATTCCCCCAGTCAAATAATCGTTCAGCACTACCTCTGCACAATTTTACATCTTTTATTCCAAGGTAAGCCAGTAACATCATATTTAGTCGGTGACTTTCTTCCATCGAGTTTTCAACAGCCCAATGACTTACCTGCCATTGCGTACCGTTTAAAGCAAGAACCTCCCAGGAGGGTTCAAGTACTCCACGAACAATGGCATACAAATCATCCACCTCGTTGCCGGTATCTGCATCGATTATTACTTTTCTTTTATCCTGTGAATTGGCAATTATTACCAGAAATAAAAATGTCAATGTCAAAAATCTTCTCATCATTTGATTTATTAGTTTTTGTATTATTCAATTCTTCCCAAATATACGCACCGAATTTTATAAATGAACGAATTGATTATATCTTAAATTAGCTAAAACAAAAAAACGGGCACTTATTAAATGCCCGTTCCATCTATTTATTAAAATCTGTTATTTCTTTAAAAGAACCACCCAATCTTTTTCCGGCTCTGAAGGTGTGCCTGCCAACTCCACTTGTTTTCCTCCCTTAAGCTTTTTGATATCGCCTTTTTGCAATTCTCCTCCGTTTCGAGGATCGAACCATTGTACATCAAAGTCGCCGGCTACACTTTCCAGATTTAATGTACCTTTTCCATTTCTTAAAAATACAATGTACAGCTCTTCATCATTTGCCAAACAGTAATCGCCCTTAGCAACCAGTTCATCCATATTTTTTGTTTTACAAACCGGAATTTTGTTGCCTTCAAAAAA
>CAJXZG010000091.1 GCA_913063265.1 uncultured Prolixibacteraceae bacterium | reverse complement strand
CTACAAGCAATAAAACCGGTAATCAATTTATGATGACTCCCGGTTTTTATCTTAAATATCCTTGGCTAGCTAGACTTGAACCTAAAGAGAAAAGCAATCGCTCAATTTAGGTTTGAGTCATACTATGACTAATTGAGTTAACATTAATTATTTTACCAGCACTGTTTTTACATTCATAAATTCTTTGATTCCGTGGACAGAAAGTTCGCGACCAAAACCACTCTCTTTAATTCCACCAAATGGTAATCTTGGATCTGATTTTACAAAATCATTGACAAAACAACAACCTGCATCAAGTTTCTCTTCCGCAATTTTATTTCCTCTTTTGATATCTTTTGTAAACACTGCAGCTCCTAAACCAAAAACAGTATCGTTGGCAATTTTAATGGCTTCGTTTTCATCTTTTACACGAATTACTGATGCCACAGGTCCAAACAATTCTTCGTCGTATGCAGGCATCCCGGGTTTAACATTTTCGAGTATGGTTGGTGGATAATATGCACCTTTACGGTGAGGGATTTCTCCCCCCAAAATTACCTCAGCTCCTTTTACTACTGAATCAACCACCTGCTGATGCAGTTCATCCCTGAGTTCAGTCCGCGCCAGGGGGCCCATTGTAACTTCTTCGTCCGTTGGATCTCCAAAAATACCTTCATTCATTTCATGAGTAAAATGCTCCAGAAAGTGCGCATAAACTTCATCCAAAACGATAAACCTCTTCGCCCCGATACAGCTTTGACCTGCGTTCAGTAGTCGTCCTGCAGCACATTTAACTGCAGCTTCCCCCAGATTGGCATCTTCGAGAATTATATATGGATCGCTGCCACCCAGTTCCAATACACATTTTTTTAACTCGCTACCGGCAATGGAGGCAACACTTTTACCTGCCGGGGTACTTCCTGTTAAACTTACACCTTTGATTGCATGATGCCTGATGACATTTTCTACCTGGTTACTGCCAATCAGCAAAGTACGAAAAACATTATCGGGTAATCCGGCTTCGCGCACAATTTCTTCTATCGCCAGTGCACAACCCGGAACATTACTGGCATGTTTTAACACGGCGGTATTCCCTGCCATTAAGGTTGGTGCCAAAAATCTAAAAACCTGCCAAAACGGAAAGTTCCAGGGCATAACCGCCAGAATAGTCCCCAAAGGCTGATAGGAAACATACGAAAGTTTAGCTTCAGTTGAAATGTTTTCATTTTCCAAAAAACTTTCTGCATTACTGGCATAGTAATCACAAACCCATGCGCATTTTTCAATTTCAGCGATACCTTCTTTTATAACCTTTCCCATTTCAACTGCCATCAACAGTGCCAGTTCTTCTTTTTTACTTTTTAGCAAGGAGGAAATATTTTGCATTATATCTGCTCGTTTTGCAAAGCTTGCAGATCTCCATTTATGCCATGATTTATCTACGGAGTTGATTATTTTTTCAACGCCTTTTCCTGAATAAGTTTCATATGTTTGAACGGTTTTGCCTGTAGCAGGATTAATAGCTTTTAGCATAGTTTTGTGTTTGATTCGTAAAACTAAAATTATAAAATTTAGTACGAAAAAAATTGAAAGTAGTTCCTGAAAATATTAGTAAAAGTTGAAAAGTGAAATATTAATTTCTAAAACCATGAGTTTTACTGAAAATGAAATATTTTTTAATTCATCGGTACTTCAATAGCCAGCAATTTAGTGCTTTTGAGAAAGTTGATATTCAATGCATCATGAAAGTTGGAAATACCAATTGCATCTCTTTTTTCCAGTAAATTATCAGCAATTTCTGTTTCACCGTCAATTAGCATAAAATATACTCCATTGCCCTGTTCTTTTAACTGGTAGTTTGTAGTATTTTCGCCATTGCTTTCAAACATTGAAATATATGCATTCTGATTTATGGATAGAGAATTACTTTGACCATTTGGTGAAACCAGTAATTGCCAGTTATTTAATCTTTCCGCTTTGTCAAATTTCTTTTGGTCATACCTCGGTTTTAGTTTCCTTTTGTTGGTAAAAATCCATATCTGGAAAAGATTTAACTCCTCGGTATCAGAAGCATTGTATTCTGAATGCCAGATTCCTGAACCGGCCGACATTACCTGTACTTCTCCTGCCTCAATCACTTCTTCGTTACCCACATTATCGGTGTGACGTAATTTTCCGGAAAGAGGAATGGTAATGATTTCCATATCCTGATGTGGATGCAGATCAAATCCCCGGGAAGGGGCAACTATATCGTCATTAAGCACCCTAAGTTTCCCAAAGTGCATTTTTTCGTTATCGTAATAATTGGCAAAACTAAATGAATGAGTGGCTTTTAGCCAGCCATGATCTGCATAACCCCTCTGTGATGCTTTATGTAAAACTATGTTCATGTAATAAAATATAGTTAACAATATAGTTATTTTTTCATGAAAAAAGCAATCCGGAATCCGGATCGTTTTTATGAAACTATGTTATTCTACAATCCTGATTTCCGATTCCATTTCCATGGCTTTTTTGTAAACTGCCGTAACACCACAGTAGGTTTCTTCTGAAAGTTTTACGGCCTTTTTTAGTTTTTCCATGGGTAAATCTTTCCCTTTAAACTGATAAATTACCTTCATTTTGTTGTAATGCTTGGGATGTTCTTCGGTTACATCTCCTTCAATTATAACGTTAAAAGCTTCAGGAACTACTTTCATTTTTTTCAGAATCATAATTACATCAACACCTGTGCATCCGGCAAGGGCTGTGAGCATTAATTTTTTGGGACGTGGTCCCAAATCACTACCACCTACTTCTTTTGTGGCATCTACAATTATTTTATGACCGTCCAAATCACCTTCAAAAGCAACTTTGTCGGTCCAGGCTAAATCAACTACATGTTTCATTTATCAATTTTTTAAATTTTTAGTTTTTGTATTTCAATATCATTTTCTTTTTGATGTTTTGAAAATGATTAAATCAGAACGTTACCTTGCAATTTAATTATGCTGAATACATAATGCCTTTTTTAAATAGTTTTCATTTAATTTGTAAGATAAAAACAATCAATTAAATATCACGTTTTATATTTACAATTAAAAGACTAAATTGTTGTATCTTAAGACGATTAAGTTACTTACAAAGAATTTATAAACAGTAAGGGTAATATGAGAAGCATTATAAACAGACCTACAGAACAGGAAACAGATTTAAGTGGTTTTCAGTTGTTCAATAAATTAACAGAGGAAGAATTTGGCCGTTTAAATTTCGACAAAACCTGTTCGCTCTATAAAAAAGGAACTGTAATTTACAGGGAAGGCAGCCGGTTAACCGGATTTTATTGTGTAACTCGTGGTATAGTAAAGGTTTTTAAAACCGGTATCGATGGTAAAGAACAAATCATCAGATTTGCCAAAAAGGGCGAAATTATTGCTTACCGGTCTTTACTCAGTCAGGAGTTGGCCTGCACCACTGCCAAAGTAATCGACGAAGCCGTACTTTGTCATGTTCCTTATCAAACATTGTTGTATTTAATTCAGAATAACTGGCAATTTTCTCATCATATGCTTCAAATTGTATGTCGCGAATTAAGGGAAGCAAATGATTACATTACAGACATTGCACAAAAAACTGTACGCGAACGTTTGGCTGAAGTATTATTGTTGCTAAAGGAAAATTTTGATCTGGATAACCAGAATACACTTCAAATATCACTTACACGTGAAGAACTGGCAAATATGGTGGGTACAGCAACCGAATCAGTAATTCGTTTACTTTCAGAATTTAAACAGGATAAATTAATTGAATTGCAGGGTCGTAAAATTAAGTTTCTCGATATTCCGGGTTTAAACCGGGTCGCAAATCTTTAAAAACAAACCGGTAAAAGCCGGTTTTTTTATGCTAAAATATTCCGTCTTTTTTTCCGTTTTAATACTCCAACTAAAAGAGGTGAATATGAAAATATTTGGAATACAGGCAAATAAAAGATCATTCGTGCGATGGAAAATTTATATTGACAGAGCCAGGATGTACATTGGTTACATAAGTTTTGTAATGATAGTTTTTATGTTTCTAAATGATCTGAAAAACGAAAGTATAAGAACCTTTCTTGATGAAAACAAATGGATTACCTATCCTTTGATGATGATAC
The DNA here is from genome assembly GCA_913063265.1 of uncultured Prolixibacteraceae bacterium. Lineage (GTDB taxonomy): Bacteria > Bacteroidota > Bacteroidia > Bacteroidales > Prolixibacteraceae > Draconibacterium. The sequence goes on along the minus strand of CAJXZG010000091.1, from coordinate 17,130 downwards.
TGTTTGTAATTTTTTCATTGATTCTTGGCCGTTTAGATACAAAGTTTGGTTTCCGAAAAGAAGAAATGCGAAATTCTTCAACTGAAAATCCGGTATTAATGGAGATTCTTGCCTCAGTAAAAAAAATTGAAGACAGAGAAACAGACAAAAAGTAATCCATTTTTTTAAATTGCGCCAAATTCAAAAAAAATGCAGGAAAGACATAAGGATAAACAAAGGTATTTCAATGAGCAGGCAAAAACAACCGGCAAATTTGTAGTTCCGTTTATTTCTGATTTAATTGATATTAACAGTGAGACAAGAGTTTTGGAAATTGGTTGTGCAGAAGCCGGAAATCTCAAACCCTTTGTTGACATGGGATGCCAGGCAACTGGGATAGATATTTCGTGCAGCAGAATTGAATTGGCAAAAGAGTTTTATAAAGGTCATAAAAACCGAAATAACCTTACTTTAATTTGCGAAGACATATACAAAGTAAAGCCCGAACAAAAATTTGACCTGATTATCATGCGCGATGTAATTGAGCATATCCCAAACCAGGAAAAGTTTATGGCTTTTGTAAAGGATTTTCTAAAACCTGAAGGAAAGTTCTTTTTGGCATTTCCTCCATGGCAAAATCCTTTTGGCGGGCATCAGCAAATCTGCAAAAGTAAAATCCTGTCAAAAATGCCCTGGTATCATCTTTTCCCAACCGGAATGTATACATCGCTTTTAAGGGCTTTTGGTGAAAAAGAAGACACCATTGCAGGACTGGTTGAAATTAAAGAAACGGGAATTTCGATTGAAAGGTTCGAACTAATTTTAAAGAAAGAAAATTACAAAATCGACAAACGTGTCTTCTATTTTATCAATCCAAATTACGAAACCAAGTTTGGACTACAACCCAGAAAACAGCTCAAGTTAATTTCTGCAATTCCATGGATTAGAAACTTTGGAACCACGGCGATGTATTATGTGGTTTCTAAATAATTATTTTGATTGTCAGGTAAAAGTAATACTAACCACTGTCCCTTTTAATCCGGAGTTACTCTCCGATTTATCCATTATTTTAATACAAAAATTAGTTTGATACAATCGGTTTATTTGTTGTACCTGTTCCTGTAAAATACCCAATCCTTTTTGAGTTCCCGAAGTAACTTTTAACTTTTTCGACTGATTAATTCCAATTCCGTTATCTTCAATAATTACACTAAATGATTGCCCTTTCTTTTGCACCTTTATAGAAATTTGCCCGGTTTGTTTCAGTCCATAAAAAGCATGTTTTACAGCGTTTTCAGCAAAACCCTGTAATAACATTTTGGGGATTTTGATGTCTTTAACTTGTATACCGTTTTCTACATCAATGGTGTAATTAAAACGGTTTTCAAAACGTAATTTCTGAAATTCAAGATAATCACTGGTAAACTGAATTTCTTCTTTTAATGAACGAAAAACTTTATCGGAAACCATTAACGATGAACGAATCATTCTTGTAAACCGCTGGAATAAATTGTAAGCTTCTTCCTTATCCTGCCTGTAAATTGCATTCCCAACCGAATTAAGAACATTAAACGTAAAATGCGGATCGAGCTGATTACGAAGATTTTGCAACTGTAGATCGGCAAGTTGCCCTTCCATTTTTTGTTTGTTTTGAATTCGTTTATTTTGAAAAAACAAAATAGTTGAAACAAACAAAACCGTAATCAAATATATTGCAAACCAAAAAGGATATTTGAAATAGTAACCCGGGTTTTTATAATAACGATAAATTTTAGCTTGTTCATCGCCATTCAGTATAAGCTCCCCATATCCCAAATGTTCATAAAAATTAGAAGAAACAGTTCTGATTATCAGTTCATTTTCTATTTCAACCTGTTTTTTTAATCTGTTATTATAAATGGTAAAATTTCTTGAAAGCCGATCAATCGTTAATATCTCTTTGCTTCCGTTATTATTTAAATCTTCATTATAAAAAATTATATTCCCCTCCTTAATGTTTAGTACAGAAGATTTATTGACTTTAAATTTTTCAATATCGAAATACAGATATTTGTTTAATCCTTCATTGTAAAAATAGAAATCTTCCTTATTCCTTAAGTTTAAAGTTGTAAAGCTTTTAGCAATATAAAAATCACATACTAAACTATCTGTAATCCTTCCCTGCCAGTTCATTTTATAAAGTTTGTTTTCATTGGAAGGATTGTTAGAACCCAGTAAATAATAAATATTTCCGTTTCTTTCGATAGGAAATTCTATACCGCTGGGATGAATACCATACATTTTAGGAGGAAATTTCAGGTTTAGATCTTTATCGAAACAAAAAAACCAGGTGGCGGTATCATGATAAGGATATGGATAATCCTCAGGAATGTTATCGTAGGCATTGCTTCCAATCGCAATCATTAAAGAATCATTATGTTGCAGAATTTTGCCACCTAAAATCCCCGCACCGGTATTGATTGAAGCAATTAATGAATCATTTGCCAAATCGTATCTAAATACCCTGCGTGGATACAAAGCAAACCCGGCAGAAACGGAAAAATAGAATTCGGGTATTGAATCTTGATTTACATCATAGTGTCCAACAGTTTTTATATGATAATCGGAATGCTTGTTAAAACCTCCAATCGTGGAAATAAAGCGGCTTTCTATCAAACATTTTTCTGCTTTGTAGTCATAAATATTTAAAAACAGAGAGTCTGTATTTTGGGTAAAAACCACTACTTCTTTTATACTATCTTTATTAAAATCAGCAATATAAGGTTCTGTTTCCAATCTAACTCTTGCTTTTGGGTATTCAAAATTATATTGCTCTGTAAACTGTTTATTATGATTGTATACCATAAAAATTGCATGTCCCTCGGTTCTTTCGTTTGTAAACGTAAATCTTTCATTGCGTCCATGATTTTCCAAATCCAAAAACCAAAATGTATTTCTGTCATTTACCTGCGACAATTCGAATATCAATGGTGAAAAATTAACCGGCTGCAACCAAATAATTAAAAGTGCCGGTAATAAAGCCAGAAAAAGAGGATTTAACCAATTGAATTGATTTAACCCGGATAATTCTATAAAATTTTTAAACGGCTTCAATTTGGTTTGTTTGTATTTTTAGTGCTTTGGTTTAAGTAATCTAAGCTTATTTACTGTTTGCCAATCCAGTCTTCAGGATTTAATTTTTGACTTTCGCGCCAGATTTGAAACTTTATTATCGATTTATTGTCTTCATCAACATCAGTATAAACGGTTCCGATAGTTTGTTTGGTTGAAACTTTATCTCCTTTTGTAACAGTTACTTCACGTAAATTTGAATATACACTCAGGTATTTACCGTGTCTTATAATCACTGCAGTATTTCCGCCTGTTATGCCAAACACCCGACTCACTTCGCCGTTAAAAACCGAGCGTACTTTTGCCCCGGCTTCTGTAGCAATACTAACACCATTATTACGTGTTTGTACATTGGTTAACACCGGATGTTGGTTTATTCCAAATTTTTCTACAATAATTCCGCGTTCAACGGGCCATGGCAACCTCGATTTATTTTCTTCAAAATTATCGCCAATCAATTTTTGCTCAGGTGTCAATTTGAAACTTTTGTCTTCACCTGCACCTGTTTTACTTGTCTCTTCTTCTATTATCCTTCTGATTTCGCGTTCTAATTTCTGTTCAATATCTCTCTGTTGCTGAAGTTTTTGTCTTAAGGTTCGTTGTTCTTTTTGTAATTTTTGAAGTTCACTGTTTTTTATTGTCTTTTCTTCCTGCAGAGTGCGTGTTTCTTTTTGTATTTCGGTAATTAACTGCACCTTAATCAATTTCTGTTCTTCGAGTTTTTCTGCTTTTTTGTTTAAGGATTGTTGAATAGCATCAATAATTTCGGCTTGATTTTTTCTATAAACCGTATAGTGTTTCATGTATAAATGACGTCGGTATGCCTGGTTTAAATTTTCTGCTGAAAGCAACAACAATATCTGGTCGTAAGCATTTCGGTTTTTATAAGCAGAACGTATTAATTCAGCATATTCTTTTTTAATTTCTTCAATATCATTGTTCATCAGTTTAATAGCCAATGTATTGTTATCGATAAATTGCTGATAAATTTCTATTTCCTTATTGATGGTTGAAATTACTGAGTTTCGTTTATTTATTTGATTGTTTAATAGCTGAATTCGATTTAAAGATAATTTCTGATTTTTTTGAATTTCATTGAGAAGCTTTGATGTGTATTCAATCTCATTTTCTGCATTCTTTTTTTGTTTTTGCAGCTCTTCTATTGATTGTGAAAAACCAAAAAAACAGAATACAATAAAGATTCCGGTAACAAGCAAATACTTCATTCAAAAAATAAAATTTGTTTTTGCGAATGTAGCAAGATTAACCCAAATTATTCATTACTTCATTATGAATAATGACGAAAACAAAAGGTTTTGTCAGGGTAAATCCTGACTTTAATAAAATATTCAAATATTTATCTTAACGATGTATTCTTTTGATAACTCTTTACTTGTAAAAACTTTGATATTAACAATTGGCCATATTTTATTAAACGTCAGTCTTCCAGATAAAAAAATTACAAACTTTTTCAGATTAACTGTTTAATTTACTTTGATTTGCTGATATTTTTCGGGGATATTTAAATTTATTTGTTTTAGTTTTTCTGTTGAAAAACCACTCATTCTTATTTTCAAAAAAACATTGTCGCTTTCTGAATCGAAAGACATGGTAATATTCCCGGGATAATCCTTGTCCATTACTTTCACAAACTCATCAAAATTCATTTCCATTTTCCTGTCGTTTGTTTTGTCTTCGATAAGCAAATTGGTGAGGGCAAAGTTGGCCGGATTAATTGTCATTTTTTGCAAGATAAGAGCATTGTCATCCAGCCTTCTTAATCTGCGTTCAATTTTTTCTTCCTTTCCTTTGGTTTCCAGTTTAAAAACTTTTCTTTCTTTCTCCGACTGCAAAACATACATACCCGATTCTACAGTGGTAATAAAAGTTTTAAAATCTCTGTCTTTTTCATCATTCCTGTACGAAAAAACACTGTTTGAAATTATCGATTGAATGGTTGCAAAATCAAGGTCTATATTTAAAAAATCACTTAAGAATGAGTAGTCATCTACAAAATAATTTCTTTCCATATAATTTACATAAACCACGCTGTCGGGAGTAAGAAGGACACGACCAACCGGAAGATTTAGTTTTGAAATGGAAGCCAGAATTTTTTGGTCTCTAATTGTTTTAATATTAATCCTGAAAGACGTTTTTGATTCGTTACTGTTGAACTGGCAATTGATACGGCTAATTGAAAAACTCTCGTAATCCAGGCTGTTTTCGGCAACATTTTTTAACAGCTTTGCGGTGCCAATTGGTTTTACATTGGCTGTTGTAATTTCACTACTTGTCTTACAGGAAGAAAGTCCAATTCCTGCAAACAGAAGGAAAATAAAAAATAGTTTAATAGGAGATTGAAATCTGACCATGCCTCTCTAATCTTCGATGTACTTTCTTTCGCGTATTTTACGTTGTAAAACTTCAGAGGTTCCACCGTTTTCCACAGCTTTTTTCCAATATTCCACTGCCTCATCAATTTTGTCGAGCATAAACAATATATCACCCAGGTGTTCGAGCATTACAGGATTATTTTCTCCACCATTTTTTATAGCTGTATCCATGTAAAATCTGGCAAGCGTGTAATTTTCTTTTTTAAATAACACCCATGCATAGGTATCGAGATAGGTTGAATTATTTGGAAAACGTTCAATTACTTTTCCACTCATTCTTTCCGCTTTGTCTAAATCTCTGTTAAGCAACGACAGATAATAGGCATAATTGTTTAATCCCACATAGTTTTCTGGATTGATTTCCAGTGATTTGTCGAACAATTTAAATGCCTCATCTATTTTGTCTTTTTTATAAAGAGCTTCTCCCTTTAGCATTAAAAACTGTCCTTCCAGTGGTGGATTATCTATAAGAATATCCAGCCCTTCATCAATTACTGTAATCGTTTCATCAAATTTTTCGAGCTGAATACAAGCTACAGAATTTAAAAGATATACATTGGGTTGGTTCGGGAACAATTCCATCGCTTCGGTACTATGGTCGTATAAAGTTTGCCACTCCTGCAAATCGTTATCGATAAATAAAATTCTTTCCCAAATTTTGAAATCACCATTTTCAAATTCCAATGCTTTCAGAAGTGCATCACGGCCTTCTTTTAACTGATTTTTTCTCAATAAATAATCGGCCTGAATGGTATAAACCAGAAATTCGTTAGGATGATTTTCTATTAAAATATTTATCAGTTCGGCTTCCTTTTCATCGTTAATTTTCGATTTTTCCCTGTTAGAAACCAACATAATATAAAGCTGTAGTTTGGTTTGTAAATCTACATTGTTACTTGCAAATCCTTTTTTAGTTTCTTCAAAAGATTTGTTAACCTCATTATATTCAAGATAAAAATTAGCCAGAGAGAAGTGTACAAATCCACTCTCCGGGTCCATTTCAAGAATTTTGTTGTAATTGTTTAAAGCATTAATACTGTCTCCCTGACTTTGATATAAATCTGCCAACAAACCGTAGTATTTAGGTTCGTTTGGATTATGCTCTATTAACTTTTCAATTTCTTTAAATGCCTTGTCAATCTCACCGTTTGCAACATACAGCTGCTGAACTTCTACCGAAATTTGTTCATTGATTCCTGTTTTTTTCTCCAGCTCACGATAGGTATTTATTGACTCCTCATACTTTTGAGCATTCGCCAAAAGAACTGCCTTGGAATAAATATACTCCTGATTTTCAGGATCTGCCTTTATCATGTCATCATAAATTCCTGCCGCCTCTTCAAATTTCTGAGTTTGCTGATAAATCTGTGCCAGCAGCTTTTTATACCAAATATTATCTGGATTTAAACTGATAGCTTTTTCAAGCAATAAGGTTGCACTTGTTAAATCATTGTTTGCTGCATGTATACTAGCAAGTTCAAACATTGCAGCAGATGAATTGGGATCGATTTGAAGGCAACTGGATAAAATCTGAATGGCATTTTGTGCATTACCCAGCATTTTTTGTTTTAATGCTTCAGAAAACAGATAGTTAAATTCCATCTGCTTTTTTTCATCAAGTTCAGAATTTGTCTTGCTTTCTGTTTCTACCGCTGCCTGAATAACCTGTTGTTCGGTTACTTTTTTACTTCCTGAACATGAAACAAAAACAATGAACAGAACGATTAAACTTAAACCCTTGATATTTTTCATTCTTTTAATTTTTCCCTGTGTGGCCAAAACCACCTGCCCCTCTTTGGGTCTCTTCCAATTCCTCAACCAAATTCCATTTTACCGTTTCGTGTGATGCAATGATCATTTGGCAAATCCTCTCCCCGCTTTCAATAACAAAATCTTCATTCGATAAGTTGACTAAAATAATGCCAACTTCTCCCCTGTAATCAGCATCAATAGTCCCGGGAGTATTTAAAACAGAAATTCCTTTTTTAAGGGACAATCCACTACGGGGTCTGATTTGAGCTTCGAAACCTGCAGGAATTTCGAGAAACAATCCTGTTGGAATTAGTTTTCGCTCTAAAGGTTTAAGTGTTACCGGCTTAGATAAAAATGCTCTAACATCCATTCCAGCCGATAATTCAGTACTATATGCGGGTAAATCGTTGTCCGATTTGTTTACAATTTTAATTTCCATTTTAAACGCTGTTTTTTTGCGAAACGCAAATATAGAGATTTATAAAGATTTTTCAGTCTTAATTTTTATAAAATGTAAATTGCACAATCAATTTAACTTATTGGTTAACAATTATATGTACATAAGGTTGGTCATAATTTCATCTGAAACAAACATTCCCTTTTCTGTTAAAGTATAAATACCCTTATTTTGGATTGCCATTCTGTTGTTGATATACTTTTTAATATTTTTCACGAAGTGTTCTGCTTTTTCAACACCAAAATCATTTGTTAAATCATTTAACGACACTCCCCAAATCGTGCGAATTCTTGTTAAAATATATTCATTGTATTTATTAGCTTCATTTAAAATTTCTTCTTCCCAGTAGTTTAAACCATTATCAATTGCTTTGATATAACTTTCAACATTAGCGACATTCCATCTTCGTGAAATCCCGTTATAAGAATGAGCGGAAGGCCCCAATCCCAAATATTTAATGCCCATCCAGTAAAAAGAATTGTGTTTTGAGTACATTCTGTCCTTTGCAAAATTTGAAATTTCGTATTGTTCAAAATCATTTTCTTTTGCCTTTTGAACTAACAATTTGAATTGCGAAATACTCTCATTTTCATTCAATGCTTTTAAGCTTCCCTTTTTCAACCAGGTGTAAAAAGCTGTTCCTTTATGATATGTAAGATGGTATGCCGAAAGATGTTGCACAGGTAATTTGAAAACATTTTCCAAATCATTGACCCATTGCTGATTTGTTAATCCCGGTAAACCATAAATCAAATCCACACTGATATTATTAAATCCGGTTTTTACTGCATTTTCGACAACTTTTAAAGCCTGACCGGAATTGTGACGCCTGTTCATCTTTTTTAATAATTTATCCTGAAAAGACTGGATACCGATACTTAATCGATGTATTCCTGTTTGATAAATTTGATTCAGATAATCTTTGGAAAGGTCATCGGGATTAGCTTCAAGAGTAATTTCAACATTTGTTGAAACTTTAAATTGCTGATTTATTACACTCAGTATCTGGTTTATTTCATTTATTTTAAGTACCGAAGGTGTTCCTCCACCAAAATAAATAGTTTCTATGTTTTCATTGCTGAGGTAATTTTTTTGAAGTATAATTTCTTTTTGCAGAGCTGTAATGAATTTTGAAGTAAGCGATGTATTTACTGTTTTATAAAAATCGCAGTAATAACATTTTTGTCGGCAAAAAGGAATATGTAAATAAATACCTGCCATGATTTTCTCTTATGATAAGAAGATTAAAAACTAAGGAATTGTTTAAAAAACATTATTATTGCAATTCGAACTGATTATAATGGAGATTTCCAATAACACATCTGATAAAAACAAATTTCTCTTTTTTTGGAAACCTGTTTTATGGCTGGCATTAATTTGTTACGCTCTTTTTATTCCTGCTAAAGAATTACCGGTTAAACCACTTTTTAAGATACCGCATTTTGACAAAATGGTTCATTTCGGGCTTTTTTTTATACTTTGTGTTTTGCTGTTAAGGCCACTTAAAAGACTCAATTTGAAGTATTATCTTATTGCACCGCTTGTGTCGGTTGTATTTAGTGCCATACTCGAGTTTAGCCAACAAATGCTATCAAAATCCCGTAGTAGCGACATTTACGATTTTATGGCAAATACATTAGGAATTTGTGCGGCAATATTGTTTTACTACTTTTTTGTTTCTGACAAAAAGTGGGAAAAACTTTTTTAGAGTTTTACAAACTCTTCATATTTGTCAATATCCTTACTAATTACCTCCAGGGTTGTGTCCTTGTAAAAATTACAGATATCCTTGCGCAGTTTATCGTACTGAGAATGCACCGGACATAAAGGTTTCGAAGGATCATGTGTTTTACACGGTTCTAAAGTAATTAAACAATTCGTAAAAAATTCTTCTCCGTCCACTTTGGTCACAATATCCCAAAGTGTTATTTCCTCTGCTTTTTTAGCAAGAGCAAATCCACCATTTGGTCCTTTGGTTGAAACCAGTAACTTTTGTTTAACAAGATTCTGAAGAATTTTTCCTAAAAATGGTGATGACAATTGCAGATCTTCCGAAATTTTTTTGATACCAATTCTTGTATCTTTTTCGGAAAACTTTCCTAAATAAATCAATGCACGCAACGCATATTTACAAGTATTCGATAACATAATTATAAATTTAAGTTTGACTTCCAGGTTTTACTAAACGACTTTTGGGCTACTTCCGGAAACTCCTTTTGATTTCCCAGAACATTTTTATTGGTTTTTAATATTTTATTTTTGATTTTCCCATTTACCAAATCTACATTTTTTCGCTTTTTAAATGCCCATTCATAGGCTTTCATTCCTGCATTCCAGGCTAATGTTCCATAATTGTTTTCCACACTTTTCTTACGATTTAAAAGCAACAAATCGTGTAAGGGAATTTTTACCGGACAAACTTCTGAACAGGCTCCACAAACAGAACAGGCATAACTTAAATGGTTATAATTTTTAAAACCATTCATAAACGGTGTAATTACAGAACCTATGGGCCCGGTATAAGTTACTCCGTACGTATAGCCACCTACGTTTTTATAAATGGGGCAAGTATTTAAGCAAGCTCCGCACCTGATACACTTTAAAGCTTTAAAATGTTCTTTTTCTTTGGCAATTTCAGTACGATTGTTATCCAGTAAAACAACAATCATTTTTTCCGGACCATTTGATTCATTATCTTTTTTTGGACCCGTAAACAATGAATTGTAAACAGTTACCTGCTGTCCGGTTCCGTGTGCTGAAAGAAGCTGCAAAAAAAGTGGTAAATCATTTATTGAAGGAATCAGCTTTTCAATACCGGAAATTACAATATGAATTTTTGGAAATGCAACCGACATGATTCCATTTCCTTCATTTTCCGTAAGTGCTACTCCTCCTTTGTCAGCAATTAAAAAATTTGCACCTGTTACTCCTACTTGTGCCGATGTAAATTTTTTTCGCAATACTTTTCGCACAAAAAGAGTAAGTTCGGTTGGAGTTGAATCCTCAGGAGTATCAAATTTTTTATGAAAAAGTTCCGCAACATCTTCTTTCGATTTGTGCATTGCGGGTGTTAAAATATGATAAGGTTTTTCTCCTGCAACCTGAACAATAAATTCTCCCAAATCTGTTTCAACAGGTTCTATTCCAGATTTTTCAAGATTTTCGTTTAATTCTATCTCTTCAGAAATCATCGATTTACTTTTAACCAGCAACCGTGCATTTTCTTTTTTTAGTACCTTGATAATTTCTGATACTGCTTCTTCCCCGTTTCTTGCCCAAATAACAGAGATATTATTTTTAAGCGCATTTTTCTCAAACTCCTCCAGATACCTTCCCAGGTTAGCTGCTACTTTTTCCTTTAAATAGGAAGCCCTTTGTTTTGCCAATTCCAGATTTGTATAACGAAGTTTTCCTTTCGACACTGCAGCATCATACCTTGAAATGTTAAAATTTATGGTTTTACGATGTTTTTTGTCAAAGGCAATTTTCGAATCTTCTACAAATATGTCTTTTGTTTTGGGCATATATTATTTTAGCGGAATTTTTGCTATCCTCCTGGCATGACGTCCACCTTCAAATTCTGCATTGAGGTATGCTTCCACAATGGCAATTGCTTCTTTATCAGTAACAAATCTGCCCGGAATAGCACAAATGTTTGCATCATTATGCTGTTTTGCCAATGCAGCAATTTCAGGCGACCAACAAGTAGCTGAACGAACATGCTGAAATTTATTGGCAGCTATACTTATTCCCTGTCCGCTGCCACAGAAAGTTATTCCGATTTTGTAGTCACCGTTTTCAATTGCAGATCCGATAGCTTGTGCAAATTCAGGATAATCAACACTTTCGTTTGAGTAACAACCAAAATCTTTAAATTCTATTCCATTTTCCCTGAAATACTTAAGCACTACCTGCTTTTTGTCAAATCCTGCATGATCACTGGCAACTGCAATAACTTTTCCTTCTAAATCTTTCATTTATTCAATAATGTCTTTTTATAAGCAATCCCGAGGACCCGGGAGAACTCCCATGATAATAATCATTCGACTATTTGTAAACCTTGATCATGGTTGTTTCATAGATGCAAAAATAATACTTTTTGGTACTTAACTCTTTTTACTGATTTTAAATAAGCTTTTTAACTCTATTTTTTCCAAAATATAGACAAAAATGATAAACACAGCCAATAAAATTGTATTAAGTGAATATTTTAAAACCGGTTCTTTTTCAGCTGTGTACAACGAAATAAAATAAATTACTCCCGCTATCAGAAAATAAGTTAAAATCCTTTTCAAATTATAGGGTATTGGATAATACTTTTGTCCCAGAAAGTAAGAAACTACCATCATTCCTAAAAAACATATCATTAATGCAAAAGCAGATCCTTTATAACCATAAACCGGAACAAGTAAAAAGTTAAGTGCAATTGTCAATGCTGCACCGGTAACAGACATGTAGGCACCATACCGGGTCATATCCGTAAGTTTATACCACATCGACAGGGCAAAATAAATTCCATAAAAAAGATTGGCAAGCAGAATTACGGGCAAAATAGGGAAACTTTCGTAATACTCTGGCTTCCAGTTCAATAATCGAATAATATCGATATATAAAACCATTCCTAAAAATATAAGTAAACCAAATATTACAAAATAATTCATTATCCCGGCGTGCATTTTTTTATCGTCCTTGTCTTTTGACTGTGAAAAGAAAAAAGGTTCAAAAGCATACCTGAATGCTTGTATAAACATATTCATCAAAACCGCAATTTTAACTCCTGCACCATAAATTCCCAACTGTCCCATGGGATTCTGATTTTCAGGGATAAGAAAAGGAATTAAAATTTTATCGATATGTAAAATAACCACACCCGCCAGTCCAACCACCAAAATTGGTATTGAATAGTTTAACATTTTATACAGCAGGGTTTTATCGAATTGAAAAGTCAATTTTAAAATGTTAGGTAGCAACATCAAAAATGTGATTGCTGAGGCAAGTAAATTTGAAATAAACACATATCCAACACCAATTTCCGGTGAATAAACAGCATGAATAACGGAGTTCGGATTTTTAGCCAAAACCGGGCATAAGAGTAAAAAGAAAAGGTTAAAAGATATATTTGCTCCAATATTTACCAGCTTGATAAAAGCAAATTTTAAAGGCTTGTTTTTCAGACGCAGATGCGCAAAAGGTATAGCTGTTATAGCATCGATAGCTAAAATAATTGCCAGCCAAAAAATATATTCAGGATGATTATCATAATTAATTAAACCGGCAATCTGCTCCTTAAAAAGAACTACAATAAGCAAAAAAATCAGTGAGGTGGAAAACAGTGAAATCAAAGAGGTGGAATAAACTTTATCCGGGTTTTTACTTTCTGAAGCAAACCTGAAAAAGCCTGTCTCCATTCCATAGGTTAACAAAACCATAAAAAACGCAACATATGCATACAGGTTGGTTACAATGCCATAAACTTCGGTAGAAAAAATAGACACATAAAGCGGCATTAACCACCAGTTTAAAAATCGGCCAACAATACTGCTTACTCCGTAGATTGCTGTTTCTCCTGCTAATTTTTTAAATGGATTCAAGTTGATTAAATTTCAAGCAAAGATATAGATTTTGATAAACAACCTTTGTTGAATATGTTTTATCTTTGGTTGCCAAATAACAAAAACAAAATGGGCCGATCTTTATTTCCAATAATACTTGTTTGCAGCTTTTTCATTACTGCTTTTTCCTGTTCTAACAAAGCTTCAAAATCCAGAAAACCGGTGAGTTCAATTACTGTTTTACCAAAAAAAAGCAATTATGTTTTTGGAGAAAAAGTATCGATAAATGTAAAAACCAAAGTTAAAAACGGCGAAATTGAAACGGTTAAAGTATACTATAACAGCCAGTTAATAAAAGAAAGCCCCGAATTGGATTTTAATGTTGACGACATTGAAATTTCCAGAATAGGAAAAAGCAATATTACTGTTGAACCCATTAAAAAAGACGGGGTAAAAAATACAAGAACAAAAGCTATTTCTGTCATATCTGACATAGTTCCAAAAACCTATTCCTACAAAATTGTAAATGTTTATCCACACTCAAAAGAATATTATACCCAGGGTTTAGAGTATTACGATGGTTTTTTGTATGAAGGTACAGGTGAACATGGTACATCGGGATTGTTTAAGGTAAATTTAAAAAGCGCAAAAGAGTTAAAGGCACATCGTTTGGATGATAAATATTTTGGCGAAGGAATAACCATTTTAAATAATAAAATCTACCAACTTACTTATCGTGCACAAAAAGGATTTGTTTATAATTTGTCAGATTTTGCAGTACTCGATAGTTTTCAGTTTAAAGGTGAAGGTTGGGGACTTACCAACGATGGTACAAATTTAATTATGAGTAACGGTACCAATGTACTTTCCTGGTTAAAACCTGACGATTTTTCTGTTGTAAAAACAGTTGAAGTAGCAGATAACAAAGAATTGATTTATCAGTTAAATGAACTGGAAATTATAAATGGAAATATTTTTGCCAACCTTTATACAACAGAAAAAATAGTTGAAATTGAACCTGAAACCGGAAGAGTTTTATCTGAAGTAAGTTTTCCGGGTATTATAAACATGTATCATAAACCAAATGATAGAATTGATTATATGAACGGGATTGCTTATGATGAATCTACAGAAAGAATATTTATCACCGGTAAATTATGGCCAAAATTATTTGAGGTTGAATTGATTCCTCCCGCAAATTAAAATAAAGTAGGTGAGTTTCCGTATTTTATCCTTCCTAAATGTTTGTATGCCAACTCCGTAACTTCCCTGCCTCTTGGAGTTCGTTTAATAAATCCTTCTTTGATTAAAAATGGTTCGTAAACTTCTTCAATGGTTCCACTATCCTCCCCTACTGCTGTTGCAATGGTAGAAATTCCTACCGGTCCGCCTTTAAATTTGTCTATAATACAAAGCAAAATACGATTATCCATTTCGTCTAATCCGTATTCATCTATATTAAGCGCTTTTAGGGCGTGTTTGGTAATATCCATATCAATGCTACCATTTCCTTTAACCTGGGCAAAATCGCGCACCCTACGCAACAGAGAATTTACAATTCGGGGAGTACCCCGGCTTCTGAAAGCAATTTCGTGTGCAGCATCGTCTGTAATTTCAACATCCAATATCCCGGCCGAACGTTTTACTATACTTTTTAAAACATCAGCATCATAATATTCCAAATGAGAATTAATACCAAACCTGGCGCGTAAAGGAGAAGTTAATAAACCCGATCTTGTTGTTGCACCAATTAAAGTAAAAGGATTTAATTCAATTTGTACAGAACGTGCACTGGGGCCTTTGTCTATCATAATATCAATCCGAAAATCTTCCATGGCTGAGTATAAATACTCTTCTACAATTGGCGATAAACGGTGAATCTCATCGATAAAAAGAACATCGTTTTCTTCCAGGTTAGTTAATAATCCGGCTAAATCTCCTGGTTTATCCAGAACTGGTCCTGAAGTAACTTTTAATCCCACCCCCATTTCGTTTGATATAATGTTTGAAAGTGTTGTTTTACCTAATCCCGGTGGTCCGTGAAGTAATACATGATCAAGGGATTCTCCGCGCATAATTGCAGCTTTTA
This sequence comes from uncultured Prolixibacteraceae bacterium, assembly GCA_913063265.1. Taxonomy (GTDB): domain Bacteria; phylum Bacteroidota; class Bacteroidia; order Bacteroidales; family Prolixibacteraceae; genus Draconibacterium. The sequence continues at coordinate 1,797 of CAJXZG010000091.1, read as the reverse complement.
CAAAAATTTTAAGATTTTCAACAATTTGTTTTTGCCCCCTGAAATCGTCAAACTGAAGCGGTCTTAATTTAATATCAAGTTCCTTTTCATTTTCAGAATAATTATCTCCTCTTATATCTAAATCCAAGTTCATATTATTTTAATCAGCCCTAATAAATTTTTCTATTGTTTTAATTAATTGTTGCGCCGAAAAAGGCTTTGATAAATAATCATTCATGCCTATGCTTAAACATTTTTCTTTATCATTTTCATAAGTGTTTGCAGTTAAAGCAATTATTGCAACAGGATTTTCTTCATTATTTTCTTTTTCAATTTTTCTTATTTCCCTGGTTATTTGATACCCATTCATTTCGGGAAGCATAATATCCATTAAAACAATATTATATTTTTCTTTTTTAAAATATTCAAGGGCATCCTTTCCGTTTGTAACAGGTGTAATTTTGCAATTCAATTTTTTTAGGTTAAACATTACCACCTTTTGATTCATCAAATTATCTTCAACTAAAAGTATCTTCAAAACATATTATTATTAATATTCTTAATTAAACAAATATAAGATCAAATATTACTTATTATATCCTGTTTATAATTGTTAATTTCTTTTTTTCAGATTTTATAAGCAATTCTTTAACAAATTATTTAATCGCTTTTTAACATCTTTTTAATATTTTAATTTGTTAAAATAGAAACAGATAAATAATGTTGTAAACAACTGTGAATAGAATTTGAGTGTTATTTATTTAAAATGTAAACAGGTTAAAAAGTTGTGAATAGAATACAACTAAAAAAATGTAAGTTTAAGAATGTTATTTATGAAAGGAATTATATGTATTAAAATTTGAAAAATGCAAATTTTATTTTAAAAGTTTACTTTTGTTTTTTTAGCAGTTTTTGAACAATTATTAACAATTAAGCATTTTATAAATAACTGTTATATAAATATTTACAATTAATGTCAAAAAAGTTTAACATACTTGTTAATAAGCTTAATTCGTTTAAGTTAAAATACTACACGTACAAATTATTAAGAGGGTTGTTAATTTCTCTTTTTTCTGTATTGGCTATATACACTGCGTTTTCAGTTGTTGAGTATTTTGTTTATTTCTCTTCTGAAGTTCGTAAAATAATATTTTTTGGTTTTTTGATTTTTACAGGATTAATGTTAATCCAGTTTGTGGGTCTACCCTTATTAAAAATGCTCAGGATTATTAAACCAATCGATGTAAAAGAAACTACCAATATAATTCAGAAGCATTTTACAGATATTGAGGATAAGCTTTTAAACATTATTGAACTTAACGATTTAAAAGAAAATAATTATTCCAATGAATTGGTTCTGGCCAGTATTGATCAAAAAATAGAACAGCTTGAAGTTTTCGATTTTAATGATGCGGTTCAGTTTAAGAACATCCGATATGTTTTTATATATTTAATAATCAGTGTTTTAATTACATCTGGGATATTTTTATATAATAGAAATGTATTTATTGATTCAACCAATCGACTGGTTCACTACAATACTACTTTTATAAAACCTGCACCTTTTCAGTTTGAATTACAAAACTCAAACCTTCAGGTGAAAAAAGGAGAATCGTTTGTGGTTAATGTAAAAGTTGATGGTGATGTAATTCCTGAAATAGTCTATTTAAACATTGAAGGAAACAACTATTTAATGAAGGCAACCGGAAACGGAATTTTTGAATATGAAATGGTTTCTGTAATTAACGAAGTTTCATTCTTTTTTACCGATTTGAAATATAATTCAGAAAAATATCAAATTAAATTATTACCAAAACC
>CAJXZG010000090.1 GCA_913063265.1 uncultured Prolixibacteraceae bacterium | reverse complement strand
ATTTTTCTGCATCCCAGTTTTTTAGAATTCCATATAACATTCCACCTACAAAACCATCACCACCGCCAATACGGTCAAGTACATGAATTTCGCGTGGTTCAACAATATGCCAGTTATTTCCTTCCAGCATTATAGCTCCCCACAGGTGTTGGTTTACACTTATTACTTCACGCAATGTAGTAGCAAAAACCGATGCATTTGGAAAGGTTTCTTTTACGCGTTTAATCAGTCCCTTAAAACCCTCTATTTTAGCTTTTAAACCTTCACCTCCAGCTTCAGGTCCTTCTATTCCAAAACACAATTGAAAATCTTCTTCGTTCCCGATCAGAATATCAGAAACAGAAGCAATTTCAGTGAAATCTTTGCGAAGCTGATCTTCACGTCCTTTCCAGAATGATGCTCTGTGGTTTAAGTCAAAAGAAATCTTGGTTCCGTATTTTTTAGCAGCCCTGGCCACTTCAAGACAAAATTGTGTTGTTTCAGGAGACAAGGCACCGATCAACCCAGAAAGATGAACGATTTGTACACCTTCTTCACCAAAAATTCTGTCCAAATCAAAATCTTTAACATTTAATGTTCTGCCAACTTCTCCTGCACGATCATTAAAAACGCGCGGACCACGAGATCCATAACCGCTATCGGCAATATTGATTTGATGGCGATAACTCCAGGGATTTTCCTGTTCTACCTCCGGCCCCTCATAATCCATATGCCGTGATTTTAGATTACTCTTTAAAAATTGAGCTATTGGACTACCCTTAACAAATGTTGTTAATACTTTAACAGGCAAACCCAAATAAGAAGAGATGCTTGCTACATTAGTTTCGGCACTGGTAGCATACATCGTAAATTTGTCACTTACATGAACCGGCTGGCCATTTTCAGGTGTAATCCGAATACCCATACTGGTTGGTACAAGCATGGCATATTTACAGTTTTGTTTTAGTTCCATATTGTTTTATTTTTTTTGTTATCGTTATAGTTTCTTGTCTTTTAACCCGGGAAACTTTCAAATCCCGAGTATTTATTTATATTCAGATTTTCACCTCAATTTAGTCATTGAAAACAGCGCCACTCCGCTCTATTCCCAGTTCCAATCCACGCAATTCAGCCATCCCTCTTAATAATCCAATTGCAGAATATCCGGGATTAGTTTTTTTGTCGAGATCATCTAAAATAGTGTGACCATGGTCAGCACGCATAGGTATTGAATGGTCCGGGCGATATACGGCCTGACGTTTTCTTTGTTCCTTTAATATGGCCAGCATAACGCCATACATGTCAACGTCGCCCTGAAGGTGACTGGCTTCATGAAAGCCATTTAATTCGTCTCGTTGAGTACTACGTAAATGAGCAAAATTGAGTTTTGCACCATGTCTTTTTACCATTCCTACCAGGTCGTTGTCGGCACGAACACCATACGAACCGGTACATAAAGTAAATCCATTATAAATGCTGTCATAAACACCCAATAGGTATTTCAAATCTTTTTCTGTACTTACTACTCTTGGCAACCCGAATAAGGAAAATGGAGGATCGTCGGGATGAATCGCCAGTTTTACACCACTTTCTTCAGCAACCGGTGCTACACGTTCCAAAAAATATTTAAGGTTTTCACGATATATTGTATCATCAATATCTTTGTATTCGTCCAGTTTTGCCTGAAATTGTTCGAGTGTATATGATTCCTCAGCACCGGGCAGCCCGGCAATAATAGTACGTTCCAACTCATAACGCTGTTCTCGGTTCATCGATTCATACCTACGCTGGGCTTTTTTAATTAATTCACCTTCATAACTTTCTTCTGCACCTTTTCGACGTAACATAAAAATGTCGAATGCAACAAAATCAGTCATGTCGAAACATAAGGCCCGGGCTCCGTCTTCAAGTTCCATTTTTAAATTGGTTCGAGTCCAGTCAACCACAGGCATAAAATTGTAACATAGTACAGGGATTCCAACTTTTCCAACGTTGCGAATGCTTTGAATATAATTCTCAATTAGTTTATCACGATTTGGTCTTGCTTGTTTTATATCTTCATGAACAGGGATACTTTCAATAACCGACCATGTTAATCCTCTTGATTTTGGTGGTGTAATATTATCGTCCCATTCGATTAATCTTTTACGCTCTCTTAATGCGTCCTCACTCCAGGTTTCTCCGTTTGGAATTTCATGCAAAGCAGTTACAATTCCCGTAGCACCTGCTTGTCTTATATCCTGCAGTGTTACAGGATCTGATGGACCGTACCATCTCCATGTTTGTTCTAATGACATTTTTTGATTTTAATAATTTCTAAATTGTCAAAAGTTTAGTTGAAAAGCTGTTAGTTATTTGTCGTTAGTTATTTGTCGTTAGTTATTTGTTATTGGTTTTACACCCCACCGAATGCACTGTAACCGCCGTCAACAGGAATTACAATACCGGTTATAAATTTCGAAACGTCAGAAATCAGGAATAATGTAGCGCCCTGTAAATCTTCGGGTTCACCAAATTTCCCCATTGGTGTATTGTCAACAATTTTTTGACCTCTTGCAGAATAATTGCCTGTTTTTTCATCCATTACAAGAAAACGGTTCTGGTGTGTGATAAAAAAGCCCGGTGCAATTGCATTTACGCGGATGCCTACTTTTGCCAGGTGAACAGCAAGCCATTCTGTAAAATTATTAATTGATGCTTTGGCTGCTGAGTATGCAGGAATTTTTGTTAAAGGTTTGTATGCATTCATAGATGAAACATTTAAAACAACTCCTTTTTTGTTTTTCAACATGTCCCTGGTAAAAACCATAGTAGGTAAAAGCGTACCTTTAAAATTCAATGCAAAAACTTTGTCAAAACCTTCCATTTCCAAACCATAGAAAGTGTCTTCCAGATTATCCATGTTTTCTTCGGTCATGGTTTCGACTTTTGTGGTGGCTTGTGGACTGTTTCCTCCGGCACCATTAATCAAAATATCAATATCTCCAAGCCTGCTATTGATTTCTTCTTTTGCTTTTTCCAATGATGCTTTTTCCAATACATTGGCTTCTATTCCAATAACTTCGGTTCCAGATTCCTTTGCAATTTCGGAAGCAACTTTATCCGCAACTTCTTTATTAATATCAGCGATTGCAATTTTTGCTCCCACAGAAGCAATAGCATTCACCATGGCACTTCCCAGAACTCCTGCTCCTCCTGTAATTACACATACCTTTCCACTAAGGTCGTTAAACGATAAGCTTTTCATAAAATGTTACTTAAATTCTTTATAATAGTTTATGTTTTCTTTTGTAAGAATATCAATAGATGTATAATGCTTGTTATTAATGATTTCTTTCTCAACTACATGTTGAAATAAAACATTAGCAGCATAATATCCTTGTTCTTCAGGGCGTTGGCAAATCAGAAAATGAACTATATTCTTATTTAAATATTCAATATTCCATTTAATTATATCATGTCCGATAAGCTTAATTTCTTTAAGTCCGTACTTTTCTATCAATCTGGCGGCAAAAAATACCCTGGAATTGGTGACAAAAATTCCTTTAATTTGATTTTTGTCGATTATAGCTTTTACTTTTTGCATCCATTCCAAATCAGCAGTATCCGAAACTTCGGTGGTAAAAAGCTGATGCCTGGAAATATTATTCTTTCTGAACCAGTCATAGAAACCTTTTTCTCTTTCGACAAGATGGTTTTGATTATCCATTTCCTTTGCAAAATGTATGACCAGTATGTTTCCTTCCGACAAGATCATATCAAGCAGTTTCCCTGAAACCAATCCGCTTTGATAAGAATCCTGACCTATGTAACTAATTTGGCCGACATCTTTAATTTCAGAATCAATAAAAACAAAGGGGATATTATGTTTTTTTAAGTTTTCAATAAAATCGATGGACTCTTTTTTAAAGAAAGGAGCCAGTAAAACACCATCGGGTTTTAATTCAATTATTTTTTCAGCTTCAGTTGTAAAATCATTTCTGTCGGTTTGACTGAAAGTAAAGGAGTTCAACTGAATCCCAAATTGTTTTAATTCTGAAATTCTTTTTTTAACACCAACCAGAGGAATATTCCAATAACCTTCTTTTGAAGGCGGTTTGGGCAATAGGGTAGCAAAAACCGCTGATTTTTTTGAAGCAAGGCTGCTGGCAAGTATGTTTGGTTTATAATCAAGTTCCGAAATAATTTCAAGTATCTTTTTTTTAGTCTTTTCCGAAACTTCTCCACGATTATGAAGCACCCTGTCAACGGTTCCGATTGAAACATTTGCTTTTTTTGCAATGTCCTTAATTCTTATTTGATTATTTTCTTTTATAATACACTGATATTATGATGATTAAACATCTTGTTTGTAAATATTGGAGTACAAATCTAATGAATTATTTTGATTTCGTGTTCGTACACGGAAAAATTATTTTCAATTATCAGACTGGAAATGATAAATAATATTAAACCTGTAAAAATTAAACAGCCTGTCCAAAAAGAATGCAGAATTTAAGCCTTGGACTACAATTTTATTAAACGAAAAACATTAAAATTTTGAGATTTTTTTATCCGGTTTCAAATCAAGCAATTCCGGATTTTTTGCCAATCGTTTTATAAAACGGAAAAGTTTACCACCGTGAGAACCATCAACCACACGATGGTCGAGAGTAGAAGATAGCCACATAACACGCCTGATAGTAACCTCGTCATTTACAACTACCGGTTTTTTATCTATTGAACCCAGTATAAAAACAAATGAAATATTAGAGGATGGGAGCAAAGAGCCATATCCCGTATCAAGGCCTACAGTTCCTATATTTGAAACAATATATGAGCCAAAACTTGTTGAATCCAACCCAATCATTGGAATTGAAATACCCCAGTGAATTGTAATTATTTTATAAAGTTTAAAAAGCCAGTTTCTAAAAGGCCATGGAAATTTCGCCAACATCGACTTCGATTGCATTGTATCGTTTTCGTAACCCTTTCTTGAGTTGGCAATGTTTTTTCCAATTTTATTTGAAATTTCTGAGGTTGTTAATTGGTCGGCATTCTCAACTTTTACCGATCCCATTTGACCTCCAGCTAATAAAACACTAACCGTGGCATCTACCTGTTCTCGTTGAACTATTTTACCTCGTTTTAAGTAGGTATTAAGTTCCGGTACTTCCTGTCGTATAGCACGTCCGATAATCAAAGTTAAAAGATATGTAAGTGTAGTTTTTATTCCTTCTTTACGTTTCTTGGCAATATACTTTTCCAGTTCCGTAACATCAAGCTCCACCATTCCATATATTTTTGAATCGCTTGGCTTTTTATAAATTGTTGAAGCAACTACTCTCCAATCGTTATTGTAATCCTTTTTTTCAACCATTTTGCTGTTTATAAATAACAGTTTCTAATTACAAAGAAATTGAAATAAATATAATTCCTGTAATTTTTCCTCAAAAGAATCTGTTTCTTGGTCCAATTGGACGTTTAGTTACGATATACAATATTTCAGGATGATTCAATTGCCGGTTACTTCTTTAATTTTTAGATTATTATTCTATATCATTCCCAAAATTAATTGATTTGTAATTTTTTTTCTCAATTTGAAAAACATGTGAAAATTAGAATAAATTAGAATTATTTGTAAGTAACATGATAATAGCGTTTTATTTTTTGATATTCTTAGAATGACTTTTTTGGTACGTCTCTTGTTATAGTTTGGCAAAACACTTAAAATTAAAATGGAGACTGTTAATAGAATTAAAAAAGTAGAAACAAACACCCTAAAAAATGAAAAAAACAACATAGAAAATGCTTTTGAAGTGGTAGTGATAGAAGACAACCACCTGGCCAATACTGTTTTAAGTAAAGCTTTAAATTCGGCAATTAATACAATTCAGAGTTTAAAAAACATCGCCGTAAAATTTACAAGCTTTCAGAATGGACAAGACTTTTTAAACTATTTTGGCGGAAAAGAATTTTTAAAATCAAAACTTATTGTTTTCTCGGATTATTATCTTGAAAAAGATATGAACGTAGTGATGATTTTGAAAAGTATTAAATTAAAAAAAGCAGATGCAACAGTAATTGTAATGTCAGATTCATCAAACGATCGAATTGCAATTGATGCGGAAAATTCGGGAGCTTATTGTTTCTTACCAAAAAACCAGAAAACTCCAGTTATTTGTTCTGAATTATTGTTTAAGATGATAAACTAGAAAAAAGCACGATTAGATAATTTTTCCGGATTTGTTTTAAAAGAGGCTGTCTTACTTGAGTTAGCCTCTTTTTTCTTTGGGATCGGAAGTTTCCAACCTCCGGACAAACTGCCTTTGAAAACCGCGGATCCCAATAAGAAACCTCAAAGTACAGGATATTTTTCCTGATCTGTTTCCCGCATCATATCATACACTGTTCTGAATAATCTTTCCACATTGGGTTTCGAAAAGTACTCACCGTCAATTCCGTAGGCAGGCCTGTGTTCCTGCGCTGAAAGACAACGTGGGGCTGTATCCAGGTAATTAAAAGCATCCTGTTCATCGATTACCTTTTGCATCATATATGCCGAAGCTCCACCAGGAACATCTTCATCCATAAATACAACTTTGTTTGTTTTTTTAATCGATTCTTTTATGATATGATTTACATCAAAAGGCATTAGAGTTTGTACATCAATGACTTCAGCTGAAATTTGTTTAAAACGTGCCAGTAACCGGGCTGCTTTTATTGCGTGATGCGAGTTCCATCCGTAGGTCACAATGGTTATATCCCTTCCTGGTTTTAAAATTTCCGGCACACCCAGTGGGATTTTATATTTGCCAATATTTGAAGGCATTTTCTCCTTTACATTATAGCCTTTTAAAGGTTCAATTATTAAAGCCGGATCATTTCCTTCCATCAATGTATTATAAAAACCAGCTGCTTGTGTCATATTTCTTGGGACACACAAATACATTCCACGTAAAGAACCCAGCAACATTTGCATCGGCGATCCTGCATGCCAAATTCCCTGTAACTGGTGACCACGGGTTCGTACAATTAATGGGGCAGCCTGTTTTCCTTTTGTTCTGTATTGAAGTGTTGCCAAGTCGTCACTTAATTGTGAAAGTGCATAAATAACATAATCGAGATACTGGATTTCCGCAATCGGTCGAAAGCCCCGTAAAGCCAGTCCAATTCCTTGCCCGATAATGGTGGCCTCTCTGATTCCTGCATCAGATATTCTTTCAATACCGTATTTTTCCTGCATTCCTTTCATCCCCTGGTTTACATCACCAAGTTTACCCGTGTCCTGACCAAATGTTACAAGGGTAGGATATTTCTGAAATAATTTGTTGAAGTTACTGCTAATGATCTCAGAGCCATTAACATCTTCCGGTTCATTTTTATATTCAACAGGAATACCTTTAACTTTTACCGTAGCATCATTTCCTGTACGATACAACTGTTTGTTATAAGCCGCTGCACTTCTTTCTTCATATCTTCTAATCCAGTCTTTTAAGTCTTTTCTGTCGTTTTCAACTTCCTTTCTCAAGTGAATTTTTAAAGAAAGTCCTTTGGCAAAACTCAGGTAGTGTCTTCTGGTCAGAAAGGTTCTTTTTGTAATTTTTTCATAGTCAACCAAGCGGTAGCTTTGTAAATGGGTTTTGCTTTCTATTCTGGACACAATTTCGCGCAGTTCTTCTTGTTCATCCTTGTAGCCTTTGACAAAATCTGACCATGCTTTTTTTCTAGCATCTTTTGCTCTTTTCTTTGCCTTGTCTTCTATCGAATTTAATTCTTCCCCGCTGGCCAATCCGCTATCAATCAGCCATTCCCTCATTTTTTTATTACAGTCAAATTCTTTTTCCCAATTTAATCGCTCTTTAGATTTGTACCTTTCATGTGAGCCTGATGTAGAATGTCCGATTTGTTGGGTTAGTTCTTCAATATGAAAAACTGCCGGAACATGGGTGTTTCTTGTTTTTTCCACGCCTTTGGAAAACATTTTCACCAAACCTTCATAGTCCCAACCTTTTCCGGAATATATTTCAACACCATTTGAATTTTTCTCCTTTTTAAAACCATTAAGAACTTTTGATATACTTGACTTGGTTGTCTGAAGCTCTTTGGGCACACTTATTCCATATCCATCGTCATAAACGGCAACAACCACAGGAACCTGCATTACACCAGCTGCATTTATGGTTTCCCAGAAAATTCCTTCCGAAGTACTTGCATCCCCAATCATTCCAAAAGCAACTTCATTCCCGGCTACATTATTATTTATGTATTTTTTTAAATCCGGTTTTTGTCGTACTATTTTCGAAGCCTGAGCCAGTCCCATTAAACGTGGCATTTGTCCCGCTGTTGAGGAAATATCTGATGCTGAATTGTAAGTATTGAGTAAATCCTTAATTTCACCATTTTCGTCAATATTTTGAGTGCTAAAATGATTATTGAAATTTCTGCCTACAGTAGAGGGATTTAAGTTTTCATCGGTTTCACCATATATCATAGAAAAAAACTCTTCCGGTTGCAGTAAACCAAGTTTAAGCATGAAGGTCTGATCCCTGTAGTATCCCGAACGCCAGTCACCTTTTTTGAATGCTCTGGCATAGGCTACCTGAGCAACCTCTTTGCCGTCGCCGAATATCCCGAAATGAGCCCGGCCATTATGCACTTCGCGTCTTCCCAGCAGGCTAAGCTCACGGCTAAGGCATACTGTATAATAATCCTGTAAAGCTTCTTTAGTTGAAATTATATTTGTATCAATCAATTCTGATTTCACTATCAACATGGTTTTTTTACGAATTTGAATTCTGGTAAAATAACGTTTGGAAATAGGTTTTGTTTATTGAAACTTCCTGTATTTTGTCACCTTTCAAGCATTCGACAAAAGAATTCTGCGAATTAGGAAGAAGTGGAAATAATTGATTAATTTGGTTAAAAAAACATTTCATACATGATACTGAACCATATAAAAACATTCACTTTTTTAATTATGATTTTGATGATCAGCAGTTGCTCACAAAACAATCCCAGGGAAAAAATATTGTTTGATTTTGAATGGAAATTCTATCCCGGTGAAATTGAAAATGAAAAAAACAGAGGTTTTGAAGACGTAGATTGGAGATCTGTTGATTTACCACATGACTGGAGTATTGAAGATATTTCCGGAACAGAGTCACCCTTTGATTCAACCACAATTTGGGGAATTGACGGAGGTTATATGAAAGGAGGAACAGCCTGGTTTCGAAAGGATTTTAATGTTCCTGAGTATTTTTCAGAAAAAAAAGTAAGTATCTATTTTGAAGGGATTTATATGAATGCGGATATCTGGATAAATGGTAATCATTTGGGATTTCATCCCTACGGTTATACCGCATTCGAATATGATATTAGCAGTTATCTGAATTATGATAGCATTAATACAATAGCCGTTGAAGTTAAAAATGAAGGTGTAAACAGTCGATGGTATTCCGGCTCGGGAATATACAGACATGTTTGGTTAAAAGTTACGAATCCGATTCATATAAAAACATGGGGAACTCTTATCAGCACTCCGGTAGTTTCCGAGAATCAGGCAACAATAAGAGTAATAAATGAAATTGTAAACAAATCGGAAGAAAATACAGAGGTCCGGATTCTTGTGAAAATTAAAAATCCACAGGGTGAAGAGTTAGCTAAATCATCAACAAAAACCAATATAAAAACAAATGGAGAAAGTGTTGTCGAACAGGAAATTAATATAGATTTTCCTGAATTTTGGTCTCCGGAAAATCCAAATTTGTATAGTGTTGTTATTCAAATTAAGGATGGAAAAGGGAAACTGATTGATAAAGTAGAAAAGTCGTTTGGAATCAGGAGTCTTGAATTCAGTGTTGAAAATGGATTTTTATTAAATGGAAATCCTATTGTTTTAAAGGGAGCTTGTATGCACCACGGTAACGGCCCATTGGGAGCTGCAGCCTATGACCGTGCAGAAGAACGCCGGGTAGAAATAATGAAAGCCAATGGATATAATGCCATACGTTGTGCGCACAATCCGCCTTCAGAAACTTTCCTGGATGCCTGCGACAGATTAGGAATGTTAGTAATCGATGAGTCTTTTGATATGTGGAGAGTTCCCAAAAGGCCACAGGATTACAGCGACTATTTTGATAAATGGTGGAAACGCGATATTGATGCAATGGTAAAACGTGATTTCAACCACCCATCAGTAATTATGTGGAGCATTGGTAATGAAATTCCTGAACGTGGCGAAAAAGAGGGAGTTGAAACCTCAAAAATGCTGGTTCAGTATATTAAAACCATTGATTCGACCAGGCCTGTAACAGCTGCAGTAAATGGTTTGGGACCTGACAAAGATCCTTATTTTGCCACCCTTGATATTTCAGGATACAATTACTCTTTTGGGGGAGATCATGGTCAAAAAAGTATATTTGAGATTGACCACAAACGTGTTCCTGACAGGATTTCCTATTGTGCGGAATCTTATCCGCTTGAAGCTTTTGGGGCCTGGATGGAGGTTTTAAAATATCCTTATGTAATTGGAGATTTTGTTTGGACAGGTTTTGATTATCTGGGTGAAGCAAGCATTGGATGGCGGGGTTATCCTCACGATGAAAACTACTTCCCGTGGAATCATGCTTTTTGCGGAGATATCGATATTTGCGGAAATAAACGTTCGCAATCTTATTATCGAGATGTACTATGGAAAACAGGCAAACAGCTTTCTCTTATGGTAAAACCTCCTGCACCATCATTTGAATTAAAGGAGAACAGGGCAAGCTGGAGTAAATGGCACTGGCACGACTGGTTACCTGAATGGAACTGGGAAGGACATGAAAATGAATACCTGGGGATTATCGCTTATTCAGGATACGAAAAGGTAGAACTGTTTCTTAATGGTAAATCGTATGGAGAAAAATCATCGAATTTAGAAACTGAATTGATGGCCTGGTGGAGTGTCCCTTATGAACCGGGTGAATTGAAGGTGCTTGCACTGGATGGAGATTCAATAATAGACATTTCAGTTTTGAATACTGCAGGGAAACCAGAAAAAATTGAAATGACAGCAGACAGGGAATTCATTAAATCAGATGGACAGGATTTAAGTTATATTTCTCTAGAATTGACCGATTCACTTGGTTTAATAAATCCCAATTCAGAAAATCTTGTTGAATTTGAAATTAGCGGGCCTGGAAAAATTCTTGCAGTAGCCAATGCTAATCCGATGAGTACCGAAAGTTTTCAAAAAACTTACAGAAAGGCTTATAAAGGCAAGTGTTTGGTCATAGTAAAATCTAAAAGAAAAAATGGAGAAATTTTAATTAAAGCACATTCCAAAGGATTGCTTTCTGATGAAATAAAAATCAAAGTTGTAGAATAGTGAGAATCAAATTTTAATAAAAACAATAGGCTTCTGTACAAATCTTAAATCGTGGTAAATATTTTTTCTGAAAACAATATTCAGCGGGGCGTTCCGTTTAATTTTATCAAACAATTCAGAAAACAATAACCAGCCATTAATGAGGATTCTGTTAGTAGTTATTATGGGGATGGTTTTATGTACAACCCATGCCCGAACCGATTCACTAAAAGTTAAGAACAAACAATACCGAAGCCTTTCGGCAAATTTTGCATCGGGAAAAATAATACCAACAACAGACTTTGTAAAAGGAGATAATTTGCTTGGAAAACCACTAACCGAATTTCAGTCTTTTTCTTTAAAAATGTTGTGGCAGAATCCCGGTTATACCGATTGGCAGAAAGTATACAAAAATCCATATTATGGATTTGGAGTCTCTTTTTCCGATTTTCACAATGCCACCGAAATTGGTTATCCTGTATCTGCTTAGGGAATATTGGGAGTACCAGTAAAACGATGGAAAAAACTGGAGTTATATTCTGAATTTCAGTTTGGAATGGCATTTAACTGGCAGAAATATGATTCCATCACCAATCCAAAAAATTATGTTATTGGGGGAGGTATAACAGTACATTTAAATATTGGCCTTAATGCAACTTATCCAATTACCAAAAACCTTGATCTTGGAGCCGGCTTAAGTTTTATTCATTTTTCCAATGGTGGATTTGAAAGGCCAAATCGTGGTTTTAATATTTATGCACCATCTGCTGAATTGAAATATCATTTTGGTGAAAGACCAAATGTTAGAAATACAAAATCGCCCGGTAGATTGGAACGTTCCAATGATTTATATTTAATGCTGGGATACGGTGATTACCAGATGAACGAACATGAGCTCGATACTAATTATTTTGCAGTTGCCGGGATTAGTGCAATCTATTTTACACAGTTGTCCAATGCTTTCAGGCTGGGTTATGGAACCGATTTAAATTACTGGATGGGATTAACTGCAAATCCGGACGGTACCATGGGGCAACGTAATTTTGATAACCTCACTGTTGGTTTTATTTTGCAACCGGAATTTGTAATTAGCAAGTTAACACTGGTAAGTGGTTTTGGAATTTACGCTATTCATTTAAACTATGGTAATTTCAAACAAACCTATCAGCGACTGGGTGTTCGCTTCGATGTGTATGAAAATCTCTCATTAGGAATTAATGTTCGCTCAATAAATTTTATGTTGGCCGAATTTCTTGAATTTAATATGGGGTACAGGTTTCGTTGGTTTAAATAATACTTACTCGCTTTAATTAGATTATCCAGTTGATTTATTGTAATTTGTGCATAAGTTTTCAACCATTGTGTTCACAAACTTTTGCCATGAAAAAATCAACAATTCTACTTTTAACAGTATTATCCGTTTTTAGCCTTTCCGGACAAAATATTATTGAAGCAATAGAATTTAATAATTACAAGGATACCAAAAATAACTTCTTTTCATCATCACTTTCCGACTATAAAAACTATAAACCTGCAATCAACAAATCCGGATTAAAGGGAGCGAATTCAAAAGTTCAAAGACTTGACAGCATTGTAAATCCTAATGTTTTAAAACAAGAATTTCAATACGATAATAATGGAAATCTTTTAAGTGAGGCATATTTCGAATGGAATAATGGCAAGTGGAATGAAACACGAAAAATAGGATTTGAATACAATCAGAAAAATCAATCTTTAACATTAACAGAATATATTTCTGATAATAATAAATGGAAAGAATTAATGAAGGAGGAGCGGATATTTGACAATATGGGTAATCTTGTAAAGGAAAGCTCTTATGAATGGGTAAGCGGAAGATGGATAAAAACTGGTATTTCTGACTACACATATTATGAAAATGGAATTCTGAAGCAAAAAATTAATTCAGTTTGGAAAGAAGGAAAGTGGCTAAACTATCAAAAAGAAATAAATAGTTTGGATAACCTTGGAAACATTTCAACAGTTGAATTTTATTTATGGGTAGATGATTTTTGGAACAAAACAAGTTTAAATGAATATTCATACGATTCTTTGGGCAATGTAACTTTAGAGATGAGTTACTTTAGATTGTATGACAGAATGGTCTATTCATGGAAGGAAGAAAGAACTTACGAATCTGGAGGAATGGAGGTAGAAATTATTCGCTCTGAATGGGATGGTGATGTTTGGATTTATCAATGGAAACGTGAATCTGTAATTAATGAAGATGAAATAGAGACTTACTATTCGCACTATATATGGGAAAATGATGAATGGTTTGGAACTCAGCGGTATGAATCTGTGTTTAATGAATTTGGGAACAGAATTCAACACAGTTATTTAAAATGGAAAGACAATAATTGGGTTGATGATTTTCAAATCGAACAGTTTTACGACAATAAATTCGCGTTTGAAGATTTGTTATTGCCATTTTGGGGTGAAGTGGATCCGGAACTTAGATTGTTGTTTAATCATAAATTGGTCGGGTTAACTCAATCACGTTATAATGGATTCTTTTGGGTAGTTGATGCAGAATACACATTATATTATTCAGAACAAAATCCTACAGGAACAAATGATTTGGCGGTTAAAAACAATCTTCAGCTATATCCCAATCCTGCCATTTATGAAATTCAATTTAAAAATACTGAAAATATTTTTCCTTGTTTGATTGAAATATTCGATATGAAGGGGAAATTAGTTCTGAATCAAATGATTGAAAATAATCAGTCTATATCAATTAATTCCTTTTCTGAGGGTATGTTTTTCTACAAACTAATGTCCAATAAAAAATGCTACTGCGGGAAGTTTAAAGTAATACGTTAGAACATATTCTCATTAGTAATGTTTTGATTATTAGTTTGAACTCAAAATTTACTGAAATGATAAAAAAAACTGTGTACTATACCTTGATCTTGATGGGTGTTATGATTTTGAATGTAAATGCCCAATCGCTTAAAGTGCCATCAGCTTCTGATGTCACAGGCACCTTAAACCTTCCTGATGACAAGGAAGGATTCAAAAAAGATTTTCTTGCTGCCCTTGATCCGGGAAGTGACCTGGGAATTTCGAAAGACAATCTTGCAAAAATTGCCACAAAAAACAAAAGTTTTGTAAGTGATGTAATGGGGATTATGGGCAGTCAATTGTCAGATGCTGATAAATTGACAAAAATAGGTGCTAAAAACAGCGACTTAAACAAGTTTATTACTTCGTTACTTGGCGATTCAGCTGCGGGAAAATATTTTGAAAAGATTAACAAACAACTGAAACCTTTTAAAACCAAATATAAGTTGGCAAAAATGTTTTTATAATAAATAATTTTCAAAACATTTGGGATGTAGTATTTTTCTGCATCCCATTTTTTATTTATTAAATTCATAACCGTTTAGTTTTGATTATCTTGTTTTCAGGTTTTTAAATATAATTTTGTTCTTGATACATATAAAATTATGAAAGCTGCTGTTCTTGAAACTTACAATCAATTTGTCTGGAAAGAAGTGGAAACTCCTAAGGTAAAGCCGGGTGAGGTTCTGATTAGAATTAAATTTGCAAGCATTTGCGGTTCAGACATGCATATTTTTCCCGGAGATTTTCATCCACGTACTCCAATTCCTTTTATACCGGGGCACGAGTTTGGAGGTATTGTTAAAGAAGTTGGAGAAGGTGTTTCGGGATATGCCAGGGGAGATAAGGTTGCAATTGATCCCATAATTTGGTGTAATGAATGTCCTGCCTGTAAGAGAAAACATTATCCGGCATGTATCAGCCTAAAATTGCTTGGTATTGATTTAGACGGTGGTTTTGCACAATATATTTCTGTGCCACATCAAATGTTGTTTAAAGCAAAAGCTGATTTGCCGGATGAATATGTTGCACTGGTAGAAATTTATGGAATAGGTTTTCATGCCAACCGAAGAGCGGAAACAAAAGAAGGAGATGTACTGGCCATTTGGGGAGCCGGTAGAGTAGGACAGGTAATTTTGCAGGCGGCCAGAACAATTACAAGTGAAACCATATTTATTATAGATCCCCTGGATAACCGATTGGAAATAGCAGAGAAGAATTATGAAAATGTCATTGCTATTAATCCAAATAAAGAAAATCCTGTTGAAAAAATCAATCAGCTTACCAACGGAAAGGGTGTTGATATTGCCTTTGAAGCTGTTGGTCACGCTGATGAAATTAAGGGTGTTCATACGCCAATAAGAAGTTGTATCAATAGTATCAGAGGAGGAGGTAAAGTTTGTGTGCTTGGATTGTCGGATGAACCGGCACCAATCGTTTTTAAAGAAATGATTTGGAAAGAGGCGCAAATTGTTTCTTCACGGGTTAGCGATGGTGAGTTCGATGAAGTTATCAAAAACCTGGAACTGGGAAAACTTAAGCCAGATGCATTAATTTCAAAAATAATGCATGGTTCACAAACACAGGAAGCATTTCAGTTAATTCAAAATGAGAAAGAAAAGTACCTAAAAGTGTTGCTAGATTTGAGTTAATGTGCTAAAAACAAACAATCCTGAACACAAAATAATCTGTATTTTGAAAAATAAGATTCGATTGTTTTTATAAAATCATATCTATTTTATGATAAGTTGCTTTTTTGATTTGTCTGTTATCGAAAAATGTCAGAACTTATACAAGTTAGCTACAAATTATGCGAACAAACCATGCTTATAATGGTTATTATTTTTATAATTTTCAAAAAAATCAAAAATGAAAAATTCGGTATTACTTCTGTTATTTATGTTTAGTGTTGTAATAGTTAATGCACAATCTTTTGCTGATCTGGTGGAAAAAGTCGATAAAAGCGTGGTTCAGATCCAGGTTTTGGAAAAACAAAATTTAGGACTTGGAAGTCCAAATAATTATACCAGTTCAGAAGGATTAGGCTCCGGGGTGCTTGTGGGAGAAAAAAACCTTTATATTTTAACTGCGGCCCACGTTGTAGCCAATGCCACTAAAATAGTAGTTGAGTTTAAAGATGGCACAAAATTAAGTGCCCGAAATAAAAGAGTGGACAAAACTGCGGATGTGGCTTTGATTCAACTTGAACGACCTGTTCCAAATATACCGGCGGCTGTACTGGGTAATTCAGATGAAGTTAGAATTGGTGAAGATATTTTTATCATTGGTTCGCCCCTGGGGCTGTCTCATTCTGTATCAAGAGGGATAATCAGCGGAAGACATGTGGAATACAATGAAACCAATCAGGATCGTGCGATGGAATACTTTCAGACCGATGCAGCCATTAACAAAGGAAACAGTGGTGGCCCGATGTTTAACATGAAAGGAGAAGTTATAGGAATAGTTAGTTCAATACTTTCATTTTCAGGAGGATTTGAAGGTTTGGGATTTGCAGCTACATCAGGAATTGCAACCGAAATTCTTACCCAAAGAGGGAGAATCTGGTTAGGAACTGATGTATTACCTGTGAGCGCTGAATTATGTAAAATCTTTAATGTACCGCAAGAAGGTGCTTTGATGGTTCAAAACGTTACGGAAAATTCGCCCGCATATTTTATGGGAATGAAAGGGGGATATGTTGCAATGAAAATTGGTGAACTGGAATTTCTTGCAGGTGGCGATTTTGTATTGAAATTTGACGATATAGAATTAAATTCAAGAGAAAATATTGAAAAGCTTTGGGAGCATTTAAATAATGTGGAAGAAGGACATGAATATAAAATTCAGGTTTTTAGAGATGGTGAGATTAAACATCTTGCGTGGCGAATGGAAAGATAAAAAATAAAGTATTCCTATAGTTGGCCGTTTTCTAATAGAAACGGCTTTTTATTTGCATTCGCTTTGGCAATATACGTTAAATACTAAAAAATTATGTGCATAATATCAATCTGAATTATTCTTTACTTATAACATGAATTACAAAAATATCTTGCAGATTTAATAATATATCTATACTTTCGTGCACGTACACGGAAATTTAATAATTCATCATTTTTTTTATAAAATTCTACAAGAAATGAAACTGGGAAAATATAGTTTTGGAATTGGGGATCGTTTTAATCACGAGGGGAAAGCACAACTCAGAGCCATTATAAAAGCTCAAAAAAAAGGTGTCGATATTACACCGGTTTGGAACAAATCCAACAGAGAACACGATATTGTACATTCTGAGCCGGAAGGTACAAGAACAGAAGCGGATGAAGCAGTAAGAAATCTAAGTTGGGACAGCACTTATTGTGTTGATGCCGATCATATTAATTTAAGTAATGTTGATCGTTTTATTGAACACTCCGATTTTTTTACACTCGATGTAGCAATGTATATCGGTAATGCTTCAACTGAAGAAGACGTTAAGGCTTTTATTGAATCATGTACCGTTTTTGGTGAGTAAATTGAAATTCCGGGAATTAAAGAACCGATTATTGTTAGCGATGTGCTGTTAAAATCAGTTGCGGGGAAATACCTTGCAGCTGTTAAAGAGGCTGGAAAAATTTACAGACATATAGCGGCAACAAAAGGAGTGGGGAATTTTATTACTGAAGTTTCGATGGACGAAGTAGAAGCCCCGCAAACGCCTGTTGATATGTTTTTTATTTTAAAAATGATTGCGAATGAAAATATACCTGCGCAAACAATTGCTCCGAAATTTACAGGACGATTTAACAAGGGCGTCGATTATGTAGGTGATGCCGGTCAATTTGCCAAGGAGTTTGAACAGGATGTACTTGTAATTGACTTTGCAATAACTGAATTTGGCCTTCCTGAAGATTTAAAACTAAGTGTACATTCAGGCTCAGATAAATTTACAATTTATCCGATTCTGGCTGAAATTATTAAAAAGTATAACAAAGGTATTCATGTTAAAACTGCAGGAACAACCTGGCTTGAAGAGGTCATCGGATTGGCAATTTCGGGAGATGAAGGACTGGCGACTGCAAAAGAAATCTATTCAAAAGCTTTGGCTCGAAAAGAGGAACTCTGTGCTCCTTATGCCGATGTTATAGATATTGACGATTCCTTATTACCTTCGGCAGAGGAAGTTGAAAGTTGGAGTGGTGAAAAATTTGGAAACACCTTAAGACATATTCCCGGACACGCTGATTATAATCCAAATTTCAGGCAGTTAATCCATGTCGGTTATAAAGTAGCTGCAGAAATGGGTAAAAAATATACTGATTTATTAAAAAAATATTCCGATGTTGTTGGTGGTTGTGTTGAAGAAAACATTTACGAAAGACATTTAAAAAGATTATTCAATTTATAAAACCTGTTGATTGCACCATAGTTCTCCCCTTTAGGGGAGATGTCCAAAGGACAGAGGGGTGACTTCCAACTTCCTACTTTTTATTATGAAAAAATTTAACGATAAAAATTTCCTGCTGCAAACAGAAACGGCACAGGAATTATATCATAATCATGCGGCCAAAATGCCGATTTTTGATTATCACTGTCATATTAATCCGCAACAAATTGCTGAAGATGTACAGTTTGAAAATATTACCCAAATTTGGTTGTACGGCGACCATTATAAATGGCGTGCAATGCGAACCAATGGGGTAGATGAGAAATATTGCACCGGTAAGGCAAGCGATTGGGAAAAGTTTGAAAAATGGGCTGAAACTGTGCCGCATACCATTCGAAATCCCTTATTTCACTGGACGCACCTGGAATTAAAAAAATTCTTTGGCATTGAAAAAATTTTAAGTCCCGAAACCGCAAAAGAAATTTGGGAAGAGTGTAATAAGAAACTAAATACACCGGAATATTCAGTAAGAAATATTATCAGAATGGCCAATGTACATACTATTTGTACAACGGATGATCCTGTAGATTCTCTGGAATACCATCGTCAAATTAAAGAAAGTGATTTTGAAGTTGCGGTACTTCCGGCTTGGCGCCCCGACAAAGCAATGGCGGTTGAAAATGAATCTGTTTATAACGATTACATTCATAAATTAGAAGAAGTTGCAGAAATAGAAATTTCAAACTTTGAGTCTTTATTGACTGCTTTGGATAATCGTCACCGGTTCTTCCATGAAAATGGCTGTCGATTGTCTGACCATGGAATTGAAACATTCTATGCAGAAGATTACACCAATACAGAGATTGAAAATATTTTCACAAAAATAAGGGGAGGAGCAGAATTAACTGAAACGGAGATTTTAAAGTTCAAATCTGCAATGTTGTATGAGTTTGGAATCATGGACCATTCCCGTGGCTGGACCCAACAGTTTCATTACGGCGTAATACGTAATAACAGTTCACGTTTATATGAAAAACTTGGGCCGGATGTAGGTTTTGATTCAATTGGTGATTTTGAAGTAGCGAAACCCATGGCAAAATTCCTTGGCAAGCTAGATAGCAATAATCAGTTGGCTAAAACCATACTTTATAATATTAATCCTCGTGACAATGAATTAATCGGTACTATGATTGGAAACTATCAAGATGGTTCACTGCCCGGAAAAATACAGTTTGGTTCCGGATGGTGGTTTCTCGATCAAAAAGATGGTATGGAAAAACAAATGAATGCCTTGTCAAACCTGGGATTATTAAGTCGTTTTGTTGGAATGTTAACCGACTCAAGAAGTTTTCTTTCTTATACTCGTCATGAATATTTTAGAAGAACACTTTGTAATCTTTTGGGTAATGATGTTGAAAATGGTGAAATTCCAAAGGATATGAAACTTCTGGGAAATATGGTAGAGAATATCTGCTTTAACAATGCGAAAAACTATTTTAATTTTTAATTTCGACAATTATGGCAAGATTTTCAAGAATAAAAGTAGCACAAACAATGGCAGAAACCGGTATGGTACCGGTGTTTTATAATAAAAATATTGAGGTTTGTAAATCGGTAGTAAAAGCCTGTTACGATGGGGGAGTACGTTTGTTTGAATTTACCAACCGGGGCGATTTTGCAACTCTGGTATTTGCTGAATTAAATAAATGGACCATCGAAAACTGTCCTGAAATGATAATGGGAGTGGGTTCGATAGTTGATGAAGCAACTGCAGCTATGTACATCGCCTTAGGGACAAATTTTGTTGTAGCTCCTCTTATCGATGAAGGAACAGCAAAAGTTTGTAATAAACGAAAAATAGCATGGAGTCCGGGTTGTGGTTCTGTAACGGAAATTGGCAAAGCACATGAACTGGGAGCAGAAGTGGTAAAAATTTTCCCGGGTTCACAAGTGGGCGGACCAGGTTTTGTGAAAGCTGTTAAAGGACCAATGCCGTATGCCAGCATTATGCCAACAGGCGGAGTTTCTCCTACAGAGGAAAATCTGAAACAGTGGTTTGATGCGGGCGTAACCTGCGTAGGAATGGGATCACAATTGTTCCCAAAAGAAGTGTTGGAAGAAAAGAACTATGAATACATCACCAACAAATGTGAAGAAGCATTGAAAATAATTGGTGATTTGAAAAAATAGAACTGGTTCATTTATTTGAACTTTGTAAACCTAAATATAATGAGTACTAAAATTTACAAATCATTAATCCTGGTGTTGATGTTGGTAGTGCTGTTCGGGTGTGACAATACAAAGCAGCACAAGGTATTAAAACTGGCACATGGTCTCGATCCATCGCACCCTGTTCATAAAGGAATGGAGTTTATGGCTCAACGCCTTGCTGAAAAATCAAAGGGTCAACTTACGATTGATATTTATCCCAGTGGTCAATTGGGATCAGAACAACAATGTGTTGAACTTTTGCAAATTGGAAGCCTTGCAATAACAAAGGTTTCTGCTGCAGTAATGGAAAGTTTTACACCAAAATTTAAAGCCCTTGGATTGCCTTATGTTTTCCGTTCACAAGCACATTCTTTCAGGGTTTTTGATGGTGAAATCGGTAAGGAACTTTTACTGGGAACTGAAGAATTCTGGATTCGCGGACTTTGTTTTTACGATGCCGGATTCCGTAGTTTTTACACCATTAACAAACCGGTAAATTCTCCCGATGATTTAAAAGGATTAAAAATCAGGGTGATGAAAAGCCAGACAGCAATGGAAATGGTGAAAGCTCTGGGTGGATCACCAACTCCAATTTCGTGGGGAGAATTGTATACAGCACTTCAAAGCGGAGTAGTAGATGGTGCAGAGAACAATCCACCAAGTTTATATACTTCGCATCATTATGAGGTTTGTAAACATTACTCTCTTGACGAACATACCTGTGTTCCCGATGTACTGATTATGAGTACAACAGTATGGAATAGTCTTACCGAACAGGAACAAAAATGGCTGCAGGAAGCAGCGGATGAATCGGTTCCTGTACAGCGAAAATTTTGGGATGAATCAGTAAAAGAATCTCTGGAAAAAGTGCAGGAAGCAGGAGTAACCATTCATCGTCCGGATAAAACAAAATTTGCAGATAAAGTAACTGAGTTACTTGATAAATATAAGGAAGATGAAGTACTTGGAGATTTAATTCGCCGAATTCAAGCCGTACAATAACCCAATAAGTTTGTATTATGACACTACGACAAAAAATAGACAAAGCAATTGAATTTCTTTTGGTTGCAATAATGAGCATATTGGTCATCGATGTGCTTTGGCAGGTTTTCAGCCGTTATGTACTGGCATCCCCCAGCTCATTTACCGATGAACTGGCAGGATTTCTTTTAATATGGGTTGGACTTCTCGG
>CAJXZG010000089.1 GCA_913063265.1 uncultured Prolixibacteraceae bacterium | reverse complement strand
TATCAAAGATTGTCGGAGAATGGGAAATTACCGGTTCGCAAAGAATGCAGGAACGCCCCATTGCAATTTTGGTTGAAGCCTTAAATTCATTGGGAGCACAAATTAGTTACATCAAAAATGAAGGATTTCCACCATTAAAAATTTTGGGTTCAAATTTAACAGGAAAAACCATCGAGTTGGATGGGAGTATTTCGAGCCAGTATATTTCAGCATTATTGCTAATTGCACCAACCATTTCAAATGGATTAACACTGGAATTAAAAGGAGAAATCACCTCCCGATCGTATATCGAACTCACCTTAAAACTGATGGCTCAGTTTGGAATTCAATATCAATGGGAAGGGGAAAAAATTACGATTAAACAACAAAACTACTTTCCCAGGGAGTTTACAGTGGAGGCAGATTGGTCAGGAGCATCATACTGGTATGAAATCCTTGCATTATGTGAATCTGGCGAAATCCTTCTTGAAAATCTAAAACTGAATAGTTTACAAGGCGATTCAAATATTTCAGATTGGTTTGTCCGGTTTGGAATAAAATCTACTCAAAAACAAAATGGAGTTTTATTAAGCAAATCTATCAACATTATTCCTGATAATGTGGAAATTGATTTTATAGAAAATCCTGATGTGGCACAAACCATGGCTTGTTTATGTGTGGCAAAGAAAATTCCATTTCATTTCTCAGGATTAAAAACGCTTAAAATAAAAGAAACGGACAGGATTTTTGCTTTGCAGAAAGAACTTGCAAAATTTGGCGCAGAACTTAAAGAACCGGTTCATGGAGAATTAGCCTGGGATGGAAGATTTAATAGTCAACTAAAAACCGAATATCCTGTTCTCGAAACTTATCACGATCACAGAATGGCACTGGCTTTTGCACCAATGGTTTTGGCAGATTATAAAATACAAATAAACGATCCGATGGTGGTTACCAAATCTTATCCGGGATTTTGGAATGATTTAAAACTGGTGGGTTTTGAGCTTAGTGAAAAGGAAGATTGATTGAGATTAAGGAAAGATTGAAATAGATTAATGAAGATTAAAAAATTTGAATATGCCTGATTTACCTTTTAGCCTTAAAAAATTCCTGGATAAGCTCTGAGCATTCTACTTCCAAAACCCCTCCTACAATTTCGGTTTTTGGATGAATTGATTTTGGCGCATATTTTTTAAATCCCCTTTTTTTATCTTTTGTACCATAAACAATTTTGCCGATTTGCGACCAACCCAAAGCTCCGGCACACATAGAGCAAGGTTCCAAAGTCACGTATAATACACAGTCGTTTAAATATTTACCACCAAGCATATTTGCGGCAGCTGTAATTGCCTGCATTTCGGCATGTGCAGTCACGTCATTTAAGGTTTCAGTTAAGTTATGTGCACGGGCAATAATTTTTTGTCCGGCAACAACTACTGCTCCCACCGGAACTTCTCCTTTATCAAAAGCAAGAAGTGCTTCGGCAAAAGCCTTTTTCATAAAATATTCATCATTAAAAGGTTCAATCATAATTGTTCTTAAAGCTTTTCAATGAGTTCTTGAAATTGCTAAAAATCTTCTTAATTTCGCAGGCAATTTAACAAAAACACTATGTATTAAAATACAGAGATGTAGTTTTCAAATAAAATTAGACAAAACAATTGAGAAATGGACAGAAGTCTGAAGACGAAAGAAAACATTTAGATTTTTCAAACTTCGTGCTTCGGTCTTCAGACCAACAAAAGTTTTAGATGCAAAGTAGCTGGGTATAAACAGCAGGATTTTAACCATTAACAAAGAAAAGAACAACATGTACAGAACTCACACATGCGGCGAGCTTCGAATCGCAGATATAAACAAGGAAATAACTCTTGCAGGATGGATACAACGAATTCGTGATTTTGGCGGAATGTCGTTTATTGATTTGCGCGACCGTTATGGAATTACGCAATTGGTGGTTGATGAAAATACCGATAAAACAATAGTTGAGCAACTTGAAGAGTTGGGACGTGAATTTGTAATTCAAGCTAAAGGTTTAGTAAGAGAACGTTCCAGTAAAAACACCAAAATTCCAACCGGTGAAATTGAAATTGCATTAACAGAAATTAAGGTGTTAAGCCCTTCTGAAGTTCCTCCTTTCACTATACAGGATGATACCGACGGTGGAGATGATTTAAGAATGAAGTACCGTTATTTGGATTTACGTCGTAATGTGGTTCGCAAAAATCTTGTTTTACGTTCAAAAATGGCTCACGCTGTCAGAACATACTTAAATGCACAGGATTTTATTGAGACCGAAACTCCTGTGCTTATCAAATCCACTCCTGAAGGTGCAAGAGACTTTGTTGTTCCCTCAAGAATGAATCCTGGTGAGTTTTATGCCTTACCTCAATCGCCACAAACCTTTAAGCAGTTGCTAATGGTTGCTGGTTTCGACCGTTATTACCAGATTGTAAAATGTTTCCGTGATGAAGATTTGCGTGCCGATCGTCAGCCTGAGTTTACTCAAATAGACTGTGAAATGTCCTTCGTTGATCAAAAAGATGTGCTTAATATGTTTGAGGGACTCACCAAATACATGTTTAAAGAAACATTGAATGTTGATGTCGATGATTTCCCATGGATGCCATATTCCGAAGCCATTGAAAAATATGGTTCGGATAAACCTGACACCCGATTCGAAATGCTAATTAATAACATCACTGACCTTGTTAAAGGAAATAATTTTGTTGTTTTTGATTCAGCTGAATATGTTGGTGCAATTTGTGCAAAAGGTTGTGCAGATTACAGCAGAAAACAATTGGATGGTTTAACCAAATGGGTTCAAAGGCCTCAAATTGGGGCAAAAGGATTGGTTTATGTAAAATGTAACAAAGATGGATCATTTAAATCCTCTGTAGATAAATTTTACTCTCAAGACGATTTGAAAGTCTGGGCTGAAAAAGTTGATGCCAAAGCAGGTGATCTAATTTTGGTTATGAGCGGTGAAAAAGATCACATACAGGGAGCAATTGGAGAGCTTCGTTTGGAAATGGGTAACCAATTAGGATTACGCGATAAAAATATATTTAAACCACTATGGGTAGTTGATTTTCCACTTTTGGAATGGGATGAAGAAAGCCAAAGATTCCATGCCATGCACCACCCGTTTACATCACCAAAAGTTGAAGACATTAAATTGATGGACACAGAGCCCGGAAAAGTTCGAGCCAATGCCTACGACCTGGTAATCAATGGTGTTGAAATTGGTGGGGGTTCTGTTAGGATTTTTGATTCAGAATTACAGGCAAAGATGTTTAAACTGTTAGGTTTTACAAAGGAAGAAGCACAAGCTCAGTTTGGCTTTTTAATGAATGCTTTCAAATATGGTGCTCCACCTCATGCCGGCATTGCTTTTGGTTTTGACAGGTTGGTTTCCTTGTTTGCAGGATTGGATACAATCAGGGATGTTATTGCATTCCCTAAAAACAATGCGGGAAGGGATATTATGATTGATTCACCATCAGTAATTGCTGAGGCACAATTAGAAGAACTAAACTTAAAACTTGATTTAAAAGAAAAAGAATAAAATCAGCATTTGATCTTATATATAAAAAAAGGGAAGCATCAGCTTCCCTTTTTTTATATGTCGAATTAGAATTTTATTCTTCTCTTCCTTTTCTCGATGAGTAGTTAATGTGAAGCGCTGCTGCTTTACGCAATTCTTGTTTCACATCGGCTACTATACCCATTTTGGTATTCTCATCTACCTTCAAAGAAGTAATCATAAATGGTCTTTCTGCTTCATCCCGTGCTTCACGCTCAGCAATAATAAAATCGCTGATGTCTCCAACGCTTGCAAACTGGTCGTTTAGCTGAATACGCGGTGCAACACCAAATTTTGACTGGTATTGCGGAAGCGGTTCACCAATATATATATAACTTACTAAAGATTTCTTTTCTAATTTGCTTAGCTCGGTAGCTTCCGGAAGTTTGACTTTCACATTCAAAGTAACTTCGCGCATGGTTGTACTAACCATAAAGAAGAACAGCAACATAAAAACAATGTCGGGCAAAGAAGCCGTTGAAATTGGAGGTAATTCTTTTTTACCACCTTTTTTAAATTTACTCATAGTATTTTCCTCCTAATTTCGTTTTTTGGGTTCAGCTTCAGATATTCTTGAAGGATATATCTTACGTATCGCGTTTTGTTCTTCTCTCTCTAAATCTTCATAAGATTTCCCAAATTGTTCTTTTGCTAATTCTTCCCTAAGCTCATTAATGGCAGCAACTAGTTCGTTTTGAACAGCAATGTATGTTCCATACTTAGTATCCAGGTCATTTCGTAATGATATAACCCCTTTTGTTACCATCACTTCTCCAAAGAATGGAATGTCCTTTGGTTCTTTTTCCGGTAAACTTTCATCGTTAGTAGGATTTTCCATAAACTCTTTTGCTCTTTCCTTAAGGTCTTCAATTTGAGCATATTCGTTTTCTACTAACAGGGCATTATCTCTGTTAACAAGCACAGCAAAAATGTTACGCTCTTTAACATCGATTTCTTCTTCATTTTCTTCTTCAACCCACTGTGGCAATCTTCTTTCGAGACCGCTGTCCACATCCATTGTAGTTGTTACCAGGAAAAATATAAGCAACATAAAAGCAATATCTGCTAACGATGCTGCCGGTACTTCGGGTACTTTTCTACTCATAATTAATTTTCCTGTTTATTACTACCACTATTTATTTATCACTAACCGTGCTACCGGTCCCAATAATATTGACACTACTGCAACACCAAATAAAATATATGTTGCAATTAATCCAGCATCAACCAGTTTTACAGTGCTTCCTGTCAATCCCTCGGCAATGAATTTATCAATACCGATAAATTGTGGCATTTCCGCTGACGCAGTTGCATAGGCAATAACCGCTACTACACCCAAAAATACCAAAGAAATTAAACCTCTCTTAGCTGCCTGTTTGTTTGTTACCATATTTACCAAACCAAAAAGAACAGCTACTCCTGCACCTACTATTAACAGTGCATAGACCCATACAATATTTGCATTAATCCAACTTAACATCGCTGGATCAGCATCGTTTACATCATTGATATTAGCAACAAGCGAAACAATAAGAACTGCTGATACAATTACCAGGGCCCATAAAAGAATAGTAATTATTTTACCTATTTTTTCCATGGGTTATCTTATTTTTTCAAGTTGTGTTTTACAAGTAGGTCTAACAATGAAATAGAAGCATCTTCCATATCGTTTACAATGCTATCGATTTTAGCTACACAGTAGTTATAGAATATTTGAAGAATAATTGCAACAATAAGACCAAATACTGTTGTAATCAAAGCTACTTTAATACCACCTGCAACCAATGAAGGAGAAATGTCACCTGCAATCTCGATAGCGTCGAAAGCGCCAATCATACCAATTACTGTTCCCATGAAACCAAGCATAGGTGCAAGAGCAATAAACAATCCAATCCAGCTTAATCCTTTTTCTAATAAGCCGGCCTGAACACCACCGTATGAAATAATTGATTTCTCAACTACATCAATTCCATGGTCTGCTCTGTCTAAACCTTGATAGAAAATACTGGCAACAGGTCCGCGAGTGTTACGGCAAACTTCTTTAGCTGCTTCAACACCACCACTATCCAGAGCTTCTTCTACTTTGGCTAACAGCTTTTTGGTATTGCTGGTTGCAAGGTTAAGGTAAAGAACCCTTTCAATAGAGAATGCCAACCCAAGAATTAAGGCCAGTAATACGAAAGTCATAAAAAAGGCACCACCTTCGATAAATTTTTGTTTCAATTGACTGTGCAATGATTTTCCTTCTTCTGCAGCTGCTGCAGCGTCTTCTTCCGGATCAGCTGTTAAATCAACCTGAGCTGGAGCCGCTTCCTCGGTAGCCGCTTCCTCCTCTTGTGCAACTACAACATTTGACGCTACAAAAAGTAGCATCCCAAATACTGCTATTAACGCGAATAGTCTTTTCATAATTGATTTGAATTTTTAATTAATAATTCTCTAATTTGTTTGTATTGATTTTTTATTTAAAAAAATTTCTTTCAGCAAAGCTAAAAAATGCTTTGAATATACATCATATAATGAACCACATTTCTTAAATTCGTTTCTCCGTTAACCTGCGGAGAGAGAGGGATTCGAACCCTCGGTACCGTTTCGCGGTACACACGCTTTCCAGGCGTGCCAGTTCAGCCACTCCTGCACCTCTCCCGTTGCCAACTGGCATCCCCAAAAATGAGGGGTGCAAATTAATAAAAAATTATGAATAAAAAATAAGCTATTCACTTATTTCCCCTCTTAAACTCTTATTAAGATACATTTTAATTTCCTTATCTGTCAGGGGCTGTCCTAACAAAAACATCAGTTTTGTAATGGCAGCTTCTGTGGTCATGTCTTTCCCTGATACAACTCCTGCTTTTAACAATTCCAAACTAGTTTCATACTGCCCCATATTAACCCTGCCCCCTTCACATTGTGTAATATTCAGAATCACAATTCCTTTTTTAATTGCACCTTTTATACAGTCTATCAAACTTTGTGCCGTAGGAATATTTCCCGAACCAAAAGTTTCAAGAACAACACCCTTTAATCCGGGAATGTCCAATACTGCTTTAAAAACGCGTTCACTTATTCCGGGAAACAATTTTAAAATCACAACATTGTCATTAAAATTTGTGTTTACTTTTAGAATTCCTTTGTTTCCGGGTTTATAAATAAATTCAGAGCTGTACTTTATATCAACTCCGGCAGTTGCCAATACAGGATAATTAACAGATTGAAAAGCACTAAACTGTTCAGAATCTCTTTTTACTGTTCGATTTCCCCTGTAAAGCTGAAAATCGAAATAAATACAAACTTCCGGAACTTTACTCTTCCCATTTTCCTTTGCCGCAGCAATTTCTACGGATGTAATTAGGTTTTCTTTTCCATCTGTTCTAATTGTGCCAATAGGTAACTGAGAACCGGTTAAAATAATTGGTTTATCCAGGTTTTCAAACATGTAACTCAGAGCCGAGGCTGTGTATGCCATAGTATCGGTCCCGTGCAAAACCACAAACCCGTCAAAATCGTTATAATTATCTTTAATTGTTTGTGCAATTTTTACCCAAATCGCAGGTGTAATGTTCGACGAATCAAGTGCAGGATCAAAGGTTATGGTTTGAATATTATAGTCAAACTTTTTAAGTTCAGGTACTTCTTTTAAAATCTTGTCAAATTTAACCGGCGCAAGAGTACGTGGTTCAAGACGTTGAACCATCCCGATTGTTCCTCCGGTATAGATTATCAGGATTGAGGTTTCACGAATTGTTTTTGCTGCCATTGATAATGGTTTTATTTGGCTGCAATTTATCAAATTTGAAATAATTTACGTGAATTTGAAGTGGTAATTTCGGCAATTTCTTTGATCGGAACCTGATAGATATCAGACAATTGCTGCGCAACATAAACCAGGTATGAACTTTCATTTCGTTTTCCTCGTTTTGGAACAGGAGCTAAATACGGAGCATCAGTTTCAAGTACCAAATCACTTAGTTTTACATTTTTAAGTACTTCTCTTAAGTTGCTGTTTTTAAAGGTTACAACTCCACCAATTCCAATTAAAAAACCTAAATCAACTATTTTTTGAGCCTCTTCTGTATTACCTGTAAAACAATGAAAAATACCTTTAAGGGATCCATCCTGTTCTTGTTTTACAATCTCATAAACTTCATCAAACGAATTTCGAACATGTATTACAATTGGCAATTTTTTGGTTTTTGCCAGTTTTATCTGATACCTGAAAGCGTCTTTTTGTTCCTCTATGTATTTCCTATCCCAATATAGGTCTATACCAATTTCTCCAATGCCGTAAAACTTGTTTTTCTCTAACCAATATTCTACCAATGACAACTCTTCTTTGTAATCATCGGATACTGAAGTAGGATGAAGACCCATCAACGGATAGCAGACATGCGGGTATGAATTACTTAAATCCAGCAGTCGTTTTATAGAGCCGGAATCGATATTTGGAAGAACTATTTTTTTTACATTATTGTTGTATGCATTTTGCAATACTTCTTCAATATCGTCATTAAAATCTTCCGAATAAATATGTGAATGTGTATCAATCAGCATGTCAAAAAAATTTCGACAAATGTATAAAACGAATTTATCCTGAAATACAATTTTACTTTAACAAACCATTAAGTTTTTACTGTATATCAGGATAATTCGTAAAACAAGATCAGGGGTATTTATACTGATTTTATACAATTCCCTGTGCAAGCATAGCGTCTGCCACCTTAACAAAACCGCCTACATTTGCACCTTTCACATAATCAACTTTTTTCCCGTTTTTCCCGTAATTAACACAAGTTTCGTGTATCTCTTTCATAATATTGCGGAGACGCATATCCACCTCTTCCCGGGTCCAGTTAATACGCATGTTGTTTTGTGACATTTCCAATCCGGAAACAGCAACACCTCCCGCATTCACCGCTTTACCGGGAGCATAATCAAGGTTTTCAGAAAGATAACCCACTGCTTCTGCTGTACATCCCATGTTTGATGCTTCGGCTACCAATTTGCAGCCATTTTTTACCAGTTCCTTTGCATCATCAAGATTTAATTCATTTTCTGTAGCACATGGAATTGCTGCATCTACAGGCACCTCCCAGGGGTGTTTGTCAGCAACAAACTTAGCACCAAATTCGTGTGCATAAGGTTCTACAATATCGTTATTGCTAGCACGTAATTCCAACAAATAATCAACTTTATCACCTTTTATACCATCGTTATCCAGGATATATCCATCGGGGCCTGAAATAGTTATTACCTTCCCTCCGAGTTCATTCACTTTTAAAATAGTCCCCCAGGCCACATTACCAAAGCCTGAAACTGAAAAATTTTGTCCTTCAATATCTTTTCCTATGCGCTGCAGCATATGTTGGGCAAAATAAACCGAGCCAAATCCGGTTGCTTCGGGGCGAATTAAACTACCACCCCAACCCAGACCTTTACCAGTTAATACACCGGTAAATTCATTTTTGATTCTTTTATACTGGCCAAACAGAAAACCAATTTCTCTACCCCCAACACCGATATCACCGGCGGGAACATCTGTATTTGGTCCAATGTGGCGATAAAGTTCTGTCATAAAAGATTGACAGAATCTCATGATTTCACCGTCTGATTTTCCTTTAGGGCTAAAATCAGAGCCACCTTTACCTCCTCCCATTGGAAGTGTGGTAAGGCTATTTTTAAATGTTTGCTCAAAACCTAAAAACTTCAAAATACTTAATGTTACACTGGCGTGAAAACGCAAACCACCTTTATAAGGCCCTAAAGCTGAGTTAAATTCAACCCGATACCCTCTGTTAATTTGCACTTCGCCGCTGTCATCAACCCAGGGAACACGAAACATGATGACACGCTCAGGTTCAACCATTCGCTCAAGAATTTTTGCTTTTTGATATCTTGGATTTCGAATGAAAAAATCCCAAACAGAAATAATTACTTCTTCAACAGCCTGATGAAATTCAGTTTCACCGGGAGTTCTTTTCTCCAAACCTGCAATAAATTCGTTTATATCTGTATTCATACTTTTAAACTTACAATTTTACTTCAAAGGTATAATTCTTTAAAATGAAATAACAACAATTTTCAACACAAACACGAAAGCATCAAACTGCTAAATATCAATACATTAAAATTTAAAAACAGATGTTAAAAAACAGGGATTGACAAAACTCAGATTTTTAAGCATAAAAAAAGCCCTTTTCCTTCCGGAAAAGAGCTTTTGAAATATTGTGGTTTTGATTACATCATTCCACCCATTCCACCTGGCATACCGCCACCGCCCATTGGAGGCATTGGAGGTGTATCTTCTTTCTCCTCAACAATTACAGTTTCGGTAGTTAAAAACATACCAGCAATAGAAGCAGCATTTTCCAAAGCAACACGAGTTACTTTTGCAGGATCAATTACGCCAGCTTCATATAAATTCTGGTACTCATCGGTACGGGCATTGTAACCAAAGTCAGCTTTACCTTCTTTTATTTTTTGCACAACAACAGCACCTTCTTTACCGGCATTTGCCACAATCTGACGCAGTGGCTCTTCAATCGCACGTTTAACGATTTCCACACCTGTAGTTTCATCTTCATTGTCACCTTTTACTTTTGATAAAGCATCAATAGCGCGCATATAAGCTACACCACCACCAGGAACAATTCCTTCTTCAACAGCTGCACGAGTTGCATGCAATGCATCGTCAACACGGTCTTTTTTCTCTTTCATTTCAACTTCTGAAGCAGCACCAACATAGATAACAGCAACACCACCTGCTAATTTCGCCAAACGCTCCTGTAGTTTTTCTTTATCATAGTCAGAAGTGGTAGTTTCCATTTGCATTTTAATCTGGTTCACACGGGCAGCAATTGCATCTTGTTCTCCACCTCCGTTTACAATTGTTGTATTTTCCTTGTCAACAGCAATTTTTTCAGCCTGACCCAACATATCAATTGTAGCCTGTTCAAGTTTCATACCTTTTTCTTCGGTAATTACTGTACCACCTGTAAGAATTGCAATGTCTTCCAACATTTCTTTTCTGCGGTCACCAAATCCGGGAGCTTTCACAGCACATACTTTTAATGAACCACGCAAACGGTTAACAACCAAAGTAGCCAAAGCTTCACCATCAACATCTTCAGCAATAATCATCAATGGTTTTCCTGTTTGAGCAGTAGCTTCCAAAACAGGAAGAAGATCTTTCATTGTACTGATTTTCTTATCGTGAATAAGAATATACGGGCTTTCCAAATCAGCCGTCATTTTTTCAGCATCGGTTACAAAGTAAGGAGATAAATAACCACGGTCGAATTGCATACCTTCAACAACGTCAACATAAGTATCAGTACCTTTAGATTCTTCGATTGTGATAACACCTTCTTTATGTACTTTTTTCATTGCCTCAGCAATTAAAGCACCAATTACTGAATCGTTATTTGCAGAAATTTTTGCAACCGATTCGATTTTTGCATAGTCGTCACCAATAGTTTGAGCCTGCTCCGCAATACTTTTTACAACGGCCCCAACGGCTTTGTCGATACCACGTTTTAAATCCATTGGATTTGCACCTGCAGTTACGTTTTTCAAACCAACATTAACAATCGACTGTGCTAAAACAGTGGCAGTAGTTGTTCCGTCACCAGCATCGTCACCGGTTTTAGAAGCAACTTCTTTTACCATTTGCGCACCTAGGTTCTCATAAGCATCGCTTAATTCAATCTCTTTTGCTACAGTTACACCATCTTTTGTAATTTGTGGCGCACCAAACTTTTTCTCAATAACAACGTTACGACCTTTTGGTCCTAATGTAACTTTTACAGCGTCAGCCAACTGGTCAACACCACTTTTCAACATATCTCTTGCTTCAATGTCGAATTTAATTTCTTTAGCCATCTTTATTTCTTTTTTGATTTTAATTTGATTACAAAATGTACATCACATCACTTTGTGACATTAACAGATAATCTTCTCCATCGATGTTCAACTCAGTGCCTGAATACTTTCCATAGAAAACAACATCTCCAGCTTTTACTTCCATTGGTTCATCTGCTTTTGAAGCACCAACCAATACAATTGTACCCACTTGCGGTTTTTCTTTTGCTGAATCGGGAATAATAATTCCGCTTACTGTTTTTTCTTCGGCTTCCTTGGGTTGAACAAGGATTTTGCCCGCCAGAATCTTACCTTTTAAATCTGCCATTGTTTTATTATTTTTAGTTAAACATTATTTAAAAATCGACGTTGGTGGATTTACACATTCTGTGCCAACGCCTTATTCATGTCGGATTGCAGTTAAACAAAGACAAAATTACACCTGTCTAAAACACTGCACTTAAATCAAAAAACCCAAGTCGCTCAATAACTGGCACTTAGACTCAATGACAGGAATTATGACAGGCTGACAGAGGGCAGCGGAATTCCTAATTATTTTGATGAATATAGTACAGAATAGAAATCTTATTATTGAAGTTCCCCGCAACAAAGTTCATAAAAATCATTGCCTCAAAACCAGGTATGCGATTTCGTTATGGATATTTAAGTGTATTTTTCGCAAATTCCTCAGCCAAACTGAAGAGGACGCGACCACCGGTATTCATAAAAATGTAAAATTTGAACTTCCTTTTTTAAAGACAATCAAGAAATAATTATGAAAAAATGAAACAAAATCAAAAAAAATACGAAAAAGTATTTAAATACTCATTGAACCGGTTAACCTGATTTACCATTTCAAGTTCAAACACATAAAATGTAAAGCCATGAAAATCAGGAAACTAATATGGATTGGAGTGTTCATCCTGCCTGTTTTTGCTTGCAACAAAACTGATGATGTTCTCCAAACTGAAGCAACTATTGAGTTAATAGTTCCGTTAACTTCGAATGAAATTGACATTAATCTTAAAAGCGTGTACATGTTTTCCGGCAGAGCCAATTTTTGTCTGGGGAAAAAGGATAATGTAAAAAATTGTCCGGTTAATGTTTTAGGTGTAAAACAAGGTACCGGTGCAATTTTAAATATTACATTACCAGATAAAACAGCTAATGTTTCAAACCTGGTTTTACGTTGGGGCTATTCTTCAACAGAA
Organism: uncultured Prolixibacteraceae bacterium; assembly: GCA_913063265.1. Classification (GTDB taxonomy): domain Bacteria; phylum Bacteroidota; class Bacteroidia; order Bacteroidales; family Prolixibacteraceae; genus Draconibacterium. The sequence continues at coordinate 9,784 of CAJXZG010000089.1, read as the reverse complement.
CCAAATCAATTCAAAATGCAGGAAACCATTGAATTGAATATTAATGAATCAAGCCTGGCTGAAGGTTCTCTGAGTCTAAATCTGGACAAAGTATTAACTCCTTTGATTAGTAATATGGATGTAAGTCCAAACAATTATTTTACAATTGAAGTAAGTGGTAATACCGAATCTAAACTTACATCAATTGCAACCATTAAAGTACCGATTATTATAGAGCACGAAAACCTATCAATTCGATTTGGTGTGTTCTAAAGTAAAGTCCAGAACAACAAAAGCCATCCGAAATTCGAATGGCTTTAAATATTTTATAATTATTTATGCTTTCTATTGAGCTGAATCGTTTTCAGTCGGCACAGACGTTGGGAATGTAGGTACCTGTGTTGGATCAACCGCTGTTTCGATTTGATCCCGAACACGTGATTCTTCAATACCTGCTTCTCCACGAGGAATAAAAGCAGAACCAACAATACATAAAAATAAGAGTGCGCCTGCTAAACTCCAGGTAGCTTTTTCAAGAAAATCAGCAGTTTTTCTAACACCCATAATCTGGCCAGATGATTGAAAGTTACTTGCCAATCCGCCACCTTTTGAATTTTGCACCAAAACGATTAAAACCAAAAGGACGCAAACAATAAATATTAAGACAGTTATTAATGTGTACATTTTACTATTGATTAGTGTTTTTTAATTTTTCTATTTCTTTAATTCGGCTTGCAAAGTAAATACTTTTTTCCGGATATTTCAAACTTAATTTTTCGTACGCATCTACTGCCTTGTTATAATTCTTTTGCTGAGTGTAAATAACTGCTAATGTTTCAGTTATCATGTCATCATTTACTGCATCAGACTTTTCTGTCACATCTAATCCATTGCCTGCTTTTGAATCAACATCGTCAGATTTCCTTTCAATTTTTCCAGGAGATGAAGACAAAAATTTATCGATTAAAGGATTTGCTTTTCCTCTGTTTCCACCCTTTCTGTTTTCTTTTTCAATTTCCTCAACCAATTCTGATTTTTGACCCTTTTTTACAATCTCTGCACTCAAAAAGTTATAAAGCAATCTACGATCATTTACCTGAACAGCACCCTTTTTTAGTTCTTTATCAAAATCAGCAGATCCTGTCTCTTTCAAATTTTTCAGATACAACATCCACCCTAACTGAAACCACGGATAATCCTCAGTAATTTTTTTTAAATCTTTAACCGTATCAGATGTTAATAAGTGCTGATTCCCAAGTAAATTGTAAAATTTTTCCACATTCATTTTTTACCAGTTTGCTATTGTTGCATTAAAAATATCTTCTGTAAGTTTTCTAACAATATCGGCTGATAATTCATCTTCGATACTGCTTATATCAATACTGCTATCAAAATCGTCGTACGCCGAAAAGTTTCTTTCGAAATTCTCTTCAGGCGATATACTGTTTGTATACTTTAATTTTATTGTAATGGTTAACCTTGTTTGAGCCGACAAATCATCCTTTTGAATCGACATGGGCCGTAAATCGTATCCAGTAATTTGTCCTTCAAATTCCAGATCACCACTTTCCTGTAATTCGTCAAGCGATGTTTGTCTTTGAAGCTTTTCTTTTAACTCTTCAGTAAAAGTCTGGCTTAAAGTTGGATTAATTAATCTGGCACGATTTGGAAAATAATAAACCGTGTAAGTTTTTACAGCCGGAGACAAGTTTGCACCGGTGAAAGAATATGATACTTTACACGAAGGCATTGCGAAAGATATGGCAGCAATAAAACCTGTAAACAAGAAAATTCTTTTGAACATTTTTTTACCCCTTAATATCATACTCCTTTATTTTACGGTACAAAGTACGTTCAGAAATCCCTAATTCCTGTGCTGCATATTTGCGTTTACCGTTATGTTTTTCCAATGCTTTTTTTATCAGTTCAATTTCTTTTTCTTCCAAAGAAAGAGACTCTTCAACAAACTCTTCGGTATCCTGAATGTTGTCTTTCTCAACCGATTCAATGTGAATACGGTTTGATACGGGATCAGGTGAAACATAGCCACCCGAATCATCATTGTACAGATTACGGATTACCCGGGCCTGATCGCCGGTAACCTGAACATCCTTGTTTTCCAGTATATCGTGAACGAGTTTTTTAAGTTCAGTCATATCACGTTTCATGTCAAACAATACTTTGTACAAAATCTCCCTTTCATTTGAAAATGAGCTGTCTTGAGCTTTTGAGAAAATTGCCGGCAGGTTTTTGGATCCATCCGAAGGCAGATAAGTACGCAAAATATCGGCACTTATGTCCCTGTCTTTTTCAATGATTGAAATTTGCTCCGTAATATTTTTTAATTGTCGTACATTTCCCGGCCAATTAAAATTAATCAAAACATTTCGTGCCTGTTCATCGAGAATTACCGGAGGCATCCTGTACTTTTCAGCAAAATCGCGGGCAAACTTACGAAACAATAAACTAATATCTTCGGGACGGTCTCTTAAAGGAGAAATTATAATTGGTACGGTATTTAAACGATAATATAAATCTTCCCTGAATTTTCCTTCTTCAATGGCCTCGGGGAGATTTACGTTTGTTGCTGCAATTACCCTAACGTTGGTTTTTATCATTTTTGAGGAACCTACTTTTATAAACTCCCCGGTTTCCAATACCCTTAATAATCGAACCTGAGTAGACAAGGGCAATTCTCCAATTTCATCCAAAAAAATGGTACCTCCATCCGCTTCATGAAAATAACCTTTTCTGTCGGCAAGTGCTCCTGTAAAAGCTCCTTTTTCATGCCCAAAAAGTTCAGAATCGATTGTTCCCTCCGGAATCGCACCACAGTTAACTGCAATGTATTTCCCATGTTTTCTGCTCGAATACTGATGAATTATTTGTGGAAAAATTTCTTTACCCGTTCCGCTTTCTCCCGTAATCAGAACCGATAAATCTGTCGGAGCCACCTGAACCGCAACCTCAATTGCACGGTTTAGCATGGCCGAATTTCCTATGATTTCAAATCTCTGTTTTATTCCCTGTACATCCATAATAAAAGTCTGGGTTCCTCTTTCTAAATCAAGAAAAATCCTGAAAAGATTTTTTGTATTTATTACAGGCATGTTTCCAAACTGTACATACCTCTTTTCAAAAATGCAAATTTACAATTTTTCATCAGTAAATATTCGAATGAAATATTATTAACTTTTTTTATTGAAATCTGAACCGGAATAGTAAGATAATTTAACAACTGTTCTTGATTATCAATTTATATCTTTGTCAAACATTAATTAATAAAATCATGAATTTTATCGGAATAATCCCAGCCAGATATCAATCAACACGTTTCCCCGGAAAACCTTTGGCTTTAATTCACAAGAAACCTATGATTCAGTGGGTATATGAAAATGTGGCAAAAGCGGTGAATGAGGTTTGGGTTGCTACAGATGACGACAGGATATATAAAACTGTTGAAGAATTTGGCGGGAAAGCCATAAAAACTTTATCCACGCACCAGAGCGGAACCGACCGATGTGCTGAAGCAGCTCAAAAACTTTCAGGTAAAATAAATTTCGATGTTGTGATTAATGTTCAGGGAGATGAACCTTTCATAAAACCTGAACAAATTGAATTACTGAAATCCTGTTTTGATTCAGATGCTGACATTGCAACATTAATTAAAAAGGTAAATGATAATGAAGAGATATTCAATCCAAACCGACCAAAAGTAGTTACGGATAATCAACAAAATGCAATGTATTTCAGTCGTTCCCCAATTCCGTTTTTAAGAGGAAACGAAAAATCTGAGTGGCTAACAAAACATGATTTTTGGGCACATATTGGAATGTATGCATATAAAAAAGAGGTGCTTCAGGAAATTTCAAAACTTAAACAAACAAGCCTTGAAAGCGCTGAATCGTTGGAACAACTTCGTTGGCTGGAAAACGGGTATAGAATAAAAACTGCTGTTACAACATATCAAAGCATTGGAATTGACACTCCTGAAGATTTAAATGCAGCTTTGCAACTTTTAAAAAATAACCTTGTCTTTTAAATCGAGGCACGTTATTTGATGTTTCAAAGAAAAACAAAGCATGAAACAATTAATACTTATATTTCTATTTTTATTCACCTTCAGCCAAAGTTACAGTCAGAGCTTTGATTACCAACCGGCATATAGCAATCAAACTTCTAACGACTCAAATATCTCCACAGCCGATTTGAGTATTTTTCCAAATCCGGTTAAACAAAATCGGATAACAGTCAAATTGAAAAACCAGGAAATCAAGGAGATCAGAATTACAAATATTGTTGGCAAAGAAGTTTTGGTCAAAAAATATCAAATACCTGTTAATGAAAAAATGCTGGAACTTAACAACATGGTGGATGGTATTTATTTAGTTCGGATAAAAACTACAGACAATCAACAGCTAGTTAAAAAACTTATGATTTCCAGAAACTAATGAAAATAAGGTCTTTTCAAAGGTTTAATTACAATTCTGTTTAAATTCATGATTACTGGCAAGTGGCTATTTTTCTGAAGAAATAATTTCAATTGGATGAAAATACTATTTTTGCGACCCTTAGGCAGAAATACATTTTTCAAATTTTGAAATAAAATGACATTATCAAAATCATTCTTTTTTACGCTTCTTCTCACTCTTTTTTCACAAATAATATTTGCCCAGGGATTTCTTCATCGTGATGGAAAATACATATATGATGGCTCGGGCAATGAAGTTATTTTAAAAGGGATTGGCACCGGTAACTGGATGCTTATGGAAGGATACATGATGCAAACAGCAGGCATTGCCGGTACGCAGCATGAATTCAGAGCAAAGCTGGAAGCAACGATTGGAGTTGAAAAAACTGATACATTTTTTAAAACCTGGCTTGATTCACATTTCAGAAGAATTGATGTTGATTCAATGAAATCGTGGGGATTTAACAGTGTTCGTGTAGCCATGCATTACAAATGGTTTACCCCACCCATTGAAGAGGAACCGATTCAGGGTGAAATCACATGGCTTAACAAAGGTTTTGAAATGATTGATTCGTTACTTGACTGGTGCTCAGATAACGAGATGTATCTGGTTTTAGATATGCATGGAGCACCTGGTGGTCAGGGAAAAAATGCGGATATTTCAGACTACGACCCTTCAAAACCCTCTTTATGGGAAAGCCGCGAGAATAAAGACAAGTTAATTGCTTTATGGAGAAAACTGGCCGAAAGGTACAGCGATGCCCCCTGGATGGGAGGTTACGATTTAATTAATGAAACCAACTGGGATTTGGGAAGCGGCAACAAACCATTATGGGATTTGCATAAAGAAATTACCGCTGCAATTCGAGAAGTTGATAATAACCATTTAATATTTATTGAGGGAAACTGGTTTGCCAACGACTTTAGCGGATTACCGGCAATCTGGGATGATAATCTGGCTTTGAGTTTTCATCACTACTGGTCGTACAATAACGATGACTCATTCGATTGGGTTATCAATTTACGAAATAACAGAAACGTTCCATTGTGGTTGGGCGAAACCGGTGAAAATTCAAATACCTGGTTTACCAATGCTATTAAACTGGCAGAATCAAAGCGAATCGGCTGGTCGTGGTGGCCGGTTAAAAAACCATCTATAAATAATGTATTAAATGTTGAGATAAATGAAGATTACGAACAATTAATTCGTTATTGGGATGGTAAAGCACCTCACCCTGGCGAAGAGGAAGCTTTTCAGGCTGTAATGAAATTTGCCGAAAACCATCGTTTGGAAAACTGTAAAGTTCAAAAAGATGTGATAGATGCGATGATGCGTCAGCCTTTTTCAACCCAAACAATTCCGTTTAAAGTTTATAAAACTGAAGATACCATATTTGCTGCTGATTATAATTTAGGGCGAAATGGTTATGCTTATTACGACCAGGATACTGCTAACTACAGCGGTGCAACAGATGAATATACAGCATGGAATTCGGGATGGGGATACAGAAATGACGGAGTTGATATTGAGAATTGTTCAGACAAAACCAGCAATGGTTATTCTGTTGGATGGACTGCTGATGGTGAATGGATGGAATACACGATCGAAGTAGATTCAACAGCTGCTTATTCTGTTGACATTCGTTCTGCATCAGGAACAAACGGTTCAAAAGCTTACATGTTATCAGGAGAAAGTGTTGCAAGCGAATTGTTCACACTACCGGGAACTTCGGGATGGCAGGCATGGAGAACATCCACATTTAAAAATGTAATACTTGAAAAAGGAACTCAAAAAATACGGTTCGCATTTGAAAAAGGAGGCTCAAATCTGAATTATTTTAAATTTTATAATCCTGTTCATACCGATAGTGTTTCATTTAATCACCTGACTGCAGAAACATCGTCTGATGGAAAATATATTTATTTATCCTTGAATAAAATTATTACTAATGACAATAACGAAATAAATATATCAGATTTTAAAGTAACCATAAACAATACTCCCTTTGAAATATCCTCTGTTTTAAAAAGCGAAGAAAATCAGAAACAACTTATTATTGAGTTGGAAGAAGAGGCTTTTTACAGGGGAATTGTTAAACTTACGTACCGCGGAAATACTATTTCAAGTTCGGAACAGAACCTGGAAAGGTTTGCCAACCTTGATGTAGCAAACCGGCTACCAGCAAGATTCAAATTTCCTGTACGAATTCAGGCAGAGGATTTCCATTTTAACAATGGATTTGTTCGTGAAAACTGCAGCGATGCAGGTGGTGGGTACAACATGGGTTATGCAAATCCGGGAGATTATCTTGATTACTTGGTTGATGTTCCTGAAGAAGGTTTTTACAGATTGGATTTCAGAATTGCATCAGAAAGAAGCAACAGCGAAATTTTTGTTCAAATTGGAGAAAATAAATCATTTACTGCTGTCGATACTCTTGCGATACCTTACACTGGTGGCTGGCAATCGTGGCAAACAATTGAAACAAAATTGTATTTACCAAAAGGAAGATATACATTACGCAATTATGTAAGAAGAGGTGAATTTAACCTCAACTGGTTTCAGGGGAAATTAGCTCCTGTAACCAACACTACTGAAAAAGAATTAAATCAATTAAATATCTATCCTAATCCGGCAACCAGTAATGTAAGTATTGTTTTGCCTGGTGTTGAAACAAAAAAATACAATATCTCGATAATTAATTCCGTTGGAAAATCGATAAAGGAAATTCAATCCGAGAATAAAATTGTTAATTTAAAGATTGATGATTTAACCGGAGGTTTATACCTGGTAATTATCAGCGATGACAAGAATATTATCAGCAAATCGAAACTGATAAAAAAATAGTATCGAAATATTATTGTTTTATTTTACTGGCTCCGGAAAGTGCATCAATGTTAACATTTGGATCGAAAGTGACCGGAATTGCATCTTCTCTGACCGCATCCCTGATTTTTTGCGGCGAAACATTAATTTTTCCGGTCATTAACTCTGGACGGTTGTAATTCAGCAAATAATTGTTGTATTTATTCGGATCCTTTTGTGGCAGAACAAATGGTTTGCTAAAAGTTCCATCTTTATTCAAATGAGTAATAAAAGTCCGGGTATGAATACCATCAATTCTGCGGCTGCTAAAAATCATCCACCTGCCATTTGTCGACCATGAATGGTAGCTGTCCGTTTCATCGCTGTTAATTTCATCGGCAATCCTGTATTTACCTGATTCCAAATCAAGGATACCTAAATCGCTTTCTTTATGATGTATGGTAAAATATCCATAACTGGTCTGGCAAAATGCAAGAAAACGCCCATCGGGTGAAGCTCTTGGAAAGGTAATACTTTTACCTGTTTGGTTTGAGGAAATTAATGTATCAACACTGCCCCAAATGTCATTTTCAGGATCATACGGAATACCCATTAAACTGTATTTTGTAATTAACCTCGCTGAATCATCTACAGCTTCGTCAGCACTTATGTAATATATATACTTTCCATCAGCCGACCACTCGGGAAGATTTTCACGGCTTCGTGTTGATACTTCAGGAGTTGTAGTTAGTGTTTTTGTTTTTGTATCGTAAACCACCAAATCAGAGTATTTATCGCTTACCTCGTTACTTTGGTCTTTAAAAACATAAAAATTCTGGTTGATTTTATTTACTGAAAAAGCAATATGGCGTCCGTTTGGATTCCAGGCTCCGTATGCCGCTGATGCCAGAGTATAATCGGTTTTTGTTTCAACTTTTTCAAGTTCACCTTCATTATAAATTAATGTTCCCGAAAACTTGGAACGAATGTGAAACATAAATTTATCGGGATTATTTTTACTCATCGAGTGACAATTAACGCAAGCTCCCGAAATTGATTTGTTTTGTATAATCGGGCTTTCTTCAAAATTTTCCAGATTCCTTTGATAAAGCCCCATTTCAAACCACAATACATAGGCCGAATTTATCAACCGATAGGTAAGGTAACTGTCAATTTCATCTTTTGAAATATGGTGTTTTATGGTTTTGAACTTCGACCAATTGCCCTCTATTTTTAAATAAATTTCAATTTCCAGACCCTTGCCTTTATTCATTTCTAACAGTTTTTTCCATTTCGATACATCAATCTGAATAGAAGGCTTTGTTCCTGAAACCTGAATTGCTTTCCCATTTTCAGAGGAAACGTTTACCATATATTTCTCGGCAGGTTCCAAAATTGTAAAATTTAGAGGAGCAATATTAGCCGGAATGGTCAATTCTGTATATTCCGGAAATAGCTTTGGATACCTGTTAATTTCTGTCCAATCTTCGGGTTTTTTAGTATTACAGGCATGTAGTATCAAAACTGAAAGGGCAAGTAAAATTATATGTGATTTAATTTTTGAATTCATTTTCAAAGAATTTATAAATCAGTAATTTGTGTCAACAGGTGTAGTTTCCAGTTTCAGGTTTGTAACCCGGGGACTAACAAACAAAGCATAATACCAGTAAGTTTTTTCAAAAGCCTTCGTGGCAATTTTAGCCTTTTCTCTGTCTCCCTTACTTTCTTTTGATAGTTTGGCAAATTCCCTGAATCTATTTACCGTTGAACTTGATATTCTGAAACTATTTAAAAATTCACTTTGTTTGTTTTGAGAAAGAAACAGAATTATTGCTTCTTCAACCGATAAAGGAAGTTTAGAGTAATTTAATTGTGTTAAATATTTAATATCTTCTTTCAACGATGCCAAGTCATGTTCCATCAAATCAATGGCAATTAAATACTCAATCGCTTTTATATTTTGCGGATTTTTTTCAAGTTGCTGAAGTAATTTTAGCGGAGGTGTAACTAACATTCCTTCTGCTTTGCTCAGTTCGTTTCTTTTCTGTTGAATTAAATCATCTTCTGCTGCAAGCTGACTGTTCTCTACCAGTTTACGATATTTTTCAGCCCAGTTTCTTTCAAGAGGATTGGATTCAAGAATATTTATATATGTCAAGGCTGCTTCCATTTTATCCATAATTATACAGTTTAAAATGAGCCTTTTTAAAACCCGGGGACTGTTTTTCATTAAAGTTTCAGATTCAAATGCATACCGCTGTGATTCATCAATATTTCCCAGATCAAAATAAAGATCACTGTTTGGCAGTGTTATTTCTGCCGTAAACGGAACATCAAGAAATAAAGCCAAAGTCCCCAGTTTTTGCTGATATTCAAAAATCCTGTCCAGAACCTGACCAGTATTTAATAATGCCCTGTTAAAATGAAAGTTAACCATCCGGTCGTATTCGTCCAATTCATCACTCAATTCAATAACCTTATTCCAATTTTGTTGATAAGCATGATAGTCAATTTCAACCTTAAGTTTT
>CAJXZG010000088.1 GCA_913063265.1 uncultured Prolixibacteraceae bacterium | reverse complement strand
GAAACATAATATTTCGTGGGAAAAAATATGAAAACATTTCGATACGTTATGATATTCACAACAACAATATTATTGTATTAAAAAAACTTAATGATAAAACCAGGGCATATACCCTGAATAAATCCTTTTTAGAGAGTTTTGAAATTTATGATCAATCAACCGGAAAGTTGTTTACATTTAACTACAATCGTCTAAAAAACAGTTTAAATAAAGAAATTTATTATCATGCTTATGCCGGTGAAAGTAATTATTACATCTTCTATCGAAAAGATGTCAACAACAGGGTAAGTACATATTATACCGGTGAATATATTTTTGCCCCAAAACTTTACGCAGATATAAATGGGATTATAATAGAATTTAAAACATATTCTGAGTTTTTGAAATTGTTTGGCGATAGAAAACAGGAGATAAAAAAATTTATGCGCCGGGAAAAAATAAAATTCAAAAAACAAACTCCGGAAGATGTGATTCCGGTTTTTTCTTACTTCGATACCATTAACCGTACCACCCCTGAAATAAATGACTAATTCCCTTAAAATTATATTATTGTTCTTTTTTGTATGTCTCTCAGGGCTTCAGGTCGTGGGCCAGGAAAAGGAAAATCTTATATCTGCTAACTACTCCGGTATAGCACTTTCAGATTTTATTTCAATAATTGAACAATCCGGGATTTTTAAATTCTATTTCGAAAACAAAACAATCGAAGGGAAAGAGGTGTCTGTTGATTTTAAAGAAACTCCAATTGGAGAATGCCTGAAGGAAATTTCAAATCAAACAATGCTTGGATTTTATTTGGAGGAGAACAAAGTTTATTTATTTCCCGGTTCTGAAATTCAAAAAGATTTTTCCGGTAGCGAACAAATCCCGGTTGATTCCGAAAACAAATCAGTTATTGATAAAAGTCTGGACGATTTGAGAAAACAGGAATTTGAAATTATCACCATTGGAATTCCGGGGAAATCAGGAAATAACGAAGCAATATTAAGAGGTACGGTAAAAACATTTGATTATAAAACTCCGGTTGTTGACGGAAATGTTATTATAGCCGGCACAAATAAGGGCGTTTCAACAAACAGCAGGGGAGAGTTTGAAATTAAACTCAAACAAGGAAATCATACCATTCAGTTTAGTAGTATTGGGATGAAACCTACTCAAAGAATGATAAATATCTATTCCGATGGTAAACTGGATGTTGAATTGGAGACTCAGATACAAGTAATTGGTGATGTGGATATTTTTGGCAATCAGCAGGAAACAGTTGCCCAGGTGCGTTCAGGTGTGGAAAGAATGGATGCACAGACCATAAAATCTTTACCGGCTTTGCTGGGTGAACCTGACGTAATGAAAACAACACTTATGATGCCCGGAGTGCAAACTGTGGGGGAAGGAGCGGCAGGTTTTAATGTAAGAGGAGGAAAAACAGACCAGAACCTGATTTTAATAGATAATGCTCCCTTATACTATCCATCACATTTTTTTGGCAATTTTTCTGCTATAAGCTCCGATGTAGTAAAAGAAGCCATTTTATTCAAGGGTAGTATCCCGTCAAAATATGGCGGAAGAATATCTTCTGTGTACGAGATTAATACGAAGGACGGAAACAGCAGAAAAATTAGTGGGGTAGGCGGAATCAGTCCGCTTTCGCTAAAAGCTATGCTGGAAGGACCAATGTTAAAAAACTCATCTTTTTTTGTAAGTGCAAGAAGCACGTATTCCGATTATATTCTTGATTTAATTAAAATCCCCGATTTGTATAACAGCCAGGTTTCGTTTTATGATATTCAGGGAAAACTTAATTTCGAATTAAGTCATAAAGATAAACTGAAAGTAGGTTTCTATACCAGTAACGATAAGTACAGTCTTCACAGCGATACACTTTATAATTATCAAAACCGGGTATTTACTGCTCAATACGAACATCTGTATAACGCTAACTGGAGAACGGAATTATCGGGTTTTAACAGCTTTTTTGCTTATGATATTTCAAGTGAAAAGGACATTAGCCGCTCGTTTAATATGACTCACGAGGTTCAGAATTATGGATTAAAAAACTTTAATGAGTATAAAAACCACAATGGACTAATTTTGAATTTTGGTGCTGATGTGAATTGGTACGATATTAATCCGGGAAGATTGAATGTTCCGGAGGAGTCAAGAATTATTCCTTTTATAAGCGATAATGAATATGGAATGGAATATGGGGCATTTGCAGGAATAGAATTTTCAGTTACTCCACGCGTGGTTGTGGAAACAGGTTTCCGCTTATCCGGCTTTTTATCTTTGGGAAACGGAAGCAGGTTCGTTTATGCACCCGGTAAACCAATCACAGAAGACAATATAACTGATACGATTGTTGATAGTAAGTACAATTTAAAACAAAGCTATTTTAATCCTGAATTCAGAATTTCCACGAACTTTCTGCTTAGCAGTTCAAGTTCATTAAAATTAGCGTATAACCGAACCTCGCAGTACATTCATATTTTAACCAACTCAACAGCGATTTCACCAACCGATACATGGAAATTAAGCGATGAGTTTTTACTGCCACAATTGGGGCACCAGCTTTCAACGGGGATCTTTAAAAGTTTTAATAATGGCGAATATGAAACTTCTGTCGAGGGATTTTATAAAAGAATCGACAATTTAAAAGAATATAAACCCGGGGCCAGTTTGGTTTTAAACGACCATATTGAAACAGAAATTCTTAACGGAAAAGGAAAATCTTACGGAGTTGAATTCTCATTAAAAAAGAATGAAGGAAGATTAAGCGGATGGATGAATTACACTTACGCACGTACTTTTGTTAAGTCTGATTCTCCTTTTGAGTCGGAGCAGGTTAATGGTGGTGAATATTTTCCGGCCAGTTACGACAAACCACATAACCTGAATGTTTTTGCCAACCTGAAAGCGTCACGAAGAATTATTCTTTCCTCAACCTTGAACTATTCTACCGGAAGGCCTATAACCTATCCGGTGGCTAAATACCAACTGGGAGAACAGGTAATTTTACATTATTCAAAGTTTAACCAATACCGTATTCCCGATTATTTTAGAATTGACGTTTCAGCTACAATTGAAGGAAGTTTGAAAGCCAACAGAAAATTCGACAGCTCACTTACTTTTTCGGTGTACAATGTTACCGCGAGAAGAAATGCTTATTCTGTGTTTTTTAAAAGTAACGGGAATTTTTATGAAGGGTACAGGTTGTCGGTTTTTGCCACAGCAATACCAACCATTACATATAATTTTAGGTTTTAATGAAGAACAGATTTATTAAATATCATTTATTCTTATCAACCCTGTTCATGGTAGCATTGTTGAGCGGCTGTATCGATCCGTTTAAACCTGTTTTAGATAAATCTGATTCTGAAAAGATTTTAGTGGTTGAGGGATTCATTACCGATGAACCGGGTTCTTTCGAAGTTAAACTGAGCAGATCTGTACCTATTGACACGATGGTAAACTATGTAAATGAATCGGGTGCATATGTTACCATTTCTGATGACCACAACAACACTTTTGTTTTAACCGAAGTTGAGCCTGGAGTATATAAAAGTTTGGATGAAACTTTAAAAGCTGTTGCCGGAAGGATTTACCAGCTTTCAATAATTGATGCTTTTGATAAAGAGTATGAATCATCACCTGTTTTAATGCCTTCAAAACCTGAGATAAAAGAGGTTTACTGGGAGGAAGAATCTGAAACTGTTTTTGTTGATAATGAGGTGATTGATGAAATTGGCCTCAATATTTATGTGGATGGAGACGATTTGGAAAACAATGCAGCATACTATAAATGGGATATCAGTGAAACCTGGGAAGTAATGATGCCCAATGCCATTACAGCACTTGATGGAAAAGGAATGCCTTACGAAACATTTGTTAAAGTGCCAGATGAAAAAAAATATTGCTGGGTAACTCAGAATACACAAAAAATACTGGTAAAATCTGTTGAAAACCAGTCAGACAGCGAAGTAAAAAAATTTATGCTGCAACGAATCAGGCCGGGCGAAGATAAATTATTTATTCGGTATTCGATAGAAGTAAAACAATATACTCTAAATAAGGAAATGTACGATTTCTGGAAGGGTATCAGAGAAATCAATCAGGATGCCGGCTCATTGTATGATAAGGTACCGGTTTCGATTTTTGGAAATATTACCTGTTGTAATACAAATGAAAAGGCACTTGGATATTTTTATGCAGCGGAAGTAGATAAAAAGAGAATTTTTATTGAAAAAGGTGAGCATGAGATTGTCAATGTAAACCGATACGAATCATGTTTATATGTAAGCGATGAAACTTTACATTATTTTACCTCAGGATTTTGGGCAAGAAGTGCTTTTTGCAGTGATTGCAGGGAATATGGAACAAACATTAAACCCGATTTTTGGTAGATAGAAAAGAATGACAGGGAAAATTAAAATAGCAGGATTATATATTATTTTGGTTTTGATAGCAATTACTTCAAAAAGTCAGAATAAGATACTTCCAAAGGAGGACATGCAAATTCATCTCAGCGAAAAATGTCTTTTTCCCGGTGAAACGTTATGGTTATCTGTTTATGTTTCCAATCAAAAAGACTTACCGGGTAAACAGATTAGTAACCTTGCATTTGTGGAGTTTATTGATAAAAGTAATACCTCTTTGGTCAGAAAAAAGCTTATACTAAAAGAAGGTGTTGGTCATTGTTCTGTTTCTGTTCCTGATACTTTATCGACAGGTATTTGTGCGATTATGGTTTATACAAACTGGATGAAAAACTTTGGCGAAAGCAGTTATTCTAAATCAAAGGTTTTGGTTTTTAATCCTAACTCCGACTTTACTGAAGATGCAGTGGATACGACTTATATGATTTCCGGAAGTGATCAGTCAAATACATTTGAATTAGGTTTATCAAAATCAGAATATCGCACCCGTGAAAAGGTCGTTTTAAACCTGGATAATGAAAATCTTGAATTTAATTCTGCACACCTTTCAGTTTCAGTGCGGCAAAAAGAACCGGAACAAATATTGAATTTAACCAAACAGGATTTTCCGGTTAACCCTGGCAATGTTCAGGATATAATTTATTTGCCTGATTATAAAGGTGTGTTGTTTAGTGGGAGGCTTGTCAGTAAATCGGGTTCAGCTTCCGTAGCTGATAAGGAAATAATAATGTCGTTTCCCGGTGAGTTTGTTGATTTGAAATATGCACAAACCAATGAGAAAGGTGATTTTAATTTTTTACTGGAACCTAAAGTTGGTGAAATGGATTTGGTACTTCAATTACCAACGGATGATTACCTGGTCAGATTGAACGATCCGTTTGAGAACGGAATGAATGACGCTCGTGAAACTGAAATTCCATCGTTTGGAAAAAAGACGGCGTTGTATTTAAAAGACAGATATATAAAATCTCAGTTAAGGAATCGTTTTAACCAAAAAAATGTAATTGAAGCAATTGTCGAAAATGAAGAAGAGGGAGCCGATTTCTTTGGGGAACCCTATCAAACTGTCAAATTGAGGGATTATAATCAATTGGATTCATTGGCAGAATATTTTTATGAATTAATTCCAACGGTTCACTTTTCAAACAGAAAAGGCAGGCAACAGCTGTATTTAACCAATCCCGAAACAAATTTTAAACTGGGCGATAATCCGATGGTTTTTGTAGATGGTGTATTTTACCCCGGATTGAATGAGTTGGCTTCACTGGATCATAACCTGGTAAGTGAAATCAGTGTTGTGCCAAAGGTTTATTACTATCGTGATAAAACATTAGATGGAATTGTTTCTGTAAAAACAAGAGAGAATAATTTTAACCAGGTTCAACAGCTTTCAAATATGGTACGGCTAATTTATCCGGTGAGTAATAAAATGCAAAGTTTTAAACCAATACAAAATCCGGAAGCAGACAGAATTCCCGATCTGCGGACTTTATTGCATTGGCAGGACAATATTAGTTTAGATAGTATAAATTCCAAAGAAATTACATTTTATACAAGCGATTCAGAAGGCGAATTTATCATATCAATTTGCGGAATGACGGATAAAGGAGAGTTTATAAATTTTGAAAAAACTTTTGTGGTTTCCGACTAGGTTTTCCTTTTTTTCTTTTTAGCTGCCGGGAAAAGTACATTGTTTAGAATTAAGCGGTAACCCGGAGAATTTGGAAACAAACTCAAATCTGTTGGTGGATCACCGACCAGATGACGATAATCTTCAGGATCGTGCCCTCCGTAAAAAGTCCAGAATCCTTTGCCCTGTTCTCCATGAATATATCGTGCTTCATTAGCCGCTTTATTCTCTCCCATGATAAGACTGCTTGATTTAAGAACATCTTTTCTGTAGGCCGTAGTTTGTCCCATAAAACCTTTTATCAGGTTTCTGTGGTTCTGGCATAACATGGTAGGAATTGGATCCCACTTTGCAGAGAAATCAAACAGTGTAAAATAGTCGTTTTCTCTTACTACTTTTCTTGTGTTGGTTACATCGATATTTGAGAATTCGTAGACATAAGGGTCCATGTTTAATACAAAGTTTTCAAAAGCGAATGTATTTGAAAAGTCGAGGTGTTCATGTGCATGCTTATCTGCCGGATCACCATCAAACATGGATTCACAAATGTCTATTCCAACAGCGGCCAGTGATATGTCATAGGTGTCGGTTGCAGCACACATTGCAAAAAGAAAACCTCCGTTTACAACATATTTCGAAATTTCACGGGCAACAAAAGATTTCATTTCAGATACTTTCATAAAACCCAGTTTTTGTGCCAATGCCCTGTTAATTGCCACATCCTGCTGGTACCATGGTGCATTTTGATATACTCTCCAAAACTTACCAAACTGTCCTGTAAAATCTTCATGATGGAGATGAAGCCAATCGTATTCAGTTAAATCACCGTTTAATATTTCTTCGTCATAAATTACATCGTAATTAATTTCTGCATAAGTCAGAACCAGAGTTACGGCATCGTCCCAGGGTTGTTTGTTCGATGGTGAATAAACAGCAATTTTCGGGGCTTTGTTCATTGCTACGGCATCCTGGTTAACATCGGGTTGGGCAATTCCGTCTAAAATTGCAGCAGCTTCTGTGTCAGTAATTGATTCAACAGAAACCCCACGAATTACGCACTCGTTCTCAATTTCGTTTGCATATTGAATAAGAAAACTACCACCTCTGTAATTCAGTAGCCATTTAACTTCAATATCATTTTCGAGTACCCAGAAAGCAATTCCATAGGCTTTTAAATGATTTTTTTGGGCGTCATCCATCGGAATAAGCAGAGAAATACTTTTGGCCTGAAATGATAAAAGCAGGATAACTATTGATATGAATAATTTCAATTTCATAGAAAATAACCGCGATAAATTTTTGCAAAAAGATATAAAAATATGTTTTGTCACACTACTCAAATCTCAAAATCTATCCATCTAAAATAGTACAACTTAAAAATCGAATTGTTCAGAAATTAGAACGGTGCATCTGATGTGGATGTTTTTTGTTTATCAAAATCATTGTTATTGGATATGCCTTCACCCGACAAACCATCTTCTTCATCGTTCATTTTTGAACTAAATGTTTGCGGCGTATTAAAACCGGGATTAAACTGGTTTTCCATATCGGAGAATTTCGCCAGCTCTTTTTTAAATGCAAGATGAACATCACCGGTAGCACCATTACGGTGTTTAGCAATAATAATTTCTGCAACCCCCAATAATGAATTTCCCGATTCATCTTCAGTAATTCCATAATACTCAGGACGGTGAATAAATAATACGATATCTGCATCCTGCTCAATTGCACCGGATTCACGAAGATCGGAAAGTTGTGGTCGTTTTCCCTCACGCGATTCCACAGAACGGTTCAACTGTGAAAGTGCCAAAATCGGAATATCTAACTCTTTTGCAATTGCTTTTAAGGAGCGCGAAATTGTACTTACTTCCTGTTCACGACTTCCACGGTTATCGGTTCCGGCTGTCATTAACTGCAAATAGTCGACTATAACACAATCAATATTGTATTGCATTTTTAACCTTCGGCATTTTGCCCTGAATTCAAAAATTGACAAAGCAGGAGTATCATCAATAAAAATTGGCGCTTTATCGAGACTTGATATTTTACGGTTCAGGTGTTCCCATTCCCAGTCTTCCAACCTGCCCGATTTTAGTTTTTGTCCGCCTAATTCTGTCTCTGCTGAAATTAAACGTGTAACCAACTGAACCGATGACATCTCAAGGGAAAAAACTGCTACTCCCTGCGTGTGTGCAACTGCCATTTCCCGGGCCATGGAAAGTACAAAGGCCGTTTTTCCCATCGATGGGCGTGCTGCAATAATTACAAGGTCAGTTTTTTGCCAACCTGAAGTAATTCTGTCCAGCGCAGTAAAGCCGGAAGGAACACCGCTTAAACCTTCTTTTTGGTTTTTAGCTTTTTCAATTTGTACTATAGCTTCGTTCAGCACAGGTTTTATAGGAACCGTTTCTTTTTTGATATTTCCTTGAGCAATTTTAAAAAGGGATGATTCTGAAAAATTGATCAGTTCATCCACATCCAAAGTATCATCGTACGATTTTGACTGGATTTCAGTAGACACACGAATCAATTCCCGTTGAATAAATTTCTGTGCAATAATACGTGCATGAAATTCGATATGTGCAGCCGATGCAACCCGGCGGGTTAACTGGGTAATATAGGCCGGGCCGCCAATTTCTTCCAATTGTTCACGGTCTTTTAATTCCTGGGTCACCATTAAAAGGTCAACCGGTTTTTCGTTGGTGGAAAGTTTCTTAATGGCTTCAAAAATCTTTTGATGCTCTTCTTTATAAAAACTATGTGTGTCGATATAGTCGGCAACGGTTACGTACGCATCTCTTTCAAGCATTAATGCTCCCAGTACTGCCTCTTCTACTTCAACAGCCTGAGGCGGTAATTTTCCATATTGAGCATTAATTTGCTCAATATTAAACTGGTTTTTTTTGTTTCTATTTTCGGCCATTTTGATAGAATAATATTATTTCCAAATCACTTGACTGGGAAAACGAATTGCAATAATACTAATTTTAACAGGTAGGGAGTTGATTAATTTATTGAAGTTTTTAACCCGGGCTATTCACAATTGTTAATAGTTTTCACAAAGCTAATTTGTCTTCAATTATCATCGAAATAATGTTTTTTAATGAAGAGCCCATTGCATCAATTTGTTGGGGAATAAAACTTGTCGCAGTCATTCCCGGGGTTGTGTTTATTTCAAGGAAATAGAAGGTATTATTTTTCAGGATGTAATCGACACGTACAATACCATCGCATTTGCACAGGTCATAAACTCTTGAGCTTATTTGCTGGCACTCTTCAAAAAGTTCTTTTGGTAATCTTGCAGGAGTAATTTCTTCTGTAGCTCCGGGTGTATATTTAGCATCAAAATCGAAAAATTCATTTTTAGGAAGAACTTCTGTGACCGGGAAAACTATTTTTTTGTTATTTACTTTTACCAGTCCGCATGTGAATTCTTTTCCATCAATAAATTCTTCAATCAAAGCCTCTTCACTTTCTTCAAGGGCTTTTAAAACTGCCGTTTCAATTTCATCCAATTTTTTTACTTTGGTAATACCAAAGCTCGATCCTCCGGAATTGGGTTTTACAAATAAAGGCAATCCGAGTTCTTCTGCTATCTCCTCAGAATTAAACTTTTGTCCTCTAAGGATTTTCAGCGACCGAGCCATTTTAATATCGAAACTTTTCAGGTAGTTGTTGCAAAACCACTTGTTAAAAGTAAGAGATGAAGCATGCACATCGCAAGTTGAGTAGGGGATTTCCAACATCTCAAAATAACCCTGTAAAATTCCATCTTCACCGGGTGTACCATGAATTGTTATGTATGCAAAATCAAATTCAATTTTTTGATTTTGATATACAAAGCTAAAGTCGGATTTGTCAATATCAGCAATTTTCTTTTCATTTTGCAATACAATCCATTCTTCTTTTTTCATCTGAACAAGCCAGGGATTAAATTTTTCATTGTCAATGGCTTTAAAAACGTTTGCACCACTTTTTACTGATACAACAAATTCAGATGAGTCGCCGCCTGAAATCACGGCAATATTTGGTTTTTTAGTCATTTCGGTTAGCTATATAGTTTTCCCATTTTTCAATTGCCGAAGCCATATCTTCGGGTAATTCTGAGTTAAAAGTCATTTTCTCGTTAGTGGTTGGGTGGATAAATCCAAGTGTTTTCGCATGCAATGCCTGACGTGGAAGCACTTTAAAACAATTTTGCACAAACTGGCGGTATTTACTGAATGTAGTACCTCTTAGTATTTTGTCTCCACCGTAATTTGAGTCGTTAAAAAGTGTGTGATTAATATATTTCATGTGTACCCTGATCTGATGTGTTCGTCCCGTTTCCAACCTGCATTCGACCAGAGATACATATCCAATTCTTCGTAGTACTTTGTAATGAGTGACTGCAGGTTTTCCAAAATCACCATCAGGGAAAACAGTAAAAACCTGTCTGTTTTTCAGGCTGCGCCCGATATTACCTTCAATTGTACCTTCGTCTTCTTTTACACTTCCCCATACCAAAGCCTGGTATCTCCGTTCTGTCTCTTTATTAAAAAACTGAGCACCTAGTTTGGTTTTGGCCAACTCCGTTTTTGCAACAACCAGTAATCCCGATGTATCCTTATCAATTCTGTGAACCAATCCGGGGCGGGGATCAGAGCTGTTAAAAAGAGGCAGGTCTTTAAAATACCAAGCGAGTGCATTTACCAAAGTCCCGGTATAATTTCCATGTCCGGGGTGAACAACCAAACCGGGAGGTTTATTTATCACTATCAGTTGGTCGTCTTCATAAACAATATCCAATGGAATATCTTCAGGAATGATTTTTAACTCTCTCCGGGGATAATCCATTACAATTACCACCTCATCGTTGGGTTTTACCTTGTAATTCGACTTTACCGCTACATTATTCACTAAAACACAACCGGCATCGGCAGCAGCCTGCAACCTGCTGCGTGAGGTGTTTTTTAACTGATTGGCTAAATATTTATCAACCCGAAGTGCTGATTGACCGGGATCTACGGTTAAACGGTAATGTTCAAACAAACCACCATCTTCCTGTTCTTCTATTTCTTCAATATAATCTGTCATTCCTGGAGTGGCTCAATTATTTCGGGTTGCGGAAGTTTTAGTGTATCTGTGGTTAACCACATATCAAGGCTGGTACCCATACTTACAAAACGAATATGTGTGCCCGGATTTTGTTTCCAAACAAATGCCGCCATAGAATCTTCAGCTGAAACAATGGTTACATCCCAGTGCACCCTGCCAATTTTTAACATATACGAATTAATAAGTTCTTCGGCCTCCAAATGAGGCATTCCTGTTAAATCAGGTACAGGAATATCCTGAATTCGACTGTTGGTACCGATAACAAAATTAAGGCTGCTTCCTTTTTGTACAACATCTCCCTCTCTTACTTCACTTGTATCCTGCTCAACTTTTAACACCAGGTTATTAAATTCCGATGGTTCATAAGTAATCTTTCCCAAAACCAATCCGGCACTTTCAACCAATCCCAACGCCTGTCGAAATGAGATATCTGTTAGTTTTGGCAATGTTACTTTTTCTGCCATAACCGGCATAATGGTTAAAAATATAACCCGATTTTGTTTTACCATAAAGCCCGGATTCGGGACTTGTTCAATCACTGTTCCGGGTAAGGCATTTTCGGCATAAAGCGAATCAATAACCTTAAAGTTTAAATTACTTTGACTGATTATTTCTTCAACTTCGTTTAAGGAAAGACCTTCGAGGTTTGGTGTTGGAAATGATTCTCCATGCCGTGTGTAGCTTTTTAATCTTTGCATTGTTAAAGCAACTAGAGCTATCACCAAAATAATTGCAATAATCAGGTTGAGAAAGAATATCCGGCTGGTGAGAAATTTTTTTAAACTCATTGGTCAAATAATAACGGTATAATTGAAAAACAAAAATAATTTAAAAAAAGTATGATAGATATTTAAAATTTGTTTCAGTTAATAAAAATAACTTAGAATGATTCAATTGTGTTGTACAAAGTATCTCTTTCTACCGGAATAAGTTGCATTTCTTTAATCATGTTGATTAATTCAGTCCGGCTGGCTTTTGGATTTTCTTCGCCTCCGGCCATTGAATAAATTTTTGTCGAATCATCTATTGTACCGTCCAAATCATCAACTCCAAAATTTAGTGATAATTGTGCTGCCTGTTTTCCAATCATTGGCCAATAAGCCTTTAAATGAGGAATATTATCAAGAAAAATCCTGGATACGGCATAGTTTTTCAAATCCTCAATTAAACTTGACTCCTGAACAAAAGAATAGGCATTGTTTTCTCTTTTGAATTTTAATGGAATAAAAGCATTAAATCCTTTGGTTTCTTTTTGCAACTCTCTTAGACGGTTTAAATGGTCAACCCTGTGTGAATAGTTCTCAAGTAATCCGTAAAGCATGGTTGCATTGGTTGGTATTCCCATTTTGTGGGCTGTTTCGTGCACTTTTAACCAACCGGTAGAATCTGTTTTATCCGGACATATTTCTGCCCTTATTTTTTCATCAAAAATTTCAGCACCACCTCCCGGCATCGAATCCAGTCCGGCGGCTTTTAATTTTGACAAGCCCTCATGCACTGAGATATTTCCCATCTTGCACATTTGGTCAATCTCTACCGCGGTAAATGCTTTTATCTGAAGTTTTGGAGCAGAAGATTTAATTGCATTTAGCAAATCAACATAAAAATTAACATCACGGTTGGGATGCACTCCGCCAACAATATGTACTTCGGTTGCACCTTTCGAAGTATATTTTTCCACATCAGATACAATGTCTTCAATACTGCATTCCCAGGCACCTTTTTGTCCTTCTCTTCTACGGTAAGAACAAAATTTACAATGATTGATGCAGATATTGGTTGGTTCGAGATGAAAATTTTGATTAAAATATACATCATCACCACTCATTCTTTTTTTAGTTTCACAGGCCAAAATACCCAACAATGCAAGGTTTGGGCTGTTGTACAATTCTAATGCATCATCTGTGGAAATTTGTATTCCGTTCAATACTTTTTCGGCAATAGTTTTTAAAGAACCCGAAAGCTGTACCGACTGAATTATTTTATTTTCAAAACTCATCTGTAACACTTTTTCGCCGAATATAGATAAAATGAATGTGGAAATCCAACATTAATAAACACGAAAAGGTAAAGAATCTGATTCTTTACCTTTTCGCAAAAAGATGTGAAGTTATAAACTATCTTTTGTGTCTTGGTTCGTCAGACACAGATAATTTTTTTCTTCCTTTTGCACGACGAGCTTTAAGAACTTTACGTCCGTTTACGGTTGACATTCTTTCTCTGAAGCCGTGTTTATTTTTTCTCTTTCTGTTCGATGGTTGAAATGTTCTTTTCATTTCTATTTATTTTTTATGTATTTCCTACTGAATTTTTTCGGACTGCAAAAATAGTTCTTTTTTTATTCCATCCAAAATATGCAACATCTTTTTGTAATAATTTGCAAAAAATTGAATTAGAGATAATTTCAATGATGCCATTTATTTCGAAAAAATCAGTTTTAAAGCAACAAAAATCAACAAAACACCAAACATACGTCTTAATATTTTGTCCGATATATTTACAGAGAAATGAGAACCAACATAAGCGCCGACAACAAATGTCAGCGACAGTACAAGGGCAATCTTCCAGTTTACATGTCCGGCTTTCCAGTAATTCCATGTGGCCAGGATTCCTACCGGTGGAAGCATAAAGGCCAGGCTTGTGCCCTGTGCTTCGTGCTGACTTAATCCTAAAATAAAAATGAGTGCAGGAATTACAATAATAGCTCCACCGATTCCAAAAAAACCGGCCAGCACTCCCGAAAGCAGGCCAACTAAAATTAAGATTACCAACTGTAATAAACTCATGACTTATTGCTCTTTTTTTACTGAAAAACGAAAACCAATTCCATGTAAATTGGTGATTTTTATATTTGGATCTTCCTTAAAATATTTACGAAGCCTGGAAATAAAAACATCAAGACTTCTTCCCAGAAAATAGTCATCAGAACCCCAAATATTTTGCAAAATATCATTTCTGCTCAAAACTTTGTTTGCATGGGTGGCAAAATATTTAATCAATTCCGATTCTTTTAAAGTCAGTGTTCTTGAATTTCCGTCAATCGATAAGGTTAAATCATCCGGATAAAAATCAAATTTTCCAATAGAAACTGATTTGTTATTATCATTTTCGATTGCAGGGATTGCCGCACTTCGTTTCAGAAATATTTTTATTTTTAACAACAGTTCTTCCATACTAAACGGTTTGGCAATATAATCATCCCCACCGACAGTGAGCCCGGCAATTCTGTCTTCAGTCATCGATCGGGCAGTAATAAAAATAATAGGTACCTGTTCGTTTTTTTTGCGAATAGATTGAGCTACCTGAAAACCATCCAGTTTAGGCAACATCACATCAAGTAAAATTAAATCTATTGTGGATTTACCAAAAAGTTCCAATGCTTTTTCTCCGTCATCAGCAAGTTCTACAGAATAGTTGTTTTGTTCCAAATTGTCTTTAACAATAAAGCTTAATGCTTCATCATCTTCCACCAATAATATTTTTATTTTTTCAGCATCCATAATTAACCGTTAATAAATATGGTAAATATACTTCCTCCGTCAGGATTTTCATCAACTTTAATTTTCCATTTGTGTGCCAATACAATCTTTTGGACATAATCCAAACCCAAACCAAAACCTTTAACATTATGCACATTTCCTGTTGGAACCCGATAAAATTTAGTAAATATTTTTTTTCGTTGATCTTTCGGAATTCCAATTCCATTATCGCTTATTGAAAGTTCAGTTATTTTGGCTTTTTGATTAACTTCAATTTTTAATTCCGGACTTTGTTCACAATATTTTACCCCATTTTCCAGTATATTCAACATTAAATTCGAAAAATGAAAACGGTCAGTAAATATGATTAAGTTTTTGTCAATAGCCGATAATTTTATGTTAGCTTTTTGTCCAAAATCGGTTTGCTTAAATTGCTCAAGGATTTCAGCTGTAATTTCATGAAGATTGACCTCTTCGAGATTCAGATGAATCCTGTTTTTCTCCAAAGAGGCCAGGTTTAGAACTTTTTCAACATTTTTTGATAATCTGGTATTTTGCTCTTCTATAATTTTTGCATAAGCAAATAGTCTTTCAGGTGTTTTTAAAATTTCCTTGTTGTTTAAAACGTTTGCTGCAATTGCAATCGAAGAAATGGGTGTTTTTAATTCGTGGGTCAGATTATTAATAAAGTTTTTTTGTACCTCAGAGAGTTGCCTCTGCCTTATTATAACAATTAAGGTATAACCAAAAAACAGAACAATAATAACCAGTAATCCTGTTAAAAAATACCAGATAGATAACTGTGATATAAAAAATGTTGCACGGTTCGGAAAATGAATTCCAAAATAGTAAGAATAGTTGTCGTTGGTTTGAAATTTGTACTTTGAAGGAAACTCTTCCCCGTTTTTAATCAAAACACCTTCATCCATTATTTCCTGCTCGGGATTGTAAATGGCAAATTCAAAATCGCTAAAGATTTCATGTTTTTTAAACTCTTCGGTAAGATGCTTTTTTAAAAGATCTTTGTCGAATGCTGAATTAACATTTACCTGGTAGTAGTTTCCAGTAACCATCTGAACCGGAGCCAAACTGTCGTAACTGCTTGTGTTCCCACATGCCAGTAACAATTGCCAAACAACCTCTTTTAAAGCAACACTTGTACTTTCTCTGAATTTTTTCTCAGTGAAATTATATGAGCTTTTTAAAAAACCAAATTGAATCAAAAAAACTCCGGCAATTGAAATTACCGCCAGGATAATGATATAATTTAAAGCCTTACCTTTCATTGATGATTCAATTTTTCGCTAAACTACTCATTTTTTTAGAGACTGTTTTGTTTTTATTTTTTAAAACAAGTATTAAAAACTACTTGCCGAACGTCATTCCAGACTGGCTTATGTAAGGCAAAATTGGCAAAAAAAGAAATCAGAAATTTATGAATATTTTGCAGCATTATCAATGAAAAACAAGAATTGGGCACAGTGAACAAATTCTAAACATTGTCTTTGATTAATCGATTAGTTAACAATTCGTTAACAAATTATTGGATTGGGTTAACACGATTTTCTTTACAACTGCCTAAATTTGTTAACTCTAAACATATGATAATAATATTCAAAAAATTTCACAAAAATGAAACGAATCGTAAATACATTTTCTGTTTTAAGCCTGATTGTCATTTTATCAGTTGGTTATGTTCAGGCTCAATCCAAAATCACTTTTGAAAAAACCAATCATAATTTTGGTTCATTCATGGAAGCTGCGGGAGTTCAGACAACAACTTTTACTTTTAAAAATACAGGTAATTCTCCGTTGATATTAAATAGTGTTCGTGCGTCATGTGGATGTACAACACCGAAATGGACAAGAGACCCGATTGCTCCAAACGGAAGTGGAGAAATTACCGTAAGTTATAATCCCAAAAACCGTCCCGGTTCTTTCAATAAATCAGTAACTGTTAGCAGTAATGCTGAAACACCAACAGTTATTTTAACGATTACAGGACAGGTGCAACAACGTGAAAAAACTTTGGCTGAAAAATACCCTCGTAAAATAGGTACTTTAAGAGCAGTATCAAATCATATTTCTTTTGCTCAGTTAAAAGAAAATGCAGTAGAAAGCAAAGAACTAGAGTTGGTAAACGATACAGATGAACCTATCGAGGTTGGTTTTCACAGGGTGCCGGCACACCTTACTGTAAAGGTTGAACCGCAAACAATCCCTGCCAACGGAAGAGGAATGTTATATGTCACGTACGATGCTCCAAAAGCCAATACCTATGGATTTGCTTCACATCGTGTTTATCTGTCATTGAATGGCAGCAAAGACTATAAAAGTTCGGTAGGCGTAACTGCAACAATTCAGGAAGATTTTTCACATTTGACACCTGAACAACTGGCTAATGCACCGGTTGCAAAGTTTAACTCCATGAATTATGATTTTGGTGCAATGAAACAGGGTGAAAAGAAAGATTACACTTTTGAGCTTACAAATGACGGCAAATCTGATCTAATGATTAGAAAAGTTCGTTCTTCTTGTGGATGTACAGCAGTTGCTCCTTCTAAAAAAGTAATCGCTCCGGGAGAAACAGTACCTATTAAAGTTACTTTTGATTCCAAGGGTAAACGTGGTCGTCAGAGTAAATCTGTAACGGTTATAACAAACGATCCGAAAACTCCTACAACCACATTAAGGATTTCGAGTAACATAAGTACCGAAAGTTAAATAACAGAAATATTCATAAAAGGAAGGTGTTGCAAAAATTTATGCAACACCTTTTTTTATACATTATTTGTCGATTTGCTTTACTTTTGCATCAAATAAAATTTTATGGGCAATAAAGAAAAATTTGACCATCCGGAAAACAGTAAAGATTACAAAGGATTAAAAGTAAACGAAGGAATATCTCAGCCTGAACCAGTCAGTAATGAATCGGTAAAACGCTTTTTGAATAAAAGAAGAAACCTGCTACCGGTAAAAGATTATGTTGATGGAATTTTAAGAGGCGACATTACGCTGTTAAGCAAAGCAGTAACTTTGGTAGAAAGTGCAAATCCCAAACATCAGCAAATTGCCCAGGAAATTATTTCGCTGTGTCTTCCGTACAGTGGTAATTCTGTAAGGATTGGAATCACGGGTGTCCCGGGTGTTGGAAAAAGTACATTTATTGAAGCACTTGGAAAGTATATTACAGAAGGAGGAGGGAAGCTGGCAGTATTAGCTATTGATCCAAGCAGTGAAAGAACAAAAGGAAGTATTCTTGGCGATAAAACAAGAATGGAAGAACTGGCAGGAGATAAAAATGCTTATATCAGACCGAGTCCTTCTGCAGGTTCACTGGGAGGTGTGGCCCGAAAAACACGTGAAACCATAATACTGTGTGAAGCTGCTGGATTTAACCATATTTTTATAGAAACAGTAGGAGTAGGGCAAAGCGAAACTGCAGTGCATTCCATGACAGATTTTTTTCTGTTGTTAATGTTGGCAGGTGCCGGGGACGAATTGCAGGGAATTAAACGAGGCATTATGGAAATGGCAGATCTTATTGCAATTAATAAAGCAGATGGAAACAATATTGAAAAAGCTCAGCTTGCAAAAATTCAGTATAACAATGCTTTGCATTTGTTTCCCAAAAAAGAATCAGATTGGATACCTGGTGTGTTAACCTGTTCCGCAGCAAATAAAACTGGTATTAAAGAAATCTGGGAGCAAATCGAAAAATACAAAATTCTGACCGAAGCAAACGGATATTTCTCAAGCAAAAGAAATCGCCAGGCTACCTATTGGATGCATGAAACCATTCAGGAAAAACTAAAACGCGATTTTTATGATAATTCTGCAATTAAAATCAAAATTGAAGAATTTGAAAATGAGGTACTGAAAGATAAAATGAGTTCTTTTGCCGCAGCCGGCGAACTTTTAAAATTGTTTTCCGATTTGAAATAAGTTCTGGTTTCCAAAATCTGGGATAAGCATTTTATAACATTAAACTACAGGATGGTTGGACAGGCAAAATTGATTTACCTTTGTTGAAACCTTTCATTATATTAAATGTTATATAGGCATAAAAATCAATAATCAATAAAAGAAAATAAAAATGAATTACGATGTAATAGTAGTTGGGAGTGGTCCCGGAGGATATGTTACAGCCATTCGTGCTGCACAACTGGGTTTAAAAGTAGCCGTGGTTGAAAAAGAAAACCTTGGTGGTATCTGTTTAAATTGGGGCTGTATTCCAACCAAATCATTGTTAAAAAGTGCTCAGGCTTTTGAATATGCCAAACATGCCTCAGATTATGGTGTATCCATAAGTGGTGAGGTAAAAGCCGATTTTGGTGCTATGGTTAAACGTAGCCGGAATGTTGCTGACGGAATGAGTAAAGGAATTCAGTTTCTTTTCAAAAAGAATAAGGTTGAGCCAATTTTTGGTTTAGGCAAGTTAACAGCCAAAAATACAGTAGAGGTTACAGACGATTCAGGAAAAAAGAAAAGTTATACTGCAAAGCATATTATTCTGGCAACAGGGGCACGGTCGCGAGAATTGCCAAACCTTCCAATTGATGGAAAGAAAATTATTGGTTACCGAAAGGCTTTAACACTTGACAAACAGCCGGAAAGTATGGTTGTTGTTGGATCCGGAGCAATTGGAAGTGAATTTGCTTACTTTTATCAATCCATAGGTACAAAAGTAACACTGGTCGAATTTATGCCAACTGCCGTTCCTAATGAAGATGTTGATGTTGCCAAACAATTGGAGCGTTCCTTCAAAAAAATGAAAATGAAGGTTATGACAAGTTCATCAGTAGAAAAGGTTGATACATCAGGCGACAAATGTAAAGTGACCATTAAAACTAAAAAAGGAGAAGAAGTTGTTGAAGCAGACATTGTACTTTCTGCTGTTGGAATTACCCCAAATACTGAAGGGATTGGTTTGGAAGAGTTAAATATAGCCACAGAAAACGGCAGGGTAAAAGTGGATGAATTTTATAAAACCAATGTAGACGGGATTTATGCAATTGGCGATATTGTCGCAGGTCCGGCATTGGCACATGTTGCATCGGCCGAAGGAATTGTTTGTATTGAAAAAATAGCAGGATTAAATCCTGATCCTATCGATTATGGAAATATTCCGGGATGTACTTATACAATTCCGGAAATTTCATCGGTAGGTATGACAGAGGCAAAAGCAAAGGAAGCCGGTTATGATGTGAAAGTAGGAAAATTCCCTTATTCAGCAAGTGGTAAAGCCAGTGCAGCAGGTCAAAAAGATGGTTTTGTAAAACTGGTTTTTGATGCAAAATATGGCGAATTACTTGGAGCGCACATGATAGGAGGAAATGTGACTGAAATGATTGCAGAATTGGTAGTGGCCAAAAAACTCGAAATTACAGGGCACGAACTGTTAAAAACAATTCATCCGCATCCGACAATGAGTGAAGCTGTGATGGAGGCCGCTGCAGCCGCGTACGACGAAGTGATACATATTTAAAAGAGTTACAAAAATATTAAACCCGGAAGATTTCTTCCGGGTTTTTTGTTGCCCGATTTTATTTGTTTCAATTCAAAATTAAACTGTCATTTAAAGTTGTTTAACATTTAAGCTTTGAAGTTACATTTATAGTTTTAATTTTGTTTTCCATTAACAACAGCTACAATCAAAAATTATATCCCAAAATAGAATTATTTTGAAATGTAATTAACCATTATTAAAAAAACCAAATCTTATGAAAAAGCTTATCTTTTCACTTGCTATTGTTTTGCTTGGCAGCTATGTTTTTGCAGGCGGTTTGCTTACCAATACAAACCAAAGTGCTCAATTTATTCGAATGATGTCGCGGAATGCAGCATTAGGAATTGATGCAGTTTATTATAATCCGGCAGGATTAACCAAGTTGGAAGACGGTTGGCATTTTTCACTCAACAGCCAAACAATTTTTCAGGATAAGAGTGTTTATTGTGGCTATCCACTGCTCAACGATCCAAACTACCTGGGAAAAGTAGCAGTACCGGTATTTCCAACAGCTTATGCGGCTTATAAGAAAAATAAGTGGGCCTTTTCATTTGGCTTTGGCCCGAATGCCGGTGGTGGATCTGCAGAATTTGAAAGAGGATTGCCATCTTTTGAAATACCAATTTCAAAAGTTGTGCCCGGCCTGGCAGGTTTGGCACAGATAAGTCCTGATATGAATGTACAAGGTTATAATGCGGATTTATATTTTACAGGAAGTTCAATTTTTTGGGGATTTCAACTTGGAGCAACTTATGAAATAAATGAGAAACTTTCGGTTTATGGCGGTGTGAGAATTTTACCTTCAAAAAATGTTTACCAGGGAAGTATCAAAAATATAATGCTTGATGTTAACGGAACCATGAATCCTGCATCGGAATGGTTAACCAAAACGTCAGGTGAATTGGGTGTTATGGCTTCGGTGGCATACTATGGGGCAGGTTCTGTACAGCCTATAATTGATAATGGTGGAGGTTCCTTTACTTTGAGTCAGTTGGAACAAGCTCAGATGATATCTCCGGAAGATAAAGCACAACTCGAAGGAGGACTGATTTTAATGGGAGTTCCGCAGGAACAAATCGATGGTATGAATGTTAGCCAGATTCAAGGAGCTTATACAGTGGCAGGCGACCAGCTAACGGGAATTTCAACTACATTATCCGGAACAGCAGCTCAATTGGGAGATAAAGAAGTGGATACAGAACAAACAGGTACAGGATTTACTCCAATACTTGGAATCAACTTTTCACCTAATGAAGACTGGAATATTGCGGTTAAGTATGAAAATAAAACGTACATGACCTTAACCAATAAAACCAAAGTGGATGATTTAGGATTATTCCCTGATGGAAGTCCGGTTAATAGCGACATACCTGCTTTACTTGCAGTTGGGGTGGGTTATACAGGTATAGACTGGCTTGAAGCACAGCTTTCATATACAGGATTTTTTAATAACAGGGTAGGTTTTGGGGCAAATGTCAGAGACTTATCAAGCTGGCAGGGAGTTGATGATTCAAAAATAAGAATGAGAGAAAGCGATATGGGTTATGAAGTTGGTTTGGGACTTCAGTTCAATTTATCAGAAAATTTCTCAATAAGCACCGGTGGACTTTATGGAGACCAAAAAGTGAAGGATAATTATCAAAGCGATTTTAGTTACAGCAATCCATCTTTTACTCTTGGCGCTGGAGTAATGTGGAAGATGACTGAAAAGCTTGTTTTGGATGCAGGAGTGTCAAACACATTCTATCAGGATGTTACTTTAACTTTTACAGATCCTGTGGTTCCTTCTTATGACGATACTTATGGTAAGACCGCTCTTACTTTTGCAGTAGGACTTTCTTACAGTATTTTTTAAGAGACAGTTTAAATTTTATTGATTGAGGGTATTATGAAGTATTTTTTTCAAGTTCAAGGCGGAATTGACGCGAATAGCCATAGCTATTTAAGGAAATTCCAACGCAGAAGTTGGGGGAAAGACAAGTAATAGTAAAATTGGATAAATTTTAATCGGTCTCTAAACCTTTGTGAAAATGACGTGAAAAGCTGCTCAATTTGGGCAGCTTTTATTTTTTATAGCGGAAAGATTGATTATCGGTTGCACGCTGTGTAGCCAGAATTCCATCCAAATGGTCATATTCGTGTTGAATCAACTCTGACATGTCACCCGATAAATGCCAACTTTGAAGTTCCCAGTTTAAATCCCTAAACGTTATGGTTAATTTTTCATGTCGATTAACTTTTACCAGTAAATTAGGAAAACTCATACAATCATCCCAAACTTCAAACATTTCATTACTTAATTCTGAAATTACCGGATTAATCATCGCCACGGGCTTATCAATATTCAGGCAAATAATCCTTTTTAGCAATCCAATTTGTGGTGCTGCAATTGCCCTGCCAACTCCATATTTTTTTCTGAAATCGAACACAGTATCAAACATTAGTTTGATTTTAGGAAGAAGAACTTTAAGCTCATTTTTATGTACCGGTTCCGATATTTTGTAAAGAAGTGGATTCCCCAACAGCAGAATATCGCTAACAGCCATATTAATTCAATTCAAAGATTTTGTTATACATTTCTCCATTGTACAATTTCGAAGTTAGAACAAATTCTTTAATTCCCTCATCGATTAAGGGAGTTAGATCGTAACGTAATTCCTCAGTAAATAGAGCTTCGCACATATCGCCATTATCATTGTGCCTGATTTCGAAAGTAGGAATATCAGAGCTGCTTGCGGTCCATGGATGCATTCTTGCCAGTTCTATGCTATGTTCCTCACATCCTCCACTATATGAAATTGTAATTTGAAGACAATTGCCATCAACAAGAGCTTCCTGGACATAAACAGGAT
>CAJXZG010000087.1 GCA_913063265.1 uncultured Prolixibacteraceae bacterium | reverse complement strand
ACCTTTTTACAACCTAAAATTCTGAGGTTTTTTATCCATTTGTTTTTTGTCTCTTTCGAAACCGATGCAGTATTAATATCCGGCCTTTCCATTCCTATTAATTCGTACTTATGAAAACCCCAATCGTGAAATGGCATAATTTCTACTTCCTTTATTGTTTCGTACCGATTACTGAGTTCTGCAATTGCCTCAAAATGTTGCAGCTTATCGTTCACTCCCGGAATGATTGGACAGCGTAAAATTATGTTTTTTCTTTTTTTGCAAAGTTCGTCAAGGTTTTTCAAAATCAGCTCATTGGACACTTTAGTATGCTGTACATGTTCCGATGATTTAAAATGCTTGTAATCGAACAGGAAAATATCGGTTACTTCTGCTAATTTTAAAATAGTCTCGGTTTTACAATATCCCGATGTTTCAATACAGGTATGGATTCCTCTTTCTTTTGCCTTTTTTAAAATTTCATATGAAAACTCAGCCTGATACACTGGATCACCTCCTGAAATGGTTAATCCTCCACCGGAATTTTTAAAGTATAATTTATCCTTTTCTACCTCCTTTATTAATTCTTTGGCACTCGTTTTATAACCAAAAATTTTCAATGCCCCGGGCACACATTCGGTAACACAATCTCCACAACTTGTGCATTTTTCAAAGTCTACCTGTATTTTGTTGTTTTCAACAGAGAATACATTGTAATTACATACACCAATACAATCAAAACAATTGGTACATTTATCTGAATCAAAAGCAAGTTGTGGTGCAGGAGATTGTGACTCAGGATTACAACACCAGGCACATTTTAATTCACAACCTTTTAAAAAGACTGCGGTTCGAATTCCTGGTCCATCGTGCAAAGCAAATTTTTGTATATCGAAAACATACCCTTCCATATAGGCAAATATATTTTTTTCTTTAAGAAAATTTTCAATCACGAATAATCAGTTTATTCATAACTTCCGTATTCACACTTTTTAAGCTTACATAATATAAACCGGATGGTAAAGTTTTAGTAATAATTTTTTGATAATCATTGTTTTTTCCTGAAAGTACTTCTACACCTTGAGAATTGAAAATCCTGTAATTAAACTTATTCATCCCCTCAACATAGAAATATTTATTAGCAGGATTAGGATAAATTTTTACTTTATTTGATTTTTTTAATAAAAGGTCATCAATTCCAACTGTGGATTCATAATTGGCGGTAATGGTCATACTGGTATCGGGCATTAAAAAGCGGCTAAACATACTGCCGGGATTAGTCATATAAACGGTATCGCCAATCCAGCTTAAAAATCGATAATCTTCTTCAGGCGGATTCGCGTTAACAGTTACCAGAGTTTTAGGTTCGTAATACCCCGAACCTGTTCCATTTTCAACTGTAAGTAAAAAAGCATTTGGATTATTTTCCCAAAGTTTTAAACAAAAATCATCAACAAATATGGAACCGTCATCGGTTTGTTTATTGATAAAAACCCGGATATAAACAGTTCGATTTGGGATTTCTTTTTCAATAACCTTTTCCTCGTATTCGTAGGTAAAGTTCTGAGACTGTGCTGCCGTAATCCTGTTTTTGTTTTCATCTAAAAATTCGATACCCACAAATGCACGCCCTGTTCCCGATGATTTTTTTGAATAAAAAGAAAAAGTAAAATAGCTATGGTCACTCACAGGAATTAACGCATCGTCGATAAAATCTCCTGCTTCCGAGCATTTTAAAGCCCATAATCCGGAGTTGGCATCCTCAGTTAACTCTGCATTATTATGATTGATCCAACTAAATATTCCCGATTCAAATCCCGGATTCCCAATTAAACATTCTGTTGAATCCTGTTTTACAAACTCAGCTAAAACATTTTTATCCGAATTCATTGTAATAAAGGTTGGATTTATGGTATCTGAAATACCTCCGCTCCATTGTTTAAATTCGTAACCCGGATGGGCAAAAGCTGTAAGCTTTACTTTTGTTCCTTCAAAATAAGAACCGGTTTCCGGCTCTGTTTCACCATTTTCTCCTGAAGTTGAAAGCGAATATCTTGTCTTTGGTGAAAACTGACGAGCCACAAAATTGGTCAGCAGTTTTACATAGTTGGATTGATAATAAATAGCCGGCTCGTTAAATTGCCAGGGCTGATATTCCCAGTGATTATCCACAGTAAAAGCTTTTTGGCTGGGCTGATTTTTTGTGTACTGCCCGGGAAATGTCTGTGTGCCAATTTTTATCTGCGAATTTGAACTGGTCTGGGAATTAAATCCTCCTGATAAAAATCCGGGCGCCGGGCCTACATTATTTCCTGCTATATTATCATATTTTGTTCCCGGTGCAAACCAGGTATGCCACATTTCATCTGCACATAATTCGGCACCATACATATACATATTTGATAAATAAGTCATTCCAAAAGGATTGATTCCATGCATATAGTTGATAATGCTTTGAGCTCTTTCTTCATAGGTCAGATGAAGTTCAGGTTTAAGTTCATAAACAAGAAAATCCATAATATCATTTCCCTGAGCCGACATTAAACTGTTGGTTCCCCAGTTGTTATACATCGATTTTGCCCTGTACAAATTATCAGATTCAATTAATTCGTAATGAGAACCGGTACTTTTGTCTGAAGAAGTTTTTTTAGCAAGTATTGTATTTTTTACATTGGTATAAGCATTGGGCAGGGTTGTGTAAAATAACACAGCTTCCCCCTGGTTGGTACGGTAAACACTCCAGTCGCCTGATGCCCAGGGGCGCGTTTTGCGATAGTTGTTTTTTACAAAAGTGTTGTATTTTTCTTCTCCGGTTAAGGCAAATAGATATACGGCAGCACAAGTTGCTTCGGCAGCGTGTTCTTTGGCATAATGACCGCCTGCGCCATCTGCGTCTCCGGCCTCAATTTGTCCGCCATCGCACTCCTTATCTTTTTGCGATGCATTCGAATAATAATCCCAGGCGGCAATTGCTCTTTTTTTCAGGTCGTCGGCATAATCTGCCAACTCCGGCTGATTTTTAAAATAAAGGGCTGCATGAGCCATCATTCCAGAACCAATAACCGAAGCCGAAGGACAAATTTGCTCATAGTAGCGTTGACGGGTATCTGTGCTTGGCGGACTAATATAATTGTGGTCGTTTCTAATTCCAGCTTTTATATACAAACCACCGGTTCCCGGAAAATCCTGCATGTTTTTTAACCAGTCGATTTCCCATTTTATTTCATCCAAAATGTCAGGAACAGAATTGTCTGATTCAGGAATTTTTAAATCAAAACTATCCCAAAACCCGGGATAAGTGCCATATGTTGTAAGTAGATTGTGAACCACCGGAACCACAAAAGTTACATATTTATTGGGATCTCCGGCATCAATCCAACCTCTCGAAACATCGCGAGTGTTTGAGTTGTATAAATATTTGGCATTAATATCCTGATTAGCTCTGCTGTACCATTCCATATCCACCCAATTTTCTCCGGATGCGTATTCTGCGGTTTTTTCCTGATTTACCCTTTGGTAATAAAACATATTCATGGCCACCCGCAATACTTCGGTGTACACATCTTCAGAAATTTTAAAATGATAACTGTTTACAGAATCGCCATTGGTTTTAAATGCCCGGATGTAATATTCGCCTTCATCAGAAAATCCTGAAAAGTTAAACCACCAGCCCTTATCGCCCGAGTAACTATCCACAACACTTTTATTCCATGGAGTTGCAAAATCGCTAAAAACCACAGAATCATTTTCCGCGAGACACAACTTAACTTTTTTTTCTGCATCCAGTTCAATTCCGGATTTTGCATTAAAACCATTTATTGCTTTGGCAATAACGGCTACCTTAAAACCATTGGGAATATATCCAAACTGATCGACACGGATAAAATTAGTGTCGTCTAAAACCTGTGCATTTGGGGCGGTTAATATTCCAAAAATTAAGAACAGGAAAACTTTAAATTTTAAATAATGCATAGTATTAAATCAATTAATTTTGAACTTCTAAAATTGCCACACAAAACGGACTGTTAACTTCTTTAGGTTTATCCACACCTATCCAAACTCCGTTAAATGTTCTTTCACCATCGATATAATTTCCGGTAAAGGGATTAAACCATTTAATTTTAACAATTTTGTTTTTAACACCCGGAACCATACCATTTAGTGCAATCATGTCACGGGTTAGATAAAACATGTAAGTATCTTTATTATTGTAAAGACAATAAGCATGAGAGGCATTAGCCGGTTGGTAATTACGGAAATCGTAATCGGTAAAAAGCTGAGTCAGATTTTTATACCAATTGAATTTGGGTTGCTGTTCATCCGGCAGGGCCGATGGATTATAAACCACTTCGTACCATGAAGTATTCTGCCAGTAATAGGTAGAATATGAACCTGCAAAAATACATTTGTAATTTCTGTCCAGACAAGCGGCGGCGTCGTTATATGCACCATCGAAAGTGGAGTACGGCATAGTTCGTTCGTAGCCTCCGTGTTCGATATTAAAAATGGGTTGATTTTTATGTCTTTCAACTACATCTTTCATCACATTGTAAATATTTGCATTCCAGTTTTGTATCGAAATAAAATCTACTTTCCCCGGAAAAGCCCGGCAATAAGCATAATCGTGTACTGAAAGTAATCGCCCATGTCCATCCATTTTTCGGAGTCTGTCGATTCGACGGGTAATGTAATTCATATCATCGCGGCCATAAGCAAGTGCTTCTTTCGAAATATCCCATATTAAATTGGGGAAGGCCTGGTAACGTTTTACCACATAATCAAAGTAAAGATTGTCAGCTACTGACTCAGGTTCCGGCCATTTTACTTTTTTGTTCCACACGTAAATCATTAAATGCGAAATCACTTCTTGTTCATTCAGTTCTTTCATAACCCGGTCGAGATGTTTAAAAAAGTCGACATTTAAGGTTGAATAATCCGGATTCTCATTGGTGCCGGCATAAGGGAAAACTTTGGGTTTGGCAAAGTTATGCTCTGGTTTTAAATTCTCGTGATCGCCCCACATGGCATCATAGGCATACACATTCATTACCACCTGGTTAAAACCATTTTTGGCAATCTCACCAACAATTTCTTCTGTTCGTGGAATGCCGTTTTTGTTCTCCACATCCAAAGCAAAAAGCCAGTCAAGTTCAAATGCCAGCAAAAAATAGGGAGTACCATCGGCGTATTCGAACTTTTGCTTGTCGGTTTTTGAGATAACAATTGGTCCGTGCTCGTCAGGTTTGGTATTTGCTGAAACGCTTATTGTACCGGTTAAGCCAGTAAGTTTAGATTCGCTAGAATATGTTTTGAAAGTCCAGTTTCCTTCGTCCGGTGGGCAAAAACGAATTACCCAAATATTGTTGTCGTTGTAAAATCCGGGAATATTCATGGTTTTTCCGGATTCACTTATTAGTTCAGCACCAAACTGAATAGCAAACGGATTGTCGGATTTTATTTTGGCCTCAAACTCCAGGTCGATAACCTGCCATTTTTCGCAGGAGTAGATTTTTTCTTTTGAAAAAGAATTTAAAGAAATAAGGAGGATTAGAATCAGGTTGATTGTTGTTTTCATTTTTTTAGAGTTTAACCGCAAAGTTCGCGGAGTCATTTTATAATTGCTTCGCTCATCATTTTTAAAAAAGTTCCATAAACCAAATCTTTATCATCGGGATGGCCATCTTCGCCCATGCGCACAATTACCATGTTCCATTGCGGAATACACAGGCATTTATTATTGTTTAAACCCGAAGGAAAAAATACGCTTTCCGGAGCTCCGGGGAGTTTCATCCTTCCATCCGCTTTTTGTCCGTTTACCCACCAGTTAAAACCATAACATCCCGGGCCAACCGTTTCTTTGCGGTCGGTGTCGCCCATTGGAACTGTAGCCGGAACCTGCACCGATGTAGCCATTTTTACATATTCTTTGCTGATAAGTTGTTCGCCATCCCAGTTACCCTCGTTTAAAAACAACCATCCCCAGCGGGCAAATTGTTTGGCATTGATTATTACGTTAGTGCAACCATTATTTATTGGAATTCCGTTTAAATCATTTTCAGGATGCCATTGCCATTCGCCCATACCTATTTTATCCGTTACCCGTTCCTGTAAAAATTCTTTCATCTGTTTTTGAAGAATTTGGGTTAGTACCCGGCCAAACATCATTTGAGCTTCATCCCAGTAAGCATAAGCTTCTCCGGCAGGAAACAACGGTTCTTCCGGTTCATAAACCGTCCAGCTCCAATCTGCATTTTCATCATTCCACCTGCTTCTTCCTTTGGCGCTGTAACCCGATGTCATGGTTGTAAAATGCCGGAAGGTTACATCGGGATAAAATTCTTTTAAAAGAGGTTCGTAATTAACGGCTTTATCATCAAGAGAAATTTTTCCATCATCCACCAAAAGGCCTAAAACCATACTTGTAAAGGTTTTAGAACACGACCAGATATTATGCGTACTGTCTATGTTTTCGCCTGCAAAAATCTGGTAGCCATTTCGAATAACCAGTACTTCTTTATTAAGATTGTGTTTCGATTTTGATGCCAGGTATTCCAATGCTGCATTCATTTTTTCTGAGTCAACACCTTGTTCTTCGGGCGTGCTGGTTTGCCATTCTTTGCCAGGGAAAATGTTTTGTTGAGTTGCGGAACAGGCACTTAAAAGAATTCCACCCAGCAATAATCCTGCAAAATATATTTTCATTGGTTTCAATTTTATCATTCGTTATTTCCATCCAAAGTTGTCAATCCAGATTTCAAAATCGCGTTTTTCATCAATGGGCATCACATCAAGTCTTATTTCTTCGATTGCTGAAAGCGTCTCTTTTTCTCCTTTTACCTTCTCCAGATTTAAGTCTTTTATGCAAAATCTTTTTCTGTCCCATTTCCCTTTTTTAAACGAATCTGTAATATTCTGGTCCTGGTACATTTCGTGCCATTCATCATCGGTCAGAAATAACATCATATGCGAAATATTTCCACTATCCTCCGGAATATAATAATCGAAATACAAACTATCCACTTTTGTGAAATCAACCGAATTACCGGTAACTTTTATCATTTCCGGTAAAAACACAAAATGTTTGTTGGTGGCATTCGCTTTTATTCGAATCGCCGTTGTTGGATTTCCGCCAATATTATTTTCAACCGCCTGAAAAGTACTTTCAAAACCACGGTACGCCATTATATTTCTTAGATATTGTTCATTATCAAAATTCATTTCAAAAGGAATGTTGGGTTGAATATTGACTTTCGGAGCCAGAGAAGGGTGGTAATCCATTTCCTTTTTTTCTGAGGTTAATTCGATTTTACTGATGTAAATGGATGACTTTTTACCCTGGTGGCCGCAGTACGGATTTAACGAAAAACTGGAACTATTTTGCATCGTATTTTCCGTTCCCTTCCAATTTTGAAAGTCGTCCTTAATTTCTTGCAAATCCACCACAAAATCGAGCCATTGATTGGTGTGGCCATAGAAATTATTAAAAACCTCTTTACAGCCTCCGTTGTTTCCAACATCATCCTGGAAATTGAGTTTCATAGCACAAATCCAGCTTTCCTCCGGAATGTACAAACGCATATACAAATAGCATGCATTGGAAAAATCTATGTAGTGGCCAAACAGTTGGTTTACATGAATAAACCCATCGCTAAATTCTGAATTGGTTTTGATTTCGAGACAACCTTCACCGGCAATTTCAGCAGGATTAAGTTCGCAATTTCCTTCGCTTAAAAAGCCTTCAGAAAGGTATTTCCTTAAGGTTTCATCGTTTTCAAAATTTATTTTGAATTCTGTATTTGATGAACTTTTAAAATAAGTTTCATTTTTTGTAGAACAGGAAAAAAGGATTGTGGATAAGATGAGGATGAGGAGTTTTTGCATTTAAATCTCTTTTTCAGGTTTAATATTTAGCCAAAGAAAAATGGCTACTAAGTTTAATGCTGCACCTATAAAGAAAAATGGGGTAGTGGATGCAAACCAATCTTTTAAATATGGGAATGCCAGTGCAGTTACAAAGGAACCGATGTTTCCGGCCATGTTCATGGTTCCCGAAACGGCTCCCGAGTTTTTTCCTCCAATGTCAACACAAAGCGACCAGGAAGGACTTAAAGTCATATCGGCCCCAAAAACAGCCATCGATAAAAAGATTACTGCTCCCCAGGCACTGTTCATATATAAACTTACCACCAAACCTACCGAAGCCAAAGCAAATCCCATAACGGCCGGAAATATGCGAGACTTTTTTAATCCGAAGTTGCGGTATAGATAATCTACTAAAAAGCCCGAAAACCAATTTCCTGCGGCACCGGCTATTAAGGGTAGGGATGAATACCAACCGGCTTCGACTGCTTCGAGGGCGTATTGTTCTTTCAAATAGGGGTACAACCAGGTTAAACAAAAGAAAAAGGTAAAGTTGCTGGCAAAATACTGCCCCATAGTTAACCACATATTTTTGGAAGCAAACATCGATTTTATGTCTAGTTTAGGAACAGTTTCGTCGCTGCTTTTTTGCTGACGGGTGTTTTTAATGTGTTCCTTTTCCTTTTCTGAAAGTCCGTAGTGTTTTAAAGGATCATCACGAAAAAGAAAATACCATAAAATGGCAAACAAAACTCCAATTCCTCCGAGGATAGCAAAACTTATCCGCCATCCGGTTTTGTCAATTAACCAGGCGATTGGAGCCAGAGAAAAAGCCACTCCCAACCGGCCGCCGGAGAAGTTGATGCCATTAACAATTCCACGTTCTTTTACCGGAATCCAGGAGTAAATTGCACGGGCCATTCCGGGGAATGCACCTGCTTCGCCCAGCCCAAAAATAAAACGTACTAACAACAGGGAAATATAATTAAATACCGCACCTGTCATAGCTGTTAACACCGACCAAAAACCAACCACAGCGGCAAGGATTTTTCTTGGGCCATATTTGTCGGCTAAAATTCCCGAAGGTGTTTGAAACAAAGCATAACCCAGTGCAAAAACCGAAAGTACCCATCCAAATTGTTTTTCGGTTAAACCGAGGTCCCCGGTAATCGAATCTTTTGCCACAGAAATACATGCCCGGTCGATAAGTACCAGCAGTGCCAGCATAAATGTTCCCAGCACCATAATGTATCTTTTTGGAAAGTAGTTCATATTGGTTGAGTTAGTTTATATAACTACAGCCCCCTAAATCCCCCGAGGGGGACTTTTTCACCTCTCCGCCAGTCGGCGGAAGGTTGGGAGGGCTTACTTGTCTTCCACAATTTTTGTTTCTCTTACAATTTTCGGATCAGTAAATCCATCCAATCCATCTCTTACACAAGTTGAAAAAGAATACATAACCGCTCCCTCTTTCCCTGCCTGAAACCAGTGTTTGGTTCCCGGCGGAAGAATGATTTGTTCTCCCGGTTTTATTATGACTTCGTTTCGCATGGTGTAACAATCTGTTTTCCCATTTGGGATAAATCCTTTTTTTATTTCCCCTTTACCCGGAATGTAAAAACGTACTTCGCCTGAAATTGCCCGGATGATTTCTTCTTTCCCAGGGTCGTTGCCAACCGGTGGGTGCCAATGCTCAGGCAGGGTTTGGTTGGGCAGTAGCGCAATCACTTTTGTACCAATTCTTGCGGTTTCAAAAAAAGTCAGAATTTGTCCTCCTTCGTTATAAATGTCGCTTAGACCAAAATCGGCTATAGCGATTCTTTCAATTTCATCTTCGCGAAGAACGATGCCGGCCTCAATCATCATTTCTCCGGCGAGTTGTTGAAGTTTATTGTATTCTGAACGTTTTATCATATGCAATCATTCGATAAAATTCCTTCTAAAAAAGTTGTTGTATATTAATTAATTAACACTAATTACTATTTATAATTAATCTTCGTTTCGACCGCAACATCTTTTGTTGTTCAATCTTGTTTTGTTCGCGGTCGATTTTTTTTCGTTTTCTAACCCAGGGTGGCGCTCCCTTTAGTCGCTAACCCTGGGCTGAAATGTATTGCCCTTTCAGGGCAATTACTTCACAATAAGTTTTACACTTTGCAAATCTTTGTCGGCTGATGAGTTGCCGACCATCACTGCAAACTCGCCTGGTTCAACTACATATTCCATGTTGATGTCCCAGAATTTTAATTTCTCCGGAGTGATTTGCAGTTCTACCGTTTTAGTCTCTCCCGGATTTAATGTAACTCTGGCAAAATCTTTTAACTCTTTTACGGGGCGTGTTACTGCGCTCAGTTCATCGCGGATGTACAATTGAACTACTTCGTCGCCTGCGTAATCGCCTGTATTTTTGAGATCAACCAAAACTTTGACTACCTCGTCTTTCGCAATGGTTTCTTTTTCCATACGAAGGTTATCAAATTCAAAAGAAGCGTAGCTTAATCCGTAACCAAAAGGATAAAGGGGTGTAACATCATCGTTCATATATCCACGTCGTGCCGATGGTTTGTGGTTGTAGTATACCGGAATATGTCCAACAGAGCGAGGAAAAGATATGGCCAGTTTTGCACCGGGAGTTGCCTCTCCAAATAAAAGATCGGCACAGGCA
The DNA here is from genome assembly GCA_913063265.1 of uncultured Prolixibacteraceae bacterium. Classification (GTDB taxonomy): domain Bacteria; phylum Bacteroidota; class Bacteroidia; order Bacteroidales; family Prolixibacteraceae; genus Draconibacterium. The sequence goes on along the minus strand of CAJXZG010000087.1, from coordinate 12,628 downwards.
TGACCGTTTTCCTGTCCCGGGTACCAGCATTCGTAAATAGCATCGGCTTTTTCAATTAAGTTGTTAAATGCCAACGGACGGCCGTTATAAACAAAAGCCACCATTGGTTTTCCCAATTCAGAAAGGGCATTAATTAGTTCATCCTGCATCCCAACCAATTGCAAACTGGCACGGTCACCCATATGATAAATGTTCCAGGCTTCGCGCGAGGTTTGTTCGTTGCCACCAAGTCCCAACACAATTATATCTGCATTTTTAGCCACTTCAACTGCTTCGGCTATTTTTTGTTTTTCTTCTTCCGGATCTGGGAAGGTGATTTTATCTTCCACCCAGCTTCCACCAATCGTAATCCGGCAACCTTCGGCATACGAAACAGTGGCCTTGTCGCCTACTTTTTGTTTGATTCCATCGAGCAAGGTGGTATAATAATTTGGAACGCCTGAATAACCGCCTTTATTTTCGCGATCGGTATTTGGGCCAATTACCGCTATGTTTTTTAACTTTCCTAAATCAATTGGAACAGCGCCATTTTTGTTTTCCAGAAGCACAATTGAATTTAAAGCAATTTCTTTTGCCAATTTTCTGTTTTCTTCCGAACCACTAAATGCCTGTGCTTTTTCCGGATTGGTATAAGGATTATCAAACAATCCAAGTTCGAACTTTACCTTAAGCATTTCCGCCACCAATTTGTCGATGGTTTTTTCCGAGATAGTACCTTCTTTTACCAATTCAACCACGTGTTTGTAGCAATCTGGATTGGGTAATTCAATGTTTACTCCGGCGTTTAAGGCCAATTCTGCGGCGTGCTTTCCATCGCGTGCAACACGGTGAGCATTAATTCCATATCTTTTATGCATTTCGCGCAGCGAGAAATAATCGGAAACCACAAATCCTTCAAATTCCCATTCATTTCTTAAAATATCAGTAACCAACCAATTGTTGGCATTAATGGGTACTCCATCGATTTCATGATAAGTGGTCATTACACTTTTTGCCCCTGCTTTTTGAATTACCTCTCGAAAAGGATAAAAATGAATTTCCCGCAAAACTCTTTCTGAATAATTTGCAGGGGCAGTATTTGTTCCATTCTCGGGCTGACCATGTGCAGCAAAGTGTTTTAAAGTTGCAGCAATGTGTTCATCATTAATTTCGGCATTGTAGCCCTGGAAACCCCGGATGGCCGAAATTCCCATTTGAGCGGTTAGATAGGGATCTTCACCATAAGTTTCTTCAACACGCCCCCAGCGGGCATCGCGGGCAATATCTACCACAGGGGTTAGTGCCTGATGACCACCTCGCAAACGGGTTTCTCTGGCGATGGTTTTATAGACTTTCTCCACCAGTTCACGATTAAAACTTCCTGCCATAGCAATTGGGTGCGGAAAACTTGTGGCATGACTTGCTACCAGGCCATGTAAACACTCTTCGTGAAATATTACAGGAATTCCCAGCCTTGTATTTTCTATAAAATACTTCTGTAATTCATTGGTTAAAACGGCATTTTCATACGGAGTAAGCGGTTTAGCGTTTTCTCTTGAGGTTTGACTTTGACCTCCCCTTGTTTCGCTTGGCCGGGTAACCTGACCAACTCCATTTGGAAAAGCTTTTTTTATGTTTCCAAAACTAATGGTACCATCTTCTGAAATAAAAACTGAATCTTTCACCTCCTTGTCGGCTGCAATCATTTGTGCTGCTTTTTCTTCCAGAGTCATTCTTGAAAGCAGGTCAGCGACCCGTTCTTCTATGGGGAGTTTTGAGTTTTTATAGGCAGGGGTTTCGTCTTGAACTCCTGCACTAATGTACATTAGTCCTAAAACTGTGAAGAGGAGGCATGTTTTTTTGAATGTATTTTTCATATATAATTTTTTTTCTCGCAAAGTCGCTAAGACGCAAAGTTTTTAAAATTATCTATCTAATTCCATATAAATATCCATATAAAGCCATTTTGCCTCGCATGGTTTGGCGGGGAGTAAACTCTCCATTCGCCCATAGATAACGGCAGTTAAAAAAACCTTCCTGGTGTGGCCAGCCACCTGCTTTCCATTCGGGGTAACATTTTTCTACAAACCATTGAGGATTTCCACCAATGTGACTTTTCCCCCATGGATCAAGGTTGTTATAAGGTGTCTGTCCTGGATGTAATCCGGGAGTTCCATCATTACGACCTGTGGTATAGACACCAAGCATATTGCGTTCTCCCAAACCTGTCATCTCAACCGAATTTGTTGGATTTCTTCCTAATCCCCAGTCGGCTTCCAAAAACATTGCTTTTTCAAATAGTTCTGTTTCTTTTTCATCTTCAGAAACAAAGTGTGCAAGAATTACCAATTGCAGATTATGAGGAGTTTGCCAGTAATTGTTATTCGAAGTTCTGCGTGATGGACGTAAATCCATGTGTTTTACATTGTGCTCCATCGCCTGATTTCGAACTGCTTTTTTCATATTCTCATACAAATCAGGATAATTCCTTTTTTGGGGACAATTTAGATAGGCAGCCGTTCCGTGAATCTGATACCAGTCGCGGTTATTATCAATTTTAGAGTTTTCATTTTTTACTACACTTTCTGCAGCAAGAATATTTTCCCATTTTGTATCACCGGTGACGTTATACAAATATGCAGCGGCCATTTGTTTGAAGTCGCGGCCACGCATTTTACAATCGCCTATTTCCTGTTTATCATCCAGTTGAGAATTTTCTTGTTTTGATGCAAATTCAAAAGCTTTAATTCCTTCTGTAGTATAATACTCCTTTAAATCATTTTGTCCGGAGATTCTGAAACACTCTGCAATCATTGCACAATTGGCTGCATTGGCCCAGGCAGCCATGGTTGTTGCTCCGGCCTGAAACATTACTTTATGACTTTTATCCGGATTGGTTAAACCCTGAGAATAAGCTTCACCATCGCGAATACTTAGGAAAAAGTCTACTTCGTTTCTGGCTTCATCAATTAAGTCCGGAATTCCATTGCCAGATTCACCAATGTCCAGATTATCTTCATTTACTTTTCCATTGGTTAAAAAGTAGGGTAGCAGTAAATCGTAAATATTACTTACATGTGCAAGGTGTCGGTCCCAATCCATTGCATCTGAATGACCTCCAACTGCTTTGTCGTTAGTTGGATTACCCGATAAACGACGTTTCCAGAACATAGATTCTTTGGCCGGTTTAAAATGTGGTTCGTCCCAGGTGTCCCCTCGTCTTTCTTTCCATTCTTTATCGAATGGATCAAAGTCGGTGAGGTAAATCGTAAAACCTTCGGGATCCTCTTCAGGAATATAAAGTGGTCTGCGTGGTACCGGAATCATGTCCATACGATCCTCTCCAATACGCATATAATAGTAACCCCGAACTGAAGTTTTGTATGGTTCAAAATAGATATCATTTTTAATTTCGAAATCCATACTGCAACCAACATCTTCAACCACCAAACGATATTGACCAGGTTTGTTAAAAACAGAAAAATCTACATTCCAAACATCGCTCCCAGTAAGATTTCTCTTGTGAGCTTCAACGTCAGTATTGACACTTTTCCAGAATTTTACTTTTCCTGCTTTTTCTTTTTTACCTGTTTCTACATTATACAACCAAACTTTGTTTCCTTCAAAGGTTTTATAGTCCCGCTGACCACCATCTCCTAACCATAAATATAAATCCGCTGATTTTACCGGGCTTTTCGGAGTATAACCATTGATATTTACATGAATTGCTTCTGACATATTTTGTGTTACGTCAAATGTAATTGAAGCAGATTCTGCATCGCTTTCTGTTTTAGGATCGATTTGTAATTCATAAGTTTTCCCATCCTGCAAAGAGTGGGGGAGTTTTAAGAAAATCCAATGGTCGAGTTTATACTCGTATTTTGCATTGGTGTTATTATTTTTCGATTTTCTGTAAACTGCCTTTGGATTTTGTCCTTCAACGTATTTTTTGTCATTTTCAGAAAATATTTTCCATGAATTTTTCAATACAGCAATCTCAACATTTAATTCATTTCCATAAACTTTTAATGTGTCATCACCATCTGCAAAAGCGTGTCCTAAATATGCACTTGGCCCCGTTCCATCATCGCGGTATGTTACTTCGCCATCTTTAAAATATATCATCAGGTAGTCTTTATCGACTATCTTTAATTCGATAAATTTTGTTGCACATAATTTTGAGCTGGAAATAATTGTGAGGATTACAAGGATAAAAACTGACTTTTTCATTTCTGATATTATAAATTATATTTTTTAATTATTGGTTGAATAGCTTTAGCCCATTCAGGATAAGCTGCAGGTTTCAGGTGCGTATTATCTTTCTGGATATATTCATCAAGAATATCGCCTTCTTTACAAAGAAATGGCCTGAGATCAACAAAATCGTAATTTCGCTCTTCGCAAAACGCCTTCATTTTACTGTTGAGTTTATCGATTTCGCGGTTTGTATTTAAATTTCCTCTTTGGTACAGCGTAGTTTGCCAAACCGGATGGGTTCCGCAATTTTTTACGGAATCCATTACCATCACACAGTTTTGGTAAATTCTTTCCGTTGGAATACCTAAGGTATAATCATTAATTCCTCCGGTAAAAAAACAAACCACAGGTTCTTTCGGAATGATGAAATTTTTGATTACCCATGAAAGTTGCTGGGTTGTCCAGCCCGGTTTTCCGCCGTTAAAAACATCATCGCGATCCAATACTTCCTGCCAGTTTCCCTGGTAGGTAATCGAGTTTCCGAGCATTACAATGTTTGTTTTTACTTCTTCCATTACTGGTTTCTCACTGGTTTCTTTTGCCATCTCCATTTTTGCCCTCGTTTGCCAAATGATAACGGCAGATGTAATAAAAATTACATTGATAGCGAGAGAGGTAAACAGGATTAGTTTTTTGTTCATGTTTTAATCATCAATTGGCAAAAATCAATTTTTTCATTTATCAGGTTTGTATAAATTTCGACCGCGAGTACTGTTGCTTTTCAATCAAGATTATACGCGGTCGATTATTCCTTTTATTTGTTGTCCCGGTACGATGCCCCAGGTTATTGTTATGTCGGGCTTTCAGCCTTCATTTTCTGTATGATTTAATATTACAGGGTTGCACCCTGTGCTGTTAAATACCGTCCCTTTGTGACTTTTACAGAATTAATTCTATCAAATTATTTAATCTTATTTTCCAACATGTAATAATCCTTGGCTTCATGGCCCGGTAAACGGAAAACATCAAAATCACCGTCTCCTTCAAAATCGGCAACCCGACCATTATAAATACCACCATCTGCAATTTTCAGAGGAGTCCAGTTCTGGTTGGTTCCATCGTTAAGAAATATCAATACCGGGAATTCTGTTTTGCCAATATTTACTGCGCGATGCGCATTTGATCCTGCCAGAACATCGTAGTCGCCGTCTAAATCAAAATCGAAGACCTGCAAGGTGTGGCATGAAGATAAAGAATCGATTACCACATTTTCTTCCCATCCATTTTCTGTTCGTTTGTACCACGAAACAGGATAAGCATTTCGCTCAGAGTGACTGATAAATACTTCTACTTTGCCATCACCATCCAAATCGGCACAAAAATGTTTGGTAGCATTTTGCGACCAGTCGCCGGTTTGGTTATGCCATTTTTCATCGATTGATTCAATTTTCCATTCCTGGGTTAAATTATTTCCCGGATTGTAAAAACAATATCCGGTTGCCAGGATATCAATATCGCCATCGCCGTCAACATCACCAACATCCATTCCTTCGTGCAGGTTTTTTACATTTAAAAATTGTACTCTTGTAAACGACTTATCATCGTTTTGCTGAAATATGGAAAGTGTATTTTCGTCGAAGGTTAAAACAGCCAAATCGAGTTTGCCATCGTTATTAAAATCGGCAAGGCTAAGGTCTTTTACCGCATCCGGAACAGTTCCAATAGGGTATGCTTTCCATTCCGGATTCTGATACCAGAAAAGTTCGGCTTCAGCGCCTGCATCGTCCCATTCTCCAGTGTGTTTGACTGCCAGTACATCTACGTCGCCGTCGTTATCCATATCACCTGTTTCCAAATCGCCTGAAGCAAAAGTCCCGCCAGTTGGCGGCTCATCAGCAATGCGAACTTCCTCCCAAAAACCAGTTTCTTTTTGTCCCTTTTTGTAGGCCAGATAACCTCCCGAACTGTTAAAGTCGATAAAAACGATGTCCTGTAATCCATCGTTGGTAACATCACCAATGGTAACTGCCCACCACCAGCGGGCGTCGTCAACCAATTGCCTCGATTCAAACGACAATTTATTTTTAGTTTCTGTATTGGTATTGTTTTCTTTCTTTTTTGCCGAATTGCAGGAAACCAAAATCAGCAATGAAATAAAAAGTATAGGTAAGATTTTAGTGTTCATGATATTGATTGTTTTAATTAATGTCAAAAGTTTTTTCCAGGTAGTTTTTAAAAGCTGCTTGTTTTTTCTCTTTCAGAAGTTTATCAGGATAAAGACCAACAATAAATTTTTGGTTTCCGGTCATCATGGCATTGGTATTTTTATCCCGGCCAAATCCAAAAACTGTCATACCATCTGGGCTGTTTAGGCCTTCTTTTGTATTCCCCAGAAAACCCAGCATATCTGTTTTATCATCCATTTTTACCTGGAGCATATAAAAGGTTCTTTTTTGATTTTTGTCACCGCAAAAAATCCATTGGTAATCCTGGTAAATGTTTTCACCTTTGTAATAATCCGGAATTTCTGTTGTGGCAGGAATTGAAGAAGTGCCAAAATAGTAATTGGCTGGCGTAAAACTTCCACCCGGAGTTCCTTCATATAAAAACCAATAGGGATTGTTTTTATCAGTCTTTAATATTTCCATAACGGCATAATCGTCATAAAATTCCCAACTCCATTTCCAAAGGCCACTTTTCGATTCGGTAATTATTTTATTCCCATTAACGTCTGATTCGCATTTGTCGTGTCCCGGATGCCCGGCACCTCCGTCATCGCCTTTAAAAACCAGGTTTGGAATCCCACGAAAAGCCGAAGCGGCCGATGCCGGATATTCTCCCCATGGTTTGCGCTTAAACGAAATCCAGTCGTTTCCGTCTTTATCAATCATACGCGAAAAACCACCTCCTTCAAGGTCGAAATACCAGGTGATTGATTTTGTTTTTATAATAAAATGAGCTTTTCCTTCATAAACTGTTTCTTCAATGTTCAGATTATTTTCTTTTTCTGAACCGGATGCATACGCAAACTCCGAAAAAAGTGACAGTATAAAAATTGATACAATCAGGAATTTAGGCATTCTGTTATTTTTTATAATCATTTCTCCATAAATGTAAATGCTGGTGGTGGTCCCATGCAATGCTTATCATATCCAAATCTCCATCTCCGTCCAAGTCGTAAAGACGGGTGCCAAGGTGACTTTCACGTCCTTTGTCGGGCGAGAACATTTCGAAATTTCCTTTACCGTCGTTTTCAAAAATCAATCGCCTATAATCAGAACCTTTATGCTCGCATGAAACAATGTCCATGTCACCATCATCATCCAAATCGGCAACATCAAGATTATTGACAGACCAGGTTGTAACCATCGATTTCCTGTCCCAGTTTTCCCTGGTTGGGTCGCCGGGATTGGTATATACAAATACGCTTGCTTCGGGCTCCAGTCCCGGGTACATTTCTTCAGAAACTACGATGTCAGCTTTACCATCGCCATCCATATCAGCAACTTCAAAACGGTCGGCTGCCTGTACGGTCCTTCCAACGCTGTGCTTTTTCCAAACCTCGGAAACAGAACCAGGATTTTCGTGCCAGTTTACCAGTTTCGGATGTTCCTTTTGTCCGGGATCGATATCGCCACAGGCAATGTCGATATCTCCATCGCCATCAATGTCTCCAATTCCAATGCCTTCGTCTGATTCGGTAGGAATAATTTTAAACCACTTCCAGTTGCTTTCCTCTTTTGGTTTTTTAGGTACGGTGCAGGCATGAATTCCACCTTCTACCGCAAAAAGAAGTTGCTTTTTTGTTCCTTCCAATAATTGTACTGCTCTGTATCCCTGACTATTTACATGGCCTGTTCTTGGAATTTCTCCAATTTTTTGAACCGACCATTTTTCTCCTGTTTTATCTTCTGCCTCAAACCAAAAAACACCTGGTAAGGCCAAAGCAATAACATCGGCATATTTGTCGCCATCCACATCGGTGAACAAATAAGCATCTACATTTTTACCCAGGTCGTAACGTTTCCATTCTCCTTCCATATTTCCACCCGGGTTTAAATAAAAATATCTTCCCGAAACAATATCAAGGTAACCATCCTTATTCACATCCAAAGCATCAACACCAAAATAACGTAACCATTCGGGCTCATCAAAATCTCCCCATTTTGCCCGGTTATTATCAACCGAAATATATTTCCAGTTATTTAGCTTTTCTGATTGGGAAAAAGCAGGGGCAATTAAAATAGTTGACAGTAAAAATATTAATCCTAAATTCTTCATTTTGTATATTCTATTTTGATTCTTTATCAGTATTCAAAAACAATTGCCGTGTGACATGTAAATTCTGGTATTGTAACCTGTATTTTTCCATCCTTTTTATTCAATTTAAGTATTTCGCCCGATGGAACCAATTTTGCAGATTTTATTTCTTTAGGTAAATCAATCGTAACAGGCGTATTAAAGATTGGTACCAAATCCTCAACTACCCTGACCGTTCCACGTTGAATTGGCGAAGCATAAAGAAGATGAACCACATACCTGTTTTTATCGGGTTGATGCAACAGGTTCACCCTTCCCATACTTGGCATTTCTGTTATTAACATTGGATTAGTGCGTAACAATTGTAATACATTATAAAACAAATCACGTTGGGTACGCGCACCTTCTTTTTTGTATTGTTTATCCAGATCGTGTGCAATAAAAATAATATTGCCGTTTCTGATTACCGCAGGATGGGAAGCGTCTTTTAGCTGATAAGGTGTGTTTTTATGAGAAGAATAATGTTCAATGGTACGAGAAAAATAAGGCTCGCGAATTCGTGCCAAAACTTCAGCATCCACATTTGGTTGAACGCGCAATGCAGCTTTATAATTTAAAAACGGAGATTCTACCAAATCTTTCGAAATAATATCATTAACAATGGTGTAATCAATATCATAATTTGCTTTACCAAGATATTCCGCTCCAATATCAATAATTGGTTTCTCTTCTTTAAAAATGCCTTCACCCATGGCAAGTACTTTTCCACCATCGGCTACAAATTTTTGAATTTTTGGAATATCTTTATCCAATACACCACCACTCGTAATAATTAGGACTTTAATGTCCGACCAATCTTCCAGTGTATTAACCACATTAAAATTTACCTGACGTTCGAGCAGCATTTCAGCTGTTCCGTTTATTGCATCAATGTCTTCTCCCAAATACAAACCGGTTTCCGATATACTTAAAGCATCAATTCCAAATTCTTCGATTTTTTCAACATAATCATAGGCAATACCTATGTTTTTATAGGTTGCCATATCCATTTCTCCGGAAGGGTGCAACTGGTCGCCAAAATTAACATTGGCACCAAAGGCCACCATCGATGCAGCCTCATACAATATGGCATCAGGATGCTTGAATCCTCCAAATTCACCCCAGGCTTTATGAAATTTCCCACTCATGGCTACTATTTGTTTTCCTGTGTTTGCAAAATATTTTGAGCGCCATGGAAAAATATCGTAACCACCCCATGCAGTTGGTAAATCTTCTAAATCGTGTTTGGTATTAAATTCGTAAAACTTGTATTTAAAGAGTTTTATGTTTTCTGTGTTGTAGGTTCTTGTGGTTCCGTTAAAATATACAGTTGCTTCCGGTTTGTATTTTTTTACTTGCTCGGTTGCCCGTTTAAAAAACTCGTAATATTTCTCGTTTTGTCTTTTTATTACCGCAGCTTTATCTTTCGGATCGATTCCGTGCTCCTTCATATCGTTCAAACTCCATTCGTTGTAGTTTAAAAGCTCGGGTGAGTGGATATCGTACCAAAAACCATCAAAATCATAATTCTGCAAAAGTTCTTCTGATTGTTTAATAATCAGGTCCGCATAAGGCCCCTCAGGAGCCAGGTATTCCCATCCATTAAACGACTCTCCCGGTTTTAAAGTTTTTTTCATTTCGCGGTAAGGGTTGGTGCCGTTTTCATCAAGCCGTGCCCACTCGGGGTGCATAACTACATCGTTTGCCGACCAACCCACAGTAAAATATAAAAACACTTTTACTCCAATTTCGCGACAGGCTTCAATTTGTTGGCCCATTAAATCGAAGTCCAGATTTGGGTGCATCATACCCACTTTGGTTGGATAATAACTCCAGCTATGATGGCCTTTTGCAAAAATATTAATGGCATTTACATTACCCGCTTTTAAAGCTTCCTGAAACTGTTTTTTGCTGAACTTTTTACCAATATCCGGTATTTTTTCAGAAGTATGAAAATCGAGATGAATTTGACGTGTACCTTCCCTGATTGTTTGTTGTTCATTTGGTGTCTGGCCAATGATATTTTCACTAAATATCAACGATAGAAGTATTAAAATTAGCAAGGGATGTGTTAATGATTTCATTTTAATAGGTTTAATTTGAAAACTTGTAATAATTAGTTTTAGTTTTGATATGTAGCAAATTTACCTGATTATCGTGTTATTTTATAATGCTTTTTTGACTTATGTAAATTGTTTTTTGACTTTTAAGTAAAATGATTTGAAGAGTAAATCTCCTGCCAGATATAATTAATTGTACAAGTTTAGAACAGGTTTGTGTTTATTGTAACACATGTGTTTATTTGATTTTATTATGTTATTCCAATTGTTTACTAAAATGAAAGAAGCTTTAATTTTACTGGGATTAATTACCATTGGTTTTTTCGCAGATGCACAGTTTAGAGTTGATGAGACAGAAGAAGGTGTAATGATTACTGAAAGAGGTAAAAAAGTTCTGTTTTATCAGATAAATCCAAAAAATGCAGATGGAAAATATGAACGTTGCAATTATATCCATCCACTCTGGGGATTAGATGGGAATGTTCTTACCGAGGATTTTCCGGAGGATCATTTACATCAAAGAGGAGTATTTTGGGCTTGGCATCAAATATGGATTGATGGGCAAAGAATTGGTGATGGTTGGGAAATCAAAGATTTTGAGCAACAGGTTGTTGATGTGGAATTTATTTCCAAAGAAAAGGGAATTGCACTTTTAAAAACCGAAGTAGATTGGAAATCAGGTCTTTGGTTGAAAAATGGGATTAAAATTCCTTATTTGAAGGAGAATACAAGTATTGAAATTTATCCTCAAAAAGAAAATTACAGAAGAATTGATTTTGAAATCAGTTTACTGGCCCTTGAAGAAAATTTATCGATAGGCGGTTCTGAAGATGTAAAAGGATACAGTGGTTTTTCAGTGAGAATGATATTGCCGGATGATGTAAAATTTAATGGGCCGGATGGGGAAGTAGAGCCACAAAATGAAGCTGTTCAATCGGAGGGGTATGTTAATATTTCAGGTTCGGTTGGGATGGAGAATAAGTCGGGAGGAATAATAATGGTTGATTATCCGGAAAATCCGGCTTATCCGCAACCATGGATTTTGAGAAAGAAAAAGAGCATGCAGAATGTTGTATTTCCAGGAAGAGAACCAATAATTGTTTCAACCGAATGGCCCTGAATTCTTAAGTATTCTTTAATTGTATATTCAGGAGATCTGAGTGACAAAAAGATTCAGAAAATCATAAAAAGTTCCGAAAATTTAGGTAAGTAACAATGCGTCAAGTGCAAAATGCAGCGAATTTTTGAGCAAGTTTTTTGATTATCTTTATCAAAAAATAAACTGTCAATGAAAACCAATAAAATATCTTTGCTTATCATATTTCAGTTTTTATTTTTTACGGCATTTTCACAAAACTTTTCTGATTCTTATTTCGAATCCAGTTACGGCCGACTTGAATATGGATTTTCCTTGCCTAAAAATTACGATTCAGAAAAAGAGTATCCTTTATTGATGTATTTACACGGCTGGAGCAATAACTACAGTGTTTACCTGAATTGGTACAGCGATGAAATTCAGGATAAACATCCGTGTTTTGTTTACACCCCAAAAACCCCCACCAGCTGGGCTGATTGGAGCGGATGGTCGAATCAGTTAACAGAGCCCATGAAAGCTGCAATACATGTTTTGGATAGTTTAGCTGAAGTTTTTTCAGTAGATAAAAACCGAATTTATGTTTATGGTATTTCGATGGGAGGTGAAGGCACTTTTGATTTGTTGGACAAGTATCCGGATAAATTTGCTGCTGCCATGTCGGTTTGTGGTGGGGGAAAACCGGAGTGGGCAGAAAATGTTTCAAAAACACCAATTTGGATGTTTCACGGGAGTGTCGATGATATTAATCCGCCAAAACTTACGGAGGATGTGTATAACAAAATGCTTCGGATAGGAGCAAAGCAAATGAGGTATAAATGTTATGAAGGTTATGGCCACGATATATGGAATATTGCTGAAATTGAACCGGCCTGGAACGATTGGATGTTTTCTTTTTCAAAAAACGATTTAATTTACCCGGAGCCAACGGGAGATATTAATTTGAAAATACACAAAAGGAATGATGGGAAATATCAACTTTCGTGGAACGATATTCGTA
>CAJXZG010000086.1 GCA_913063265.1 uncultured Prolixibacteraceae bacterium | reverse complement strand
AACTTTTAACGGTATCACCATCCCCGCATATTCATTCCGGTGATTCGACACAAAAAATAATGTACAGGGTGGTTTATGCCATGATTCCTGCACTGATTTGGTCGGTATTTGTTTTTGGACTCGATGCATTGAGAGTTACCTTAATCGCAATAGCTGCATGTCTGGCTTTTGAATACCTTATCCAAAAGTATTTAATGAAGGTAAAACCAATGATTTCTGATGGTTCCGCTTTGATTACAGGAATTCTTATAGCCTTTAATGTTCCTGCAAATATTCCATGGTGGATTATAGTGATTGGTTCACTGGCAGCTATTGGTATTGGAAAACTATCGTTTGGTGGTTTAGGAAACAACATTTTTAATCCCGCATTGGTAGGACGTGTATTTATGTTGATTTCATTCCCAGTGCAAATGACCAGCTGGCCTGTCGCCAGACAATCGGGAATTGATGCAGTTACGAGTGCGACGCCATTAAGCATTATTAAAGAGGGTGTTAAAAATGGCATTCCGGTTTCTGAAATTTCTGCCCAACTGCCTGCTACTACAGATTTATTTTTGGGAACTATGGGTGGATCATTGGGTGAGATTTCAGCACTTTTGCTTATCCTTGGAGGTATCTACATGCTGTTCAAAAAAGTTATTACCTGGCACACTCCGGTTTCAATTATTGCAACAGTTGCAGTTATTGCAGGTATTTTCTGGATTATCAATCCTGAAGTTTACATCAATCCTGTTTATCAGGTACTAACCGGGGGTTTAATGTTGGGGGCGATTTATATGGCAACCGATATGGTATCTTCTCCTATGACCCCAAAAGGACAAATTATCTATGGAATTGGAATTGGTGCAATTACAATCAGTATCAGAATGTTTGGAGCTTATCCTGAAGGGATTTCATTTGCAATACTTATCATGAATGCATTTACTCCTTTAATCAATACTTATATCAAACCTAAACGATTCGGAGGAAGATAACATGGCAAAAAAAGAATCGACATTTATAAATATGGTAGTGATGCTGTTTCTGGTAACAGGAATTGCGGCAGCAGCTCTGGGATTTGTATATGATTTTACAAAAGGTCCGATTGCGGAAGCAAAACTAAAAGCTCAACAAGAGGCAATTACAAATGTTCTTCCTCAATTTGATGCCCTGGGCGAATCATTTAAAACACTGGTGGAAGAAGGTGGTGACAGTCTGGAATTTTTTCCGGCATATAAAAATGGTGAACTAGTAGGAACGGCAATAAAAACTTACACGAAAAACGGCTTTAGCGGTTTTATTTCGATAATGGCTGGAATTGACAGTGAAGGAAATTTTTCAGGTTACTCCGTGCTGGAACATAAAGAGACTCCCGGATTGGGTTCAAAAATGGACACCTGGTTTAGTGATCAGGAAAAACCAGGTCAGTATGTAATCGGTAAAAATCCGGTATCAAACAATTTTACTGTTACAAAAGATGGTGGTGATATTGATGCGATTACTGCCTCAACCATAACTTCAAGAGCTTTTTTAGAGGCGCTTGTTTTGGCATATAATTCACATAAGGAAAATAAAGAAGCAATCCCGGCAACGGCCGGAAATTAAAAATACTATTATGAGTCAGTTGAAAAACTTTTCAAAAGGATTTATAAAAGAAAACCCGGTTTTTGTTCTCTTACTGGGTATGTGCCCGACTTTGGGTGTAACTTCGTCGGCAATTAACGGACTGGGAATGGGTTTGGCAACAACTTTTGTTTTATTAATGTCAAACATCGTAGTTTCAATAGTAAAAGGTGCTATTCCGGATAAGGTTCGAATTCCTGCATTTATCGTAATCATTGCAACATTTGTAACCATTGTGGAATTAACTATGCAGGCCTATCTGCCATCGCTGTTTAAAAGTCTTGGACTATTTATCCCACTTATTGTTGTGAACTGTTTGGTGCTTGGCCGAGCTGAAGCGTTTGCTTCTAAAAACAACCTGATATCATCAATGATCGACGGATTGGGAATGGGACTTGGATTTACTTTTGCGCTTGTTTTACTAGGCGGATTCAGGGAAATTCTGGGAGCAGGAAAAATATTTGATATTACCATTTATTCCGAAAATTACGTTACGTTATTGTTTGTCTTATCGCCCGGAGCATTTATTGTTTTGGGATATTTAATTGCATTAATTAACCGTATTAAAACAAAATAAGGAGAATAAGAAATGAATTACTTAGTAATTGTAATAGGTGCCGTACTTGTAAACAATATTGTTTTAATGCAGTTTTTGGGAATTTGCCCGTTTTTGGGTGTTTCCAAAAAAGTGTCAACCGGAATTGGAATGACAGGTGCAGTGGCATTTGTAATGATTTTGGCGACAATTGTAACATACCTGATTCAACATTATATACTTAACCGTTTTGGATTAGCATTTTTGCAGACAATCGCTTTTATCCTTGTAATTGCTTCATTGGTTCAAATGGTAGAAATTATTTTGAAAAAAGTAAGTCCTCCATTATACCAGGCACTGGGTATTTTTCTTCCTTTGATTACAACAAACTGTGCTATCCTTGGTGTTGCTATTCTTACCATTCAGAAAGATTTTAATCTGATAGAAGGTGTGGTATTTGCTATTTCGCATGCCATTGGATTTGGGCTGGCATTAATTCTTTTTGCCGGAATACGCGAGCACCTGGATTTACAAAATGTGCCAAAAGGATTAAAAGGAACTCCGATTGCACTTATTGCAGCCGGTATTCTGGCAATGGCATTTATGGGTTTTTCAGGGCTGGTTTAGCAAATCGAAAGAAAAGTATTCACGGATCGGAGCGAAAACGAATAAATCCGCGGTATGCTCCTAAATAAAGGCTATTGTTGGGCCCAAAACAAAAGGTTCCCCACAGGTTATTAAATACTTTACGATCGTAATGGTCTTTCCCCAGACTCATCCGTAGTTTTAGACCTTTTATGTTGTCATTAAACTCCCCTTCTTCGAAATAGGGTTTTATTGAAAATACTTTTGTTCCCGATTCAAAATCAAGGGTAGTAATTTGCCAGTCGTTATGAGATTCCGGATCGTCGGTAATATCTCGGTCATAAAAATATACCATCCCATTCCGGGTTGAAAGTTTTGGTGTAGCAGTTTTTGCATCCAGTGGTTTATCGTACGAGGGCCAATCTGTTCTTCTGACAAACTCCCCTTTTTCTTCGTCATAGTCAAAACGCATCATTCCTCCGGGAGTTTTATTGTCTTTAAACGGGTCAACATAACCAAAAGTGTTGGCTACAATAAAAGTATTGTTATATGCGATAATTGAATTTTCACAAGCACTCGAATCACTTTCAAATAATGGAAATTTATTAATTAGTTCACCGGTTTTTTGCGAAAAGATACACATATTTACACGGTTGGTATCGTTGTCTACGATGGCTACAAAACGATTGTCCATTAAAGTCGGGGAAGTACCGCTTCCGGCATTTAAATGGCCCGGTTTTACTTTAAAATCATTTTCATAAATTAAACCACCACCTACATAATTTGGCATCCATTCCGGATCCATTACCAAATCTTTTTTTGTTTCATCAAACTGTAATTTATACAATGCAATATCACTTACCATATAAACACCATCATCTCCAACGGCAAATGAATTCTGAATCTGTTCGAAATTTGACCTCTTTATTTTATAATATTCCTTAAACCGATCTCTTAATTCGGGGGTAACATGCTCGGCTTCCAAAATAAAATCGGGAAGGTCTTCATAACTTTCATAATTAGTTCCCCTGTAAAAATTTAATTTTTCTACCAAACCAAAATGTGTAATTATACGCGAATACACCTTAGGGCAACCATTTTCCGAAACATCTGAGTTATGAATTATTCCTACAATTCCCTGTTGCGATGTAAACCAAACATTACCGAACTGGTCGGGTAAAATGGCTGTTAAGTGATTATCCTTTTTATGAGGATCTACATCTTCTCCAATTATATCCCCCCATTCCATCTGTTCGGTTACATTCACATAATCCACCCGGTTTAAATCAAATTTTCCATCGCCAACAAAAATCCTCATGATATCGTTATTTACTCCCGGAATGTACATGAACCTTTCTTTTGATAAATAAGAATATGCCCCGCCCATGGTATTTCTGAAAATATCCATACGTTTCTTTTTGCTAATAAGCGATAATGCCGAATGTTCTCTGCCCGGTACTTCAACCGCATCGAGAAGTTTCATAGTGTCGCCAACATAAACCAATACCAGGTGCGTATGAGCCCGTCCAAAAGTTAAGGTTACCATTGTATCTTCAGCAATAAAATTAAAGGCTGGAGACATACCTGAAAATTCAGCTCCCTTTTCAAGCACATGAAAATACTGAACATCAACATTATTAGGCAGCGGTCCTGGAAAATTACTTACATCCGTTGATTTCGAATCTTCGTGCATGGTGTAAGGTAAGCCCGGTAAAAACCTTGGGTGCTGCCATTTTTCAAGCTCAGGTATTGCTAACGGAAGTATTTTTTCTCCATTGTTTTTTTCCAACCATTCAGGGTACCATTTTATATCTACTTTTGCAAAATCTATTCTCATATCAAACTCAGCCCTTGGTGCGGTTGTATAAAACGAACATGGATTTTCCTGAGCAAATAAAAAGTCAGAAGGAATAAACTGGACAGTGAACATTAAAAGAACACCAATCCATATTAAAGATTTCGATTTCATAATATTAAACTTTAAGTGAAAAAATCGGTAATAAAAAGTTATAACTTTTATAAAAAAAATGCAAACAACCTTTTGATGCTGAAAACATTAAAATGAAATCCATCGATAATACCTCCATTTTACCCATAATCCGGGCAATGTTTTTAAATTTGAACCTGAAGTTGGTTAAAAAATCAAATCTGCTATTTATGAAAATTACAATTGTTATCATTTTTCTTTTATTTTTTACCGGTTTATCTTTTGCCCAGGGTACAGTAGACTATCAAACACAGCAGACTTATGACCTTTTTAAAAGAAGAGAATTTCTTTCAAAAACAGGAAATAATCTGGACCTAAGTCAAATTGAAGGCTCCCCGTATTTAAACGACGAATTTGAAAATGGCACGATTTATACCACTGAAAAACAGCAGTATGTTGACGTACCATTGCGTTATAATATCTATAACGAGCAGTTGGAATTTAAATCTCCACAAGGAATAATTCAGGCCCTGGCAACTCCCGAAATTCTTGAATTAGCTAAATTCGGAGATACCCAAATCGCATATCAACCATACATTTCTGGTAACAAAACCAAAAATGGATTTTTTATAGTTTTAAGTACCGGGAAAGCCTCGTTATATTCAAAACCAGAGATTGCTTTTAAAGAAGCCACGGAACCTGCAGCATACAAAGAAGCCGAACCTCCAAAATTTCTCAGAAAATCTGACGAATATTATTTACGGTTTGATTCAACACCTGCAAAAAGAATCGGAAACAAGAAAGATCTCATCGCTGCTTTTCCCGATAAACAGAGCGAAATCAAATCTTATATTTCGAAAAATAAAATTAAAGCCGGCAAAGCTGAAAGTCTAAAAAAGCTGGTGGAATACTATAATTCACTTTAAGACACTCCCGAAAAATTCCCCCCGATAATCATTAACTTTAATGTGTTTAAGTTTTGTTTTAAAAAAACTTTAAAACAGATGCAACATTGAAATTTTGTTTTCGTCATTGAATCAGAAATAAGATAAAGTTTGAAAACACTTTACGAAAATATTCACCAGGAGATTATTGATGAGTGCAGGAATGGAAGTCAAAAAGCACAGTTCCAGTTATACAAATTGTATTACAAACCAATGTACAGTGTATGCATGAGAATAATCAATAATAACGCTGAGGCAGAAGATGTTATGCAAGAGGCTTTTTTAAAAGCGTTTACAAAAATAGATTCATACAAAGGCGAGGTGAGTTTTGGAGCATGGTTAAAAAGAATTGTAATCAATCGTTCATTGGATTATTTAAAAAAGAGAAAAGTAAAATTTGAGGAAATCAGCGACAGGACAAAAGAAATGTCAGATTACCAAATGGAGACCAAAGAGGTTAATATTCAGGTAGTAAAAGATGCCATACAGAAATTACCCGATGGTTACCGCATAGTACTTAGCTTATACCTGATTGAAGGTTATGACCATGAGGAAATAAGTAATATTCTGGGAATAAGCAACTCAAACTCAAGAACACAGTTTTTGAGGGCGAAAAACAAATTGAGAGAGATACTTAAAGACAACGAAGTTTTTTCATACAACTAATTAAAAAACGAATATGAATTTTAGGATGCAATTATACACGGACAGGCAGATTAAAATTTATTGTGAGTAACATTTAATAGAAATAAAGCTAACAAGTTTAATGAGATGAAAGCAAAAGATAACATAGAAGAAATTATTCTTAATAACCTGAAAGAGCTGGATGACTTTGAACCGACCGATGGTCATTTTGAAAGATTTCAGGAGAAATTAAATAAACAACATTCGAAAAAAAGAAAAATAACTTTTAGTGTTGTTTGGAAAGTGGCAGCAGCAATAGTTTTTGTGCTACTGGCAGTGAATCAGGCCAATATTTATTTCTCTTCTGATAATAATAATTCATTATTTGGAGGAAACAAAAACAGCGATATATCACTAGCATCTGTTTCGCCTGAATACCAGGAAGTGGAGTTCTATTATACCAATGCTATTGATGTGGGATTAAAACAATGGAACAATCTGCTTGCCGACGGATATATTTCGGAGGAAGAACAGAACCTGCTGGATTCAGAATTATCGGAATTCGAAGAACGGTTTAAATCCTTACAGGCTGATTTGTCAGCAAATCCTAATGATGAACGCGTCATTAATGCCATGCTACAATATTACCAGACAAAACTGGGAATTATAAATATGATAGTTAACAAATTAGAAGAATCAAAAGAACATAAAATCAAAAGTCATGAAAACATTTAAAATTACCACAATCCTAATTTTAATGCTGGCACTTGGTGCAGGCAACACTGTAATTGCAGTGGAAAAATCTAAAAAGTATAACCAGTCGTGGAAAGTAAGCGAAGTTGAAACACTGGAAGTATCTAATAAATTTGGTGAAATTCTGTTTGAAAACGAAGGCGGATCGGAAATTACCATTGCAGTTAAAGTTACTGTTGAAGCAACAAACGAAAATAAAGCCAGTACCTTGTTGGATAAAATTGATGTAAAGTTTAGCAAAAGTGGAAATACAGCCAAAGCTGAAACAACTATAGAAAATAATTTTAAAAGTAACCGCGATTTTAGCATCGATTATGTTATAAATATTCCTCCCGATAAAAACCTGGTTGTATCGAATAAATATGGAAATACTGTTTTGGATAAATTAAATGCAAACGGCGATTTCAATATAAAATACGGCAATATTAAAGCAAACGAAATGGTAGCACCCGAAAATGGAAATATGAAAATATCATTGGGTTATGGAAATGGGGATATCGAAAAAGCAGAAGATTTAGATTTAGAAGTGAGTTATTCTAATCTGGACCTAGGAGATGTTCGGGATTTTATACTCGATTCGAAATATTCAAACATTGATTTTGACATGGCCAGAGTTGTTCAGGCCGAATCGAAATATGACAAATTTGATTTTGGCAAGGTAAAATCGATAACTGCAAACACAAAATATACCAACATCAAAATCGATTATTTAGGAACAAAACTTAAAATTGAAAATGGATACGGCGGAATTAAAATTGCTGATATTGCTCCCGATTTTGAATCAATTTCAGTAACCAACTCATACGGGCAAATAGCTCTGGGTTTAAATAAGGCTAATTACTCAGTAGATGCTTCGTGCCATTATTGCGGAATTTCATACCCTCAGGATAGATTTAAGGGAAACCGGATAAAAGAAAACAACAGTTACGAAATTGACGGAAAAGTTGGAGATGGCGATGGTGGTAATATTTATATCAGAAGTCGTTACGGAGAAATAAAATTGAACGATTAATATAATCCTTATTTAAACCGGATTGGAAAGAGTTGTTTTTCGGGGATAAAACAGCTCTTTCTTTTTTATCTCAAAGTAGAATAATAGCCAAGTTTATATAAATCGAATAACAACAAGCTGGGCTGTTCTCCTTTCAAATCCCTTTCAATGAAATTCCTGGAAACCTTATAAAATAAGCGAAGTATAAATTTGGGCAACCATTTTGTAAGAGCGTAATATCTATTCAGGAAATAAACCTGATGAATAAAATCTTTTCTGTTTTTTAATAAATGATTTTCAATATCAAACAAACTGTTTAATGCTGTTTTGGTTTTATAGATAAATACTTGCGCACTTTCTAATCCGATATGCTCCAGAGGATTATCGATATGAAAAATTTCAATACCGGCATTAAATAAATCGTATCCCAGTAAGGTATCTTCATGTCCGTATTTTTTAATATCCTCCCTGAAATGGACTTTTTTAAAGGTCTCTTTGTCGATTAAGAAATTATTGGATGTAATAATAAATCCTTTTTTATTGTTTCTGGTATCTGCAGGTATAGCTTCACGGTAAATGCCATAAAACCACCTTAGAAATTTTTCATGATCAGCCGGTGGTGCATGTTTGTATGCAGTACCCCCGCATAACACCCTGTGTGGTTTAATATTCTGAATATAATTTCTCAAATAATTTCTATCAACAGGTATCGAATCAGCATCTATAAAAAGCAGGTATTCATATTCTGATTCAAATCCCATTTTATTACGAATAGCTGCCCTGCCCAGATTTTTCTCCAATTCAAGGTAAACCACATTTTCTGATTCCAATATTTTCCTGTTACTTTTTTTAATATCATCTTTTGAGCCATCATCGTAAACTCTGATTTCAAAGCTAATTTCAATTTCCTTAGCCTGTAAAATCAATTCAGCAACAAGAGTTCTTATTTTATAATTATAAACCGGAATATTAATCGAAAGCATTTATTTTTTTTTGAGTGGCTTAAGTTATATAAAGAAACACATTTTATATTTTATTGTAAAACTTTGTTTTATTGTAAATATTTTAAATTTGGAGGGCTAATTTGGAAAACAATGAGAATATCGTATTTAATTATATTTCTTTTTTTATCAACACTGGCAATTGGTCAGGGTTACAACATTGACATTCAAATCAACACAGGACAAAATAAAGACATAAAACTTACCCACTATTATCTCGACAATGTTTTTATAACCGATTCCATTTCGCTTGATGAAAAAGGAACAGGTTCATTTAAGGGAGATACTCTGCTTCCGCAAGGCCTTTATAAAATATACATGGATGAAAATAATCACTTTGATTTTTTGCTTGGCGCGGACCAGGTCTTTTCATTGTCAAAAGAAACTTTTACTTCAGTAGAACTGCTTGTTACAGGTGCTGCTGAAACCGAAGAATTTCAAAAATATGTTGTTTTTCTGAGAAATGTTCAAACCAAAGGTGCTGAACTAAGCAAGAAACTGGAAACAGCAACTGATAAGCAAAAAGCTGAGATACAAAAAGAACTTCAAAGCTTAACTCCATCAGTTCAAACCTACTGCTTTGAAATTAATGAGAGATATCCTAACACATTGCTGGCAGGATTTTTAATGGCCAATTATATTCCGGCACTGGATATTACCACAGTATCAGAAGAAATTCAACAAAATGATACGTTGCTGCTTTATGCACGTTTTAACTATCAGAAGGATCATTACTGGGATTATTTTGATTATACCGATGTAAGGTTATTATATACACCCTTATATAAACCAAAGCTGGAAAAATGGTTTACACAGATTTTATATCAAAACTACGATTCAATAAAACCCGAAGTTTATACTTTTATCGAAAATGTACTACCCAACAAACGAATTTTTCAATTTGCGGTTTCTTGGTTTTTGAATGCTAGTATAAAAAGTAATATTCTGGGTATGGATGCTTTATTTGTTGATATAGCAAAAGATTACTATTTAAGTGGTCAAGCATTTTGGGCCAACGAAGAAACTATGAAATCTGTTCGTGAGAATGTAGCTTTTAAAGAGCACAATCTTATCGGATTGACTGCTCCGGATCTTACTCTTGAAAGCCTGGAAGGCGAGGCAATAAATTTACATAAGATTGTTTCCAGAGTAACGGTTTTGCTCATATACGAACCGGGATGTTCACATTGTAAAGAATTTGTACCTAAACTTTACACTGATATTTTTCAGAAATACAAAGATGAAGGTCTTGAAGTTTTTGCCATTTACTCAATGGACAACAAAGAGGAATGGAATGAATTTCTTGTAAAACACAACATGTTTGATTGGATCAATGTGTGGGATCAAAATCATATTTCACAATTCAAAATTTTGTATGATGCCAGAAAAACTCCTGCAAGTTTTGTTTTGGATGAAAATAAAAAGATAATTGCAAAAGGCTTAACTGTAGAGCAAATGGACCGATTGTTAACCGAGATTCTAAAATCAGGATCTTAATTTTTTACCACGGAACAAAGGATATTTTATAAGTCGAGGTTCCGTATTCTCCCTGTAGTTTCACAAAATATACTCCCGGAACATTTCCTCTTAAATCAACATCCGCTTTTCGGTTGTTTATTTTATTTACCTTAACTTCTACCGCCTGCCCTAAAAGATTAAATACTTTTAGCTGGTTCTCCAAAATATCCTGCCCGGCTTCTATTGTAAATTTCGAACTCGTCGGGTTTGGGAAAACCAAAATATCCAGCGGATTTTCAACTTGTGGTGTATCTGTACTTAAATCATCGATATTACAAGCCAAAACCTCAAAAATATTGGCAATACTTTTTCCCGAGCCATTATTTTCTTTAAAGTTAAACCAGGTATTTTCGCGTAAAAAATAGAATGAATTGCTTTCAGTATCTGGTCTGAGCGATTGGTAAACAGCAAAAGAATCGAGAGGTTGAATATTACTTAATTCAAATCCGATAAAAAAGTCACCGGCCGGAGTTATATCCTCGACAAAAGGAATATAGTTCATTGCATCCTCCGCAAATCTCTGGATTTTAACATCTTGAGAGTAAATCAATTGTTCCGGTAAATCTCTGCCTGTATACACTTTGACTTTAATTTCGCTGTCACTGCTTTTCAACACATCCCTGAATTTTCCTACTCCAAAGGAAACACCTCTCAAAATTTCATTTGCCTCAATGGAAAACCGCTCCATAAATTCTGTTATCCCGCTGCTGTTGCTACCTCCCCAATATCCGCCAAAACCATCCGAAGTTATTAAGGGAATTAGGGAGTATCCATCATCGTCATTCAAATTTGTAAAAGTTGCACAAAGATTTTCGCCTTCATTGAACTGTTTTCCATTAAGTACCTGTACACCCGAATTTTGCGGATCGAGCCAGTATTTTAGTTGTTTAGAAGTATCTGCACGAAAATCCCATGACAAAGAAAACCTTTCATAATAATCGTAAATAGGATTTTGGCAGGTTGCACGTCCACCTGTTAAAGTTCCAACTACATTTTTATTTTCATCAAATAACGGCCCACCGGATGATCCTGCTTCAGTAACGCCTTCATCCCACCTGTTAATTCTTAAAAAGCCATCTTCAATATAATTTTTATCAATATAATCCGGTTCCCCAAAACTTGAAATAATAGGTTGGTTCTTATCAACTGCAAGTTTTTTTACATCTCCTTGCGGATGATGAATGCTAACTGTTGACCCTGGTTTTTCAGTTTTTCGGTTCCATCCTGCGTAATATGGCCTGAAATCCGGAGGAGGAACAACACTTAATTCAACCAATGCAAAATCCAGGCTGTCATAATGAGCTTTCATGGTTGCTCCTGAAATAGAATTTGCCGGATCTCCATCTAAAGGGGCACAAAAAGGGCTTTCGTAATTAAATGCATAAACTGTTACATCGGCATAACTCCATCTGTCATAGCAATGTGCAGCAGATAAAACATAAGGTTTTTGATCCTCCTCTGTATTGTTAACCAAAACGCCTGAACATACTTCTTTCCCATTCACAATCATTCTGCACACTGAATTTTTCACCTCGATCCATTCGCCCCATGCATCGCAATTTATATCTATATTACAAGCTCCGGCAACTTTCCCTAAAGGCCTTCGATCACCTGATTTTAATATTCCTATGTAATCGTGATTTACATGTGTTATTCGAAAATAATTATGGCTCACAAGTTCATTTTGAACCTCTAACTGAACCGTGATTTCATCACCTTCAACCGGTGAAACTGCAAACTTACGCGATGCTTTGTTATTTCTGTTTGAAAAAGCTCCAAGTACATGATTTTTACTTTTATTATAAATAAACAGTCTGGAATTTTCAGGCAATTCAAACTCATCAAAAATTAAATTCAGCGATTTAGCACCTTCAGAATGTATTGTTAATTTCCAAATTTTGTAACCATTATCTCCCTGAAACCAGTTTCCTGAATTTTCAGTTGTGAAATTCACCTCAAACGGATATGCAAACTGAAAAGGTTTCAAAAGATTATCTGAAAAAAAATCTTTTTTAATTTCTTCTGTTGTAAGAAAATTTTCAATTGGTGGCAATTGGATAGTTTTGTTTTTAGCTGATTTTAATCCAGCTATTTCCATAGGTATTCCACCCTCAGAAATTTGTGCCGAACTGGTTAAAGGAATTAAAGTTCCAATAGTGAACACCAATAATAAGAAACGATAAACTGTCATGGGTTTCAAATCAAAAAAACAAAAATAGTTTTAAATATTGTTTATACAATCTTAATGCTTAATAATCAATTCAACAAAATATTGATTTTTGTGTTAATACAATTGAATTAAATTCAAAAAATTAATTGTTCAACTTTAAAAAACTGAATATGCTAAACAAAAAAATTTTACCACTGTTTCTTATAGTTTTTGTGTTTGGAGCATTTACTTCTTCTGCAACAAAAAGTCCAAAAGCGCCACAGGAACTTGAAATGCCTGAAAATGTTAAGGCAATAGTAAAAAATTCGTGTTTTGGTTGTCATAACACCGACTCCAAAAACGATAAAGGGAAAGAGGCACTGGATTTTAAAGCGCTAAATTCACTTTCAAAAACAAAAATGATAAAATCTTTAAGAGAGATTAGCGAGGTTCTGGAGGAAAATGAAATGCCTCCAAAAAAATTTTTAGACAAGTATCCTGACAAAAAGGTATCGGATGCAGATAAAAAAGTGCTGATGGATTGGGCACAAACTGAAGCCAAATCTTTAATGAAGTAAAAAATATAATTCGTGATAGCTAAAAATCCCTCTCCTGAGGGATTTTTTCGATATAATATTTAATTTTTTTAATTATTATCAATGCGACTTTTTATTAAAATCCTTGTCATAATTGTTATTGTTACTTTTATTATCCTTCAGTTTTTTCAACCTGAAAAAAACATAAGTACCGATACAAACGGGCATATTTTTAACCAGGAACAAATTCCTGAAAATGTTAAAACGATCTTTAAGAATGCATGTATGGATTGTCATTCAAACAATACAAACTATTTATGGTACCATAAAGTTGTTCCTGTAGCATGGATGGTGAACCAACATATTGTTGATGGTAAGGATGAATTGAATTTTTCTGAGTGGGGAGAAATGGATGGATACGATAAAATTGTAGCTATTGAGGATATCCGACAAGAAATTGAACGAAAAACAATGCCGTTAAAATCTTACACCTTAATGCACTGGGATGCAAAACTTTCTGATGAAGAAAGGGCTGCGGTATTTGCCTGGCTCGATAAAAAAGGAGATGAGTTGGTCAATGCTCAAACAGAGTAAAACATTAAATTATTCTATCCGAAATGCAGTCGGTAATAAACGAATCAAAATTCCAATACACAAATTTCAAAACACAAATCAATTCTTAAGTTTCAGGTTATCAATATTTTAAAAGAATAAACTAATTTGCTGTATTCAGCTTGCATGCATTTTGCCCTTCTTTGTATTTTGATTTTTATTTGATATTTGGTCTTTGATAATTGTGATTTAATATAGTTTCTCAATTAATTTAAAATGTGGCTATAGGCAATAACCTCTGAACATCAAATAAAGCCCATTGAAAAAATAAAACTACCTTCGCCCTTCAAACAGAAATCCGGATTAAAAATGAAAGTACTTGTAATGTATGTGGATGAGTTTAAATATGAACCATCGCAGAAAAATCTTAAAAATGTTGAAATCGTGAATGAAGGAGCGACATTCAAAGATGCGATTTTAGCATTTATTCAGGTGGAGGAAAGCGATGAGGAATTTGATGTAAAAAGCAGGGAAAAAAAACTCGTTAATCATTTGAAATGGACCAGCAGAAAAAACAATTGTAAAAAAGTAATTTTGCATTCTTTTGCCCATTTGTCTGAATCAAAAGCTTCCATAGATTTTACAAAGGAACTTTTCGATTTGGCAGAAAAACGTCTGCAAAATGCTGATTACGAAACGGCTCAAACTCCGTTTGGCTACTTCCTGAACCTGGATATAAAAGCTCCGGGGTATTCCCTGGCAAGAATTTGGGCAACTTTATAAAGTTCAAACAATTTCTGATATACCCGTTGATTAGCCTATATTTGTAGCCAAAATTAAAAAAATGAAATTTGAGCAGTATTCCATATCGCCTGAAATTAAAGTAAATCTTTTAAATGAAGGATTTCGGAGGCCAACGGATATTCAGTACAAAGCTATTCCTCCCATATTAAAAGGTGAAGATGTATTGGCGATTGCTCAAACCGGAACCGGGAAAACTGCAGCTTTTGCGATTCCTGTTATTCATCATATTCAAAGCTTAAAAAATATTGGTAGAAAATCTGGGGTTTCCGGACTTGTGATGGTTCCAACCCATGAGTTGGCGCAGCAAATTACCTCGGTCTTTTTAGCACTTTCAAAAAATACAGGTGTAAAAACAACAGGAATTATTGGTGGTGAAAATCAGGCTCCTCAAATTGAGGCCCTGAAAAAAGGTACGGATATTTTAGTTGCGACTCCGGGCCGTTTATTTGATCTGGCCAGCCAGGGATATTTAAAAATGGATAAACTAAAGGTTCTTATTCTGGATGAAGCAGACCATATGCTTGATTTGGGTTTTATTAAAGACATCAAAGATTTGATGCATTTAATCCCAAAGAAGAGACAAACCTTGTTTTTTTCAGCAACCATTAACAGTAAAATAAAAAAACTGGCGTACTCACTGGTCCGAAAACCAATTCGAATTCAGATATCTCCCAAAAATCCGGTTGCAAAAAATATTGAACATTCGGTGGCTTTTATTCAAATGGATGATAAACGAGCCTTTCTGGAACGCTTGATAAATGAAAATCCCGAAAGTAAAATATTGGTTTTTGTACGCACAAAAGTTCGGGCTGAACGTGTGAAAAAAGCAATGGAAAGAGTTGAAATCAAAGGTTTTACAATTCACAGCGATAAGGAACAGAAAGAACGGACTAAAACAATGAGTCTTTTTAAATCGGGAGAGGTAAAATTACTGATTGCGACTGATATAAGTGCAAGAGGAATAGATATACCCAATGTTGATTTTGTTGTGAATTATGATCTTCCGGAAGTCCCTGAGAATTACGTCCACAGAGTTGGCAGAACAGGTCGGGGGACACAAAAAGGAAGAGCAGTTTCGTTCTGCAGTTCGGAAGAAAAGGAGATTTTGCTGGAAATTGAATCTTTCCTCGACAAAGAAATAAGTGTGTTGGAAATAGATAAAAATGATTATCGCGAAACCCTTGATTTTACAAAAGACACCGATTACAACTGGAAGAAACTGATAAAGGATATTGAAAAAGAGGAAAAGGCTTTTCCGGCAAAAAAGAAGAGAAAGAAAAAGTAGTTTATTCAAGCTCTGTTAACCTGATATTTTTCAATTCTGCTGTTGTAATCCAGCTGCAAATCCCAAATGGTTTTGATAATTCAACTTCAGGTCGTATATATAACTCACGGTCCGTGTAATTAAAATCTACCAGTTTTTCATCATCTATCCATGCCATAATTTTTTCTGAGGTAACCTTTAAGTTTATTTTGTACCAGACATTCTTATCAAATCTTTTCAGAACGGAGGTTTCATTTTCTGAAGCATCCAGACCGTCTATACAACTTAATCCAACCACCGGTCCTCCCCATCCACCAACTATTAATGAACAAAAGTCATTATTTACCGGAAATGTTATTCCACAAAAAAAGTCGTTACCTGAAGTTTTACGGGCTTCCAGACTAACTTCATAATTTACTTTTGGGAAATCTTTTTGCCAGGTTATCCCTGTACAACCATCACCGTAATTTAAAACAATTTTCCCCTCCGATACATAAACCGGTCCTTGTGGACCAAATTCTGTAACCTTCCATCCATTCAGTGTTTTCCCGTCAAATAATGCATTTGGGTCTGTAATTTCAGAAACTGGTTTATTTTCAAGCTGATTAATTTCCCTCTTGTTTTTTTTACCTGAACAAGCTGCTAAACCAATTATCAGAAGACTTAAAACACCGTATAACAAATATTTAAAAACACCCTTTGTCATATACAATAACTAATTATCTGCGATTAAAAATATCAGATATAAATTCACAACGATCAATCTACTTTTTCAACATACAACTGAGTTGCTTCAACTTTTGATACAACAATCTTAATATCCTTTTCAATAAATCCGTCATAAGCAATGGCATCAAAAATTTCGCCTTCAATTAACACCTTTCCTCCGGGTCGAAGTGGTGTTTTTGTAAGACCTGTTTTTCCTTTCAGGCCTTTAATTTCAGTATCAATACAAACATAACCCTCCTCAATTTCCTGAACTGATTTTAAGGCCAGGTTTCTAAACATTCCGGAATTTGCCGAAAACAATTTGTTCCCAAGGAAAAGGGATAATATAAATCCACCAAATACACCAAGAACAACTGTTGTTATGGCAACTCCCAGATTTCCTACTTCTACATTTTCAAAATCGAAATTCACATTGTTTACGAGGCTTAATACTAAACTCACAAACATTAAAACAATACCGGAAACACCGGCGATTCCAAATCCCGGTATTACAAATATTTCAACTGCCACCAGAATCACTCCGATAAAAAACACTAGAATTTCCCAATGTGCGGCAAGCCCTTCAAGATATAAAGGTGCAAAGTATGCAACGGCAGCAAGTATTGCTATTCCCAGTGGAAAACCAATACCGGGTGATTGCATTTCAAAATAAATTCCTCCGATTATCGCCATTATTAATAAACCCGAAATCATTGGATGAACCAGAAATCCGATTATCTTTTCTATCCAGGAGGGTTCATACTCCACAATTTCATAATTTTCTATCCCCACCTTTTTTAAAACCTCGGGAATATTTTCAGCAATTCCTTCACAAAAACCATTGGCTATTGCTTCTGTTGGGGTAAAAGTCAACACTTTACCTGTATCAATAATCCCTTCAATATATACACTTTGATCAACCATTGCTTCTGCAATTTTAGGATCCCGCCGCCACTTAATTATTGTATCTCCGGCTACTATAATCGTATCCTTCCCCTGCGCTTCAGCTGTAGCGCGCATTGTTGAACGCATATAGCTTTGGTACTTATCCGGCATTGACTGCCCTGTTTGATTTACCACAGTTGCAGCGCCAATACTACCTCCCGGCCGCATGTAAATACTATCACAGGCAATAGATATCAATGCACCTGCAGAAGCTGCATTGTTATCAATAAATACGTAAACCGGGATCGGGCTTTGTAATAATTTTGTTCGGATGGAATCTGCATCCAGCACGGTACCTCCATAGGTATTCATATGAATTAAAAAAACATCTGCACCGAGTGTGTCAGCTGCTTCAAACGCCTGTTGTGTTTGTCTCCATGTGGCTTTTGTAATTTCTTCTTTGATGTTTAGTTTGTAAACCAACTTTTTATCCATGTTTTGAGCTCTTCCCAAAACAGAAAGTACAATTAAAGCTATCAGCCAAATAGTTTTTTTAGCATTCATATGTTATAATTGTTTATATTTTACAGTAACAGATGTCTGCCCGTCGGCAGACAATGAACTCCCATGTCCCAATAGCTATCAGGATAATCATTCATATTTATCTAAAAAATCTTCTCATGGTAGTTTCATTATTCAAGTTCTACAAGTTCAAGTTTTGAGGCCAGTTCTAAAAACTTTTTCATTCCTGCCCTCTTTTTTTCATCCAGGTTGAAACTAATATATTTTTCAAAATATTCTTTAATATTTACTTCCGGATAATTGCTTTGTTCGATGGTAAATATTTTTTCAATATTGTTTACTCCGGCGGCTAGTGCTTTATTGAATTCTGATTCAAATTCATTCGAAATATTATTATTGGCAGCCCAAACTGCAAATACAAACGGTAAACCTGTAAAACGATACCATTCTTCACTTAAATCATAAACATATTTAAATTTCTCCTCTATATCAAAAACCCTGTCTCCAATTATTACTCCGGCGGTATTTCCATGTATTGAAACATTTTGAAAATTGTTACATGTATTTTCCCAGTTGAACTCCTTCTTCCAGTAAAATTTCGCAAGCACTTTTGCAAGCAAAACCGAACTTCTTGATTGATAGTCCATTAAAATGGTATCTATTTCTGTTAATGGAACATCAGAAACTATTACAACTGTTTTTACTTTGCCAACCGAACCTATACAATAATCGCTTATAATGCTGTAATTATCCAAATCTTCAAGTCCTGCAACAGGTATTAATCCAACATCTGCCATATTAAAGGCCAGTTTAGCCGCAACTTTTGAAGGAATATCGAGGCTTAAATCAATCTTTTCAGCAAAAGTTGATTTTTCCAAACCATTTAAAAATGGTTTACTATTTAAATAAGATACTATAGAAATCCGTGTTTTATTCATTCTTTATTTCTTTCCCTTTTTAACACTGATTACCGATACTGGTTTAAACACAAAGTTAAAAATTAAAAGATGAACTTATTATGATAATTTTTACCTGTATCAATAACATTTTAAAATGAATAATTCTGCATATTTTACACATTGATCTTTTTTTAAAGATTGTTGATATTAAAAAACTCATATTTATTGATTTTGCTAAATTTGCACTTCGTTTTGAATAACCATATATATTACGATTAATAAACATTAGAACATCTATTTAAATCGAAAAAAAAAGAGTACGTAAAAATGGACATTAATACTTTAACAGCAATTTCACCCGTCGATGGCAGATACAATAATAAGGTTGAAAATCTTTGGAAATATTTTAGTGAGTTTGCCCTGATTAAATATAGGGTAGTTGTTGAAATTGAATATTTTATTGCATTGTATAAAATTCCATTACCACAATTAAGCAATATTACTGAAAGTCAGATTTCGGAGTTAAAAAATATTATCAGTAATTTTTCGTTTGAAAACGCTGTCAGGGTAAAAGAAATTGAAAGTGTTACAAACCACGATGTAAAAGCTGTTGAATATTTTATCAAAGAAGAATTTGATAAGATAGGTCTGTCGAAATATAAAGAGTTTATTCATTTCGGATTAACATCGCAGGATGCCAATAATACTGCCATTCCAAAATCAATTCAGGATGCGCTGGAGAATGAATATCATCCTCTTTTACAAAAACTGATTGAGAATTTACTTACACTCGCTAATGAATGGAAAGATGTTTCCATGCTGGCAAAAACACATGGCCAACCTGCATCGCCAACAAAGCTGGGTAAAGAGATTAAGGTTTTTATTGAAAGAATAATGGTACAACTTGTTCATCTTAAATCAATTTCTATTGATGCAAAATTTGGTGGAGCAACAGGTAACTTTAACGCACATTATGTTGCCTATCCGGACATAAACTGGGAAGAATTTGCCAATAAGTTCTGTAAAGAAAGTCTTGGATTAAACCGCTCGCAGTTTACCACTCAAATTACTCATTACGACAACCACAGCTCAATTTTTGATGCCTTAAAAAGAATCAACAATATTATTCTTGATTTAGACCGTGATATCTGGACTTATATCTCGATGGGGTATTTCAAACAAAAAATAAAAAAGGGTGAAGTAGGTTCTTCTACCATGCCACATAAAGTAAACCCGATTGATTTTGAAAATTCGGAAGGAAATATTGGAATTGCCAATGCAGGATTTGAACAACTATCTGGAAAACTTCCTGTTTCGAGATTGCAACGTGATTTAACAGATTCAACAGTTACACGTTTTATAGGGGTGCCATTTGGACATACTTTAATTGCCATTAAATCAACAATAAAAGGATTGAACAAACTCTTATTAAACGAATCGGCTATTGAAAAAGATTTAGAGGATAACTGGGCCGTTGTAGCAGAAGCAATTCAAACCATTTTACGTCGTGAATTTTTCCCAAATCCATACGAGGCATTAAAAGATTTAACGCGTAAAAATGAGGTAATCGACCAAAAGGCAATCCACAATTTTATTGATGGTTTAAACGTTACTGAAAAAGTAAAAGCTGAATTAAAACAAATTACACCACAAAATTATACCGGGATATTTTAATAACTTTCGGGTTTAACAGTAAATTGTTCTGCTGAATAACCAATATCAATGAAGGATTTTTTCAAGATTTTAAAAAGGTTTATCCCGCCATACAAAAGCAGGTTAATCTTAAACTTTCTGTTCAATTTGCTTTCTGCAATTTTTACGGTATTTTCTATGGCTTTAATGGCCCCGATTCTTGAAATCCTTTTTGGTATGTCGGAAGATGTAAATACCCTGTTACCCTGGGCTGCAAATCTGGATATAATTAAACACAACCTCTATTATTATGTCACAATTTTTAAACAGGCCAACGGACCCGGCTTAACACTTCTGTTTGTGGGTCTTTTTGTAATTACTGCAACAATGTTAAAAGTAGGATTTGCATACCTTGGTGCTTTCGAGGCAGTTTTTATCAGGAATGGTGTGGTTCGCGATATGCGTGAACAGATATATGCCAAAATTATTAAACTGGCACTTCCGTTTTTTTCAGAAGAACGAAAAGGGGACATAATTGCAAGGATAACAGGTGATGTAACAGAAGTAGAAAACTCTGTCATGTCATCACTCGACATGTTTTTGAAAAATCCTGTAATTATAATTGTTCTGCTTACTTCAATGCTGATAATGAGCCCAAGCCTTACGCTGTTTATTTTTATTGTTTTGCCTGTAGCCGGATTTATAATAGGCAGGGTTGGCAAGTCGCTTAAAAAAGTGTCACGTGAGGGACAGGATAAAATGGGATTAATTCTCACAGTTGTAGAAGAAACTCTGGGAGGATTAAGAATTATCAAAGCATTTAATGCCGAAAAAAAGATGGAAAACCGGTTTAATTCTGAAATCAGTGATTACCGAAGAATCAGTAACCGTTTAATGAGAAGACGTGAACTTGCACACCCCTTAAGCGAACTTTTAGGTACAATTGTAATTATAATAGTGGTTTGGTACGGAGGTACTTTGATACTAAACAAAAATAGTGAGCTTACAGGTGCGGAATTTATTATTTACCTTGGAATATTTTATCAAATTATTAATCCTGCAAAGGCATTCACAACAGCCTTATACAGTATTCAAAAAGGCCTGGCCTCAATGGATAGAATTGATAAAATCCTTTTAGCAGATATTACAATTCGGGAAAGCTCAAATCCAAAACCGATTTCAAATTTAAAGAACTCCATAGAATACAAAAATATTTCTTTTGCTTATGATGAAAAAACTGTTCTTCGTAACGTATCTCTTAAAATAGAAAAAGGTAAAACAGTTGCCCTGGTAGGCCAATCAGGAAGTGGTAAAACTACATTTGTTGATCTGCTTCCCCGGTTTTATGATGTTAAAGAAGGTGAAATTCTAATTGATGGAACGGATATCAGAGATCTTAAACTTCATGATCTACGTGATTTAATGGGAAATGTTAACCAGGAAGCCATTTTATTTAACGATACCATTTTTAATAATATAGCATTTGGTGTTGAAAACCCTACAAAAGATGATGTGATAAATGCTGCTAAAGTAGCAAATGCACATAATTTTATTGCTGAAACAGAAAATGGATACGATACAATTATTGGAGATCGTGGGAATAAATTGTCAGGTGGACAAAGGCAAAGATTAAGCATTGCCAGGGCAATTCTGAAAAATCCACCAATTTTAATTCTCGACGAAGCAACTTCGGCTCTTGATACTGAATCGGAAAGATTGGTTCAGGATGCGCTTGAAAATTTAATGAAAAACCGAACTTCACTTGTTATTGCACACAGATTATCGACAGTGAGAAATGCCGATTTAATTTGTGTATTTCACGAAGGAGAGATTGTGGAACGGGGCACTCACGATGAACTAATGAAACTTAGCGGCCGTTATAAGAAGTTGCATAAGATGCAGATGTTCTAGGGTAAAGCTTGAAGTCGGAAGAACGAAGTCCGAAGTTTTATCTAAATTCCTGATGCTAAAATATCAACCAGATGAATCGTTTTTATTGGAAGTTTTTGTTTTTTGATGTATGCTTCTATATTCATCAAACAGGAAGCTTCAGTTGAAACAATATATTCCGCACCTGTTTTTAGGGCATTTTCAACTTTCTGTTCTGTCATAGCAGTAGATATTGAATGAAATTTAGCCGCAAAAGTTCCGCCAAAACCACAACAGGTAGTTTTATTTTCCATTTCAACAATTTCAATTCCCTCAACATTTTCCAATAGTTTTCTGGGTTCTGTTTCAATCCCATACTCACGTAAACCCGCGCAAGAATCGTGAAATGTAACTTTATGTTTAAAAACTGAATTAAATTTTGTCTTCTGAAGACTGTTAACCAGATAATCTGATAATTCATAGATTTTTGGAATTAATTCATCTACTTGTTTTAGTCTGTCTGAGTCTCCCTCAAAAACATTTTGATAATAATTCTTAATAAATCCTGTGCAGGAAGCTGAAGGTGAAACAATAATTCCTGAATTCATAAAATCATTTATAAATTTAACTGCGAGTGTTTTAGTTTCATTCCAGTATCCACTATTAAATGAGGGTTGCCCGCAACAGGTTTGTTCAGGATTATAATTTACTTCACATCCCGATTTTTTTAAAATCTTAATAAGATTAAATGCAGTTTCGGGATAAAACTGATCGATAAAACAAGGAATAAAAACATCAACCTTCATTGGGTAGAAAATTTGTGTTGAAAATAGGAAATCAAATGGTGATAAAAAAGAAAAAGCTGTATTTCTACAGCTTTTTGCACGGGAGGAGAGACTCGAACTCCCGACACCTGGTTTTGGAGACCAGTGCTCTGCCAACTGAGCTACACCCGTGTT
>CAJXZG010000085.1 GCA_913063265.1 uncultured Prolixibacteraceae bacterium | reverse complement strand
CACCATCACCGGTGCGCTTTTACCGCACCTTTTCACCCTTTCCACTGACGATCCGTCAAAAGACGGATATCAGGGTGGTTATTTTCTGTTACGTTGCTATCCCCTTTCAAAGATCTTCCCGCTAGGAAGCACGGTGCTCTGTGTTGCCCGGACTTTCCTCCCTCCCGAGTACTCGGGAGAACGATAAAGCAGTTTGCCGTTGCAAAAGTAAACAAATAGTTTGAAGTTTGTACTCCGAGTTATTTACAACTCATCTGCCGAGAAAAAAAGCTGCCATACCAACTCTTTTTCCTCACCAAATTGTTTTTCAACTTTTTTGAGAATTATATTTAACCGACCTTCTGTTGTCTCCATTGGATGACTTACCGGAGAAATCTGGAATTCCATTTTGCCCTCATATTTTTCCCAACTGCTGTGCCTTATATTTTCAGTTATCGATTTGTTTTTTAATACAAATCTTGAAGTTTGAAGATTTTGCGGTTTAAGTATTTTTCCTGTTTTATCTTCTGATACATTGATGTTAGTATAAAAAGAATCCAAATCTGTTTCTGAAAGAAAGGTTTCCTGAATCATTCCCTTTGCCTGTAATCTGAATTCTACCGGTATATTTCTATCTGAATAAATATTTAAATAATCAAGCAGATCTTCGATCATTTGCAAAGATTGTTTTTCATATGCCATTAGTTTTTCTGACGTCAGATTTTCACTTTTTAATTCATTTTCTAATTCTTCATAAAAATCTTTTTGCCTTGTTTCAAAAGATTGCTCAGAGCCTAAATTTGAACAATCCTCTGATGTAAGAAGACACAGTAGCATCAAAAAAATCAATATTTTAGAATAATCTTTCATTTTGCAGCCAGGTTTTGCCTAAACCTTAAATAAGTTATTTTCCCCTCTTTGTATTGTGTATCAATAATTTCTATATTTTTTAAACTTCCGGTGGGCAATGTCAGTTTATTTATAAATTCATATTTATTATAAATCTCCATTCCAACAGTTTCATTCATTACACGAAAAATCCTGGCATTATCAGCAAAAACGGCATCCAAATCATCTCGTCTTTTTAACCAGTCTTTTACATTACTTTTCGAGAAATATTGAATCATAACTGCATAATCATCGAGTTTTAATTTTACTCTTTCTGAATGATTAAAACTGTTTAAAGTTCGAACAATTGTATCGGTGTAATAATAGGGAGATTCAACTACAAATTTTATTTTCTTTTTATTGGTTCTTAACCGGAAACTTCCTTTATCATCACATAAATAACTTTTTGGAGATTCATTTTCAGCAATTAGATTTACCTCAATTAAAATATTATGAATCGGCTGTTTTGTGTCATTATCATAAAAACTGAATTTATATTCCTGAACATAAAATTGATTAAAAATCAGGTACAAAATCAATATCATCCCAAGTGCAAAAAACGGAATCAAATAAACGGATAACCTGCTTTGTTTTGCTTTTTCAGTTTTTAATCCCTCATTATTTTGATATTTAAATTCTTCCCAGTTTCTTTCTCCGATATATCTCGAAAGAAAATTCAGGATATCAATCCTGGGTAAACTTCCACCAGACGACTTCATGTGTGTATAAAACCATTTTTCACTGATGTGTTCATTTATTTTGGTTTGAAGTTCAAATTGAAAATCAACTATATTTTGCCCTTTCCATTCGGAAATTGAATTAGGAATTCCGGGATAATTTTTTTGCATTTCAGCAACAATTTTATCCTTTAACAAATCAAAATATTCCAGTTCAGTAATGGTCAAAGCAGTTTGTTTTAATTGATATATCAGTTCTGATTAATGTTTTACAAAAGTTTTACCAGGATTTTACAATCGTTAATAAACGTTCTGTTTATAACTTGTATCAGCAATTTAACAAAAACATATAATCATGAAAAATCTATCACCAATTATTAACGGATTAATTTACAAGTCAGTTACAAAAGCTTTCAGAAAATTTATTTCAGGAGGCTTTTATCGCTTTATCTGCACCGGGTTATTAATTGTTTTACTTTCATCTTTTAGCTATACCTTGGTTTCATGTAATCAAAACGACAAAGCCGAATTGGAGGCTATTATTTCGAGCGACGAAGTTGATAAAGCTGTATTAGAAGCTTTTGATCTTCGAATTAATGGAAAAGTTGATGAAGCTAAAAACATGTTACAAAATATTCTGACAGAAAATTCAACAAATGCGATGGCACATTTTGAATTGGCACGAACACTAAACTACATCCATTTAAGAGGAAGTAAAGAAGCAGATTATCATTTAGAACTAGCTTTGAAATACGACCCTGAAAACATTATTTATAATTATTACCATGCCGGTATTTGTTTTCTGAAAGCATACATTGCCATTCATTCCAATCAGGAAAATACAAAACAGCTTGTAGATAATGCTTGCGAGGAATATTTAAAAGTTCTTCAATTAAAACCTGATTATGCAGAAGCATTGATGTACCTGGTAGAAATCTATGGATTTTTACCTGAAAACATGGGAGGTAATACAACAAAAGCCGAGAATTATACCTCGCAATTGGAAAACATGGATTCTTTTTACGGGGCTAAAGCGCGACTGGTAGTTTTACCTGAAGGAACCGATATGATTGAATACTGGCTGAATTATATCAATACAAATGGCGAGGACAGTAAAACGTTAAAAGAACTTGGTACAGCTTATATTTTTAATGATGACATTGCGGGAGCTCAAAATTGTTTCGAAAAGGCTATGGCCAAAGACCATTCTCAGAATATCCGCTTACTGGATTTAGCTCGCTATCATATGATGAAGGTGATGCAAAACAGAGAACGGGCAAATGAAGAATTGCCAAAGGCCGAATCATTCATCGAAGAATACCTCGACTCAACACCGGAACCGATACCCTCTTTAAAAGCTTATGCTTTGGGAATGCTGGTTAAATCAAAAATGTTACTTGGAGATAAAGAAGCAGCGGAAAAATTAACGGCAGAAGCAAAAGCACTGGATCCTTATTATTCAGGTGCATTTGGAATTCCATCTTTATCAATTTTTGAACCACCCACTCAATTGAATCATCATTTCTCTTCGTTCTTTAGTCCGTTTTAAGAAATACTTACAAATTCTAAATTGAAAAAACCACACCTCAAATAAATAATGCCTCTCCCCCAAACACTAACCTTATTTACCATAATTCGTAATAAAAAAGAAACAAAAAATAACCAGCCCTATGTCAACCGGAAAATCAGATAAGCAAGAACTTCTGGATAAATTAAATGAAGTTTTACACAAACAGTCGCAGGTACAACAAGAAATTAACAGGCTTCAACAGCAAATTATTCAATATTTACCGAATAGTGAATCAAAAGCTGATTTACAGAAAAAGGAAGTTGTAAATAAAACTAATCCGAAAGAAAAAAGAGTTGGATCAGTGATGAACAAAACTTCCGAAAAAGTAAAATCATTTTCTGTTTCCTATAACAAAACAGGTATTGGAATTGAAAAGTTTATTGGAGAAAACCTCATCAGTAAAGTTGGAATCGGGGTATTGATAATTGGTGTTGGTATTGGTGCAAAATATGCTATCGATAACAACCTGATTTCTCCGTTGGTAAGAATTCTGTTAGGCTTTTTGGTTGGTTTTGCTTTGAACTTTTTCGCATTCCGTACAAAAAAGAATTATTTCAACTTTAGTGCTGTACTGGCGAGCGGAGCCATGGCAATTCACTATTTTATTTCTTATGCAGCTTATACTTATTACCAGTTGTTTTCGAATGATATTGCATTTGGACTAATGGTTCTTTGCACCGCCCTTACCGTATGGCTGGCTTTACTGTATAACAGGCAGGTAATCGCTTATATTGGTTTGGTTGGTGCGTATATCGTTCCTTTTTTACTGGCACAACCCGATTCGAGTATCATTGTACTTTTTGTTTATATGACCCTTATTAATTGTGGAATCCTTTTCATTTCCACAAAAAAGAGATGGAAAATAATGAATTACCTGGCTTTATTATCTACATGGATAATATTCATGTCATGGTTTACCTCAAAAAATTATAATGAGCAAATTTCAATATCATTAACTTTTGCCACAATCTTCTTTCTAATTTTCTATTTGGTTTTCCTTTCATACAAATTATTGTTTAAAGAAAAACTCCGTATTGATGACATTATATTTCTTCTTCTCAATACAGGTATATTTTATTTTATCGGTATAATTTCACTTGAAATGAGCAATCTTGACAATCAATATGCCGGACTTTTTACCTTTTTAAATGCCATAATTCACACAGGTACAGCTTACCTGATTTTTCGAACCGAAAAAGAAAATAAAAAACTTTTTTATTGGACCACAGGTCTTGTTCTTACCTTTTTTACCATTTCAATTCCCATCCAATTCAACGCTTATATTACAGCAATATCATGGGCAGTAGGAGCTTTAGCATTATTTCTGTTTGGCAGACTGAAAAATATACGTTTTTATGAAATTGCCTCTTATTTCTTATTCCTACTTATGTTTTTTGCTGTAGCTGCTATCTGGCCAAAAACATCTTATTCCTTAATTATGGATGAAGTTAAAACCATGTTCCCCGTAGTTACTAATTCCGTATTTCTCACATCAATTGCTGTTATTTGTGTTGTTTCAATTTACCTGTTTTTTCAGTTTAGATTAGATAAATCAGAACATTCCGGTTTAGGAATTAGAAATCTGTTCAATTATGTTGTTCCCGTACTGTTAATTTTAATGGTGTATTTTACATTCTTCAATGAGATAAGTTTGTATTGGAATAATATTCAGTTGGAAACCTGCTTTGAACAAAACAGTAATGGATTATGGTTGAAACAATATAATAAACTTAATTACGATATATTTCGTTTTAAAACCATTTGGCAGATAAACTTTAGCCTGTTATTTATCACAGCTATTTCATTTATCAATTTCAGGTGGTTTAAAAACCAATACCTTTCTGCTTTAAATTTAATTTTACATTTTATTCTTATCGTAATTTTTCTGGGAAGTGGATTATCCATTTTTGGTGAATTACGCGAAAATCTTTTAAATCCTGCATCAAATCCTGATTTCGATGCCAGCATTTTTCATATCCTAATCCGGTATATTTCTTATCTGTTTTTTACCCTTCTTCTTTATGCATTTTACAAGTTTGTAATCCCCGGATTAAAAGAAAATATTTTTAAAATTATGTTTGAAGTAGGCTTGAGTATTATAATCGTAATTATTTGCAGTAGCGAACTTGTAAACATATTAAGTTTAACCGGTTCGGAGGAAGTATATAAACACGGCCTGACTATTCTTTGGGGAATTTTATCTTTTATACTGGTAGGCTACGGTATCTGGAGGAAAAACAAATACCTGCGAATAACTGCAATATCTCTTTTCGGAATTACCCTTGTTAAACTTTTTATTTACGATCTAAGCAATTTCTCTACAATACAGAAAACCATTGCTTTTGTTCTTTTAGGTGCTCTTTTACTTGTTGTGTCGTTTATGTACAATAAATACAAGAATTTAATTTTTGGAAATGAGTTAAATATAAAGTGATAAAACGAGCATAATAAAAAGTCTTTTCTAACACAGGAGAATGATTATGCAAATTACCTGCCTGTCGTCAGACAGGCGTGAGTAACCATTAATACTTACAATTACAGACGTATGAAAAAGTTGGTTTACCTCTTGTTTTTAACATTTACATTCTTTGATTCATATAGTCAGGAAAAACCTGGAGAGTCAAAGTCAGAATTACCACATTCATTGTTTGAGGTTCAAAAGAACTCTTTTGTCCTTGAAACAAATTTTATTGCAACCTTAAATTTTCAGTATGAAAGGCTTCTCCCTGTAAAAAACAATTTTGGCCTTTTATTGGGGGGTGGATATACAATGGGGGTTGGATTTGGTGATGGCTCGCATTGGTTTAATGCTGAAGCACTTGCTGTTTTGGGTGGACCACAACATATTTTTGAAGGCGGTTTTGTTGCATTTTTAGGTTCTGATAGTAGTGGCCCGGGAATAAAAATCGGATATCGAAATCAGCGTAAAAAAGGATTCTTGATTAAAGCCGACTTGTATGTCATAACTTTTGAGGATCCTCCTTTTTTTCCTATAATTGGTTTGGGGTATTCGTTTTGATTATTATAAAATTTAAGCAGCAAAACATTTTTCACCTTCTTAAAATCACCATTGTTGCACCATAACCATACTCTTTAAATGAGGCATCCTGGAAATAATATTTTTTAAATTTTGAATTCAAAATTTTAGCAAGCTCTTGTTTTAATACTCCCTGCCCAACTCCATGAATAAAAACAATTCTTTTTGCCCTGGATTGAATAGCCGATTTCATTTCCGATTCAACTTTTTCCATTTGTATTTCCAAAATCTCACGATTACTCAATCCATCCCAATTATCCAGTAATTCAGAAATATGCAGATCGATAACAATTTCATCCTGAATACGTTTTTTTTCTTTTTTAACAGGCGCTGCAACTTTCTCTTTTTCTTTTATCAAGGCTCGAAAGTCATCTTGTGTAAGTTTATCAACTTCAGTATTAAGTATGTTTTTCGAAATTTTCAAAATCATCGCCCTCTTCCTGAAATATGAGTTTTCTACAAAACTGGATTCTTTATAAAATTTTACAGGATTGATTTTAAACTTTTTGGTTATTGGTTCAAAAAAATCTGGATCAAAATCTTTAAAATATAAAAGCTGAAATCCAAATTCAGGTAAATCAATCAAATCGTTATTACTTAAACTCTCCAGTAGCATTTTGGAATTTGATTGTAAATGGCCAAATCTAACGGTTTTAATCCCATCCATTCTTATGTGAGAATACCGATACATTAAAGTATAATTGCCATCATTAAAAAGATACAATTCTACTTCTTCGGCAACCGGATTTTTGGGATCTTTTGGAACCAGGCAAAAATAGAAATCAGGAGAATTTTTACCATTTATGATTTCTCCTTCCTGCTCCTGAACTTCAATTTCAGGTATTATTTCCGGTTTCTTTTCATTTTCTTTTAACGAATGCTTTTCTGCACCGACATTTAATTCCGGAGCATCAATATTTACCAGTTCCGAAATCGGACAAGGTATTTCAAATCCATCTTCATTTTCAACATTTACCATGTTTTTACCAATAAAACCGGTAACCACACCCCCACCAACATCATTTAAAAACTTAACCTTATCTCCTACTTTAATCATCTCTCGTGTATTTTTTGCAAAAGTAAGATTTATTTGGATTCCATTATTATTTACCCCGTCCTTCAATGCGTGGACAAAAGAAGTTTTAAACCTGACAGATTTTTAAGAAATTTTGAAAAATAAGAAATTACAAAATTTCTTAAAAATGTGGTTCTGCCTGCATCTTCAATCTCTCCTTAAAAGAAGGGGTAATTATTTTTATTTACTTTTGCAGCAAAACGATAATCGTGGTGCAGCTTTAAGTCGCTCACAGACATAAAAATGATAATTTGGATTCATATAAAAACATAAAAATCAGCGATTTTAATTACAATTTACCCGAACCAAAAATTGCAAAATACCCACTTACTGAAAGGGACAACTCCAGGCTTTTGGTTTGGAATAATGGAAAAATTGAAGGGGATATTTTTTCAAACTGTATTAATTTTTTACCTCAAAATGCTCAGTTAATATTTAATAACACCCGGGTAATTCATGCCCGATTATTTTTTAGAAAAGAGACAGGTTCGAAAATCGAAATATTTTGCTTAGAACCTTTAAATCCGGTTGATTATCAGCTTGCTTTTCAGGAGAAAAAGCAGGTAACCTGGAAGTGTATGGTGGGCAATTCAAAAAAATGGAAGAGTGGTGTCCTTTTACGCGAAATTGAAATTTCAGGTAAAAAAACAACGCTTCAGGCTGAAAGATTTCAACAGGAAGGTAACTCCTTTCACATAAAGTTTAGCTGGGACAATTCATTTACTTTTGCTGAAATCATTGAACATACAGGAACTTTACCGATTCCTCCTTATTTAAATCGAGACACGGAAGATTCTGATGAAGAAACTTACCAAACGGTATATGCTAAATTTGATGGTTCCGTTGCAGCACCTACAGCAGGGCTTCATTTTACTGAATCGGTTTTCGAAGGATTGACAAATAAGAATATTTCAACAAAAGAAATTACGCTTCATGTGGGTGCCGGAACCTTTCAACCTGTAAAATCAAAGACCATTGAAGGACATAATATGCATCGTGAGATGGTGATTATTCCTAAAAATATTATTGAAGGTTTTTATCAAAATTCAAAAAAAATAATTGCGGTCGGTACAACATCGGTGCGTTCACTTGAAAGTCTTTACTGGCTTGGGCTACAGATGGAAGAAAACAGATTCAATGCTGAAAGTCCTGAAATTCTCCAATGGGAACCATATGAAAACAACGCAAAAATTGAATTTAAAAAAGCGCTTAAAAATATTCTGAATTATTTGGAACAAACCAATAAAAGTGCAATTCAATTCACAACCCAGATCATTATTCTTCCGGGCTACAATTTTAGGGTCATAGAAG
Organism: uncultured Prolixibacteraceae bacterium; assembly: GCA_913063265.1. Classification (GTDB taxonomy): domain Bacteria; phylum Bacteroidota; class Bacteroidia; order Bacteroidales; family Prolixibacteraceae; genus Draconibacterium. The sequence continues at coordinate 15,455 of CAJXZG010000085.1, read as the reverse complement.
GCATGTTTACCAATTTTCATCAACCGCAAAGCACTTTATTGTTGCTGATAAGCGCATTTTTAGGTGATAATTGGAAAGATGTTTATGAATATGCTCTTTCAAATGATTTTAGATTTTTAAGTTATGGCGACAGCAATTTGTATTTAAAATGATTACTGGATGCTCGGTGCTGGATGCTGGTTGCTGACAGGTTTCTGGATTTGGGATAATTATTTATATCCTCATTGACTGATTCACTAATTTACTCATTCACTCATTTGCTAAATCACTCAATAACTTATTTTTAAAATATCATTTAAAAATCAAAAAATGGACGGCAGAAGCAGAAAAAATATCAATATAGGCGATGAGGTGGAGATTGTTCAAAAGCACCATCAGCGAACTGGTGAATTAACCGACGGTTTTGTAAAACGTATTCTTACAAAATCCCCGAATCATCCTCATGGAATTAAGGTGATGCTTGAAACCGGTGAAGTTGGCCGGGTAAAAAGAATTATTCCGGAATAAATCCACCTGCAAACTATAAATCATTATTTAACATTCTTCAATCATTATTCATTTTCAATCCCCGCTTTAGCAGCGGAATTCCCTGCTAACCACCCCGTTGAATAAGCAATCTGCAAATTATAGCCACCTGTTTCTGCATCAAGGTTTATGATTTCTCCTGCAAAATAAAGCCCTGAGATTTTTTTCGACATCATTGTTTTTGGATAAATTTCGTTGGTTAGTACACCTCCTGCGGTAATAATTGCTTCTTTAAACGAACGGTTATGTGACACTTCAAATCGCAGATTTTTCATCAGGTTTCTGATTTGTTTTCTCTCTTTACCGTTTACCTGATGACATGATTTTTCCGGATCTAATCCGATTAAATCAATAAATACCGGTATCATTGAAGAGGGCAACCACTCACGAAATATATTTCCAACACGCTTTTTGCCATGTTCATTTAAATCACGTATTAAGCGCATATCCAGTTTTTTTTCATCCAGTGCCGGTTTTAAATCGACAGTTATTTCAACTTTCTTTTCATTTTGTAAAGCCATTACCGCAATTCGGCTTAATGTTAAGATTATCGGCCCTGATAAACCAAAATGAGTAAAAATCATTTCACCAAAAGCTTCTCCCGCTTTTTTTCCATCAATCCAAACTACTGCCTTTACATTTCTTAAATTTAATCCCTGAAGTTTCTGTGCCACACTTCCTTTTGTTTCCAATGGCACCAGTGCAGGAATTGGATTTTCAATTGTATGTCCAACCTGACGGGCAAGTTCATAACCGTCTCCTGTTGAGCCGGTAGCCGGATAGGATTTCCCTCCTGTTGCCAAAATAACCTGGGAAGCATTGATTATTTCTCCATTACTTTTTACTCCCGTTATTTTTTCAGTTTCAATAATCAATTTCTCAACACGCTGCCCGTTTCTTATCTCAACTCCCAGTTCATTCATCCAATTTAAAAGTGCATTTAAAATATCCAAAGATTTATTACTGGCAGGGAAATAGCGACCTCCTCTTTCAAGCGTTACTTCTACTCCATATTTTTCTAACAATTCAATAATATCTTTTGAATAATAATTGGAAAATGCACTACGTAAAAAACGGCCATCGGGAAAAACATGAGGAATAAAATCAATGACTGAAGCACTATTTGTAATATTGCACCGTCCTTTGCCTGTGATTAACAGTTTACGGCCGGGAGTTCGCATTTTCTCCAGAATTACTACTTTGGCTCCCAGTTCTGCTGCTCGTCCAGCAGCCAATAATCCGGCAGGACCGCCTCCAACAACAATTGCATCAATAATACTCATGGAAGGCAAAGGTAGCTTTTAGCCTGATAAATGTCAGATGATTTACCGGAATATATTTACAATGAATATTTAGAGACTGTTTTGATCTTATTCATTTATTCCATTACTCATCTTTTTCTGTTCTCAATGCATTTCTTGAAGCCCTGTCGACCAGGGAAAAAATCCGGTCGGTTTTATTTTTGTTTTTAGTTTTTTTATGCCCTTCAACCTGAACGATTTCCAATTTTAACGAATCCAAATATTTATAAAATAATCTGTAAAGGTCCTCGTTTTTTATCTTTTTATTTTGTCTTGAATAATAGTTGTTTGTTTCCAGCTTTTTTTGTCTTTTAGGAAGTCGGACAATATTTTGTGAATCGGTATAAAGAATTACTTTGTCATTGATATTGCCCAGCTCATCCAAAGCCCATAAAACAGTTTGTATTTCCAATTTTGAAGAGGAAGTGTTTTCAAATCGTTTTAACCTGATTTTTCTTTTTAAATCAAAATCATTCCCTTCAATTTCGGTTAAAGTCAGAATTGCACCATATCCGAATTTCAGTTTTGTATTTACACTGCCGTCGGTAAAAAGATGAACTTTCATTTATGCTTTTTAAAATTATTTCTTTATTTGTGGCTATTTCACATCCAAAATAAGATTTGATTGTTATAATTCAAAACAACAATAAATTGGAAAACATTACAAATACAAAATTATGGTTGCCTACTTCCAGGAAAGAGGTTAAAGAATTGGGTTGGGAAGAAATTGATGTTATCCTTTTTACCGGCGATGCTTATATTGATCATCCCTCTTTTGGAGCTGCAGTTATTGGTAGAATTCTGGAGGATATAGGTCTAAAAGTTGCAATTGTTCCGCAACCTAACTGGCAGGATGATTTGAGAGATTTTAAAAAACTGGGAAAACCAAGATTATTTTTTGCAGTAACAGGTGGAAATATGGATTCGATGGTAAACCATTATACTGCCGGGAAACGCAAAAGAACCACCGATGCTTATACTCCGGGAGGTAAAGCAGGTTTCAGACCGGATTATGCAACCATTACTTATTCAAGAATTTTAAAAGATATTTATCCTGAGATGCCCGTTGTAATTGGTGGAATTGAAGCTTCATTGCGTCGGGTTACGCATTACGATTATTGGTCAGACAGGTTAATGCCTTCAATTCTGATAGATTCAAAAGCCGATATGCTTTTTTATGGAATGGGGGAAAAATCGATAGAAGAATTTGCCAAACTGGTTCAAAAGGGTGTACCGGTTAAAAAACTCACCACTATTCCACAAACTGCATTTTTAGTTGATAAAGATGAAAATTATGCAACAAAAAAAAGTTGGGATGATTTTGAATTGGCTTCTCATGAAGACTGTTTAAAAGATAAAAAAACTTTTGCCCGTAATTTTATGTATATCGAGGAAGAATCGAATAAAATGGAAGCTAAAAAACTCACCCAAAGAATCGGTTCTCAGAAAATAGTAGTTAATCCTCCGTGGCCAACATTTAAGGAAAAGGAAATCGATAGTGTTTATGACTTACCTTACACCCGGCTTCCCCACCCCAAATACAATAAAAAAGGTAACATTCCTGCCTATGAAATGATAAGACATTCAATAAACATTCATCGCGGATGTTTTGGAGGATGTACATTTTGTACCATTTCTGCACACCAGGGAAAATTTATTGCCAGCCGCTCCGAAAAATCGGTATTAAAAGAAGTTGAAAAAGTCACCGAAATGCCCGATTTTAAAGGCTATATTTCCGACCTGGGCGGGCCATCTGCAAACATGTATAAAATGAAAGGGATACATGAAGAAATCTGCAAAAAATGCAAACGACCTTCCTGCATCTTCCCTTCGGTATGTAAAAACCTGGACACCGATCATAAACCGATGCTGGATTTGTATAGGAAGGTTAGGTCAAACCCGAAAGTAAAAAAGGCATTTATTGGCAGTGGCATCCGTTATGATATGATTCTTGAAAAAACAGGAAGAAAAAATACAGATCAGCATAACAAAGATTATTTACGCGAAGTGATCAAACACCATGTATCAGGACGGTTAAAAGTAGCTCCGGAACATTCCTCCGATGAAGTTTTAAAATTTATGCGAAAACCTCCATTTAAATTGTTTAAAGATTTAAATCAGGAGTTTATAAAAATTAATAAAGAAGAAAAACTTAATCAGCAATTGATTCCCTATTTTATATCCAGTCATCCGGGGAGTAAATCTGAAGATATGGCCAATCTTGCAATTCAAACAAAAAATATGAATTTCAGGTTGGAACAGGTTCAGGATTTTACGCCAACTCCTATGACACTGGCAACTGTGGTGTACTATTCAGGTTATCATCCATATACCATGGAGAAAATTTATACTGCGCGAAACAAGAACGAAAAGGAAAACCAAAGGAAATTTTTCTTTTGGTATAAAAAAGAATTCAGAAATTCTATTATCAACGATTTAAAATCGAAAGGACGAAAAGATTTGATAGATAAACTCTTTAAACAAAAACAGAAATAATACTTCTTACATAACTTATTTTAGTATTTAAAAACATATTCCGTTGAAAGTTTATTGAATAATTCCTAAATTTCAGAAGACCGGGAATAAACGGATTTTATTCAATTTTCGTAACACGGAATTTTTATTAACCTTATATTTTTCAAACTTATGAGACTTGAATTTGTAAGAACAGAGGAAGCCAATGATTTGGTAAATCAGTTAATCGAACATCATCCACAAGCTATTTTTTTAGCCGACCACAATTTTAAAGTAAAGTTTTTTAACAAAGCTTTTCAGAAACTTACTAAAAGCGACAAAGGAGATATTCTTAATCATGAGTTTTGTGAAATTATAGGATGCACACGCAGAGGTAAATTGGTTGAAGCTGATAACAGTTTTTGTAAACATTGCCAAATGCGTGAGTTGTTGTCAGGTTCTAATTTGTCGGAGTTGGTTTTAATACAGGATTTTATAATTCGTAATAAAGTGCAAACAAAACATTTACATATCGACACCCACCGTGTAGTAATGAATGGAAATAAATACAGGTTGGTCGTAATTGATGACCGGACACAAAAACATTAAAAAACTGCAAAAAAACTGAATTGCCGGATTTGTTCCTCAAGTTTTGGATAAACAATAATTCTCTGAAAGCTGCATTTCGTGCAGCTTTTTTTTATAATTGCTTTTTGCAACTAAATGCCAAATACTCCGCTACTCTCGTTTCGAAAACAGTAATCCTGATAATTAAGAACCCCTTAATATTAAATACCGGGAAAGCCTTGTCTTTGATGTTTTTCTTATCAAAAATTTGGAAGCTGACTGGTTTTCTGTTGAGAACTTATTAATCCCAAAATAACTATATTTTAAAAAATTTAAATTTGGATGTAATGGATTTTCAAAACCTACGTCTTAAATTTAAAATGAAGAACAGAAAAATATAAAATGACTGCCCGGGACTTTAAAAATGAAATATTACCGGTGAGCAAAAAGTTGCTTCGATTTGCTAATCACTTTCTGAAAAATGAACAGGAAGCGAAAGATGCAGTACAAGATGTTTTTCTAAAATTATGGCAAAAAAGGTATGAGCTTGAAAAGGTAGAAAATATAGAGGCCTACGCCATGCGAATGACAAAAAACAGGTGTCTGGATATTATACGTGCGAGTAAAACAATAGGTATAAGTGATGAAATCGACAGAAAACTTAAAGAGAAAACAGTTGACGTTCATGTCCAGGTCGAATACTCTGAATCTGCCGGACAAATAAAAAAGCTGATTCAAAAACTACCGGAGTTACAACAAAAGGTAATGTTTATGAGAGACATTGAGCAACTATCGTACGATGAAATAGCGGAAATAACAGAATTGCAACTCAATGCAATTAGGGTAAACTTGTCGAGGGCAAGAAAAAAAGTGAGAGATGAATTTTTAAAACTGAATGATGATGGAAACCAAAGAAATAAAAAAACTGCTTCAAAAATATTTTAACGGCGAAAGCAATTTTGAAGAAGAAAAAATACTTGAACAATATTTCAACTCAGATAATATTGAAGAGGAGCTACAGGAATATGCTGATTTTTTTGGCGGTATATCGGAACTTTCTGATCCAATCGATGATTCCGGAATTGAAGAGGAGGTAATGGATTTTATTCTTGAAAATGAGCATCAGGAAAAAACAAAATATCGTTGGTTATGGCAAACGGTTACCGGAATTGCAGCTTCAATTATTATTGTCCTGGGAGGATTCCTGTTTTTCCAGCAGCAACAAAAGCCATTTGATGATTCATTTGAAGATCCAAATGAAGCATATGCCTATGCACAACAAACACTTCAGTTAGTTTCAGAAAAATATAATAAAGGTTTGGCAGAATTATCTCAATTCGACAAAATAAACAGAGCGGCCAAACCAATAAAAAAAGGGATAACTCCCGTTAATGACTTTTACAATTCGATAGAGAGAATTGATAATAAACAAACAACTAATTCGGATGAATTATCAGGAATAAAAAGTAATGATTCAATATAAGCGCTAAAATTGATTAAGACTTTGAATTGGAATTATAAACATTTTAAAAAACAAATATCATGAAAAGGTTAGTATTAATGCTCGCAGTGTTACTGCCAATGGCAGTACTTGCACAGAAAACACCGGTTGACAAACTATTTGAAAAATATGCCAACAAGGAAGGATTTACTACTGTAAATATTTCAGGAAAATTATTAGGTTTTGCCAGTCAAATGGAAACCGGAGATGAAGCCACAAGTGAAATGCTTTCAAGCCTTAATGGAATTAGGGTACTTACGGTTGAGGACTCGGAATTAAACAAGTCGCTTGATTTTTATGCCGAATTGGAAAAAGAAGGTTTTTTCGACAATAACAATTTTGAAGTGTTGATGGAAGTTACCGAGCCAAATGAAGTTGTTCGCTTTCTTGCACGAGATGCAGGAGACGGTAAAATCTCCGATTTATTGCTTGTCGTTGGTGGAAGCGATAATGTATTAATTAGTATTAGCGGAGTAATTGACCCGGCAAATATTGCAAAAATTACCAACGCTATGGATATAAATATCAATGGTGTGGATAAACTATAAAGCTAATAAGTCGTTAAATTTCAACCCAAAAATCGCAGACAAATAAATAACAAAAGATAAATCCGGGAATTTCCCGGATTTTTTATTTATTAAGGCGAAGTTTTACTTTGAATGCTTCGGCTGGATTTGCAGTAAAAATCTGGTAGATATCGGGCTGTGAGAATCCATTTTCTAATAGTGCAGGAATAAGAAATTCCTCTATTTCTGTAAATCCTCTGAATTGTCCTCCATCAGGTTCTCCCGGACTGTACCAACCTGCGTCATGCGAAAAAAGAACTTTATTAAGAAGTCCTTCAGTTTTCATTAATTTGGTAAACTCAATAAATCTTTCAGTTTGATTGGGTTGAAACTTATCAAACGCTACCCAGGCTCCCATTTTTGCTGCTTCTAAATGCTTTGTATAGTCTTTTTCATTATCAGCATGAGTCCAAATAAATGCTGAGGGATGTACATCATAATTATTTAATATTTCCAATTGCTGAAATGCCGGCACAGCAAGCCCTGTATGAGACATGATCACCAAACCTGTTGCTTTATGCGTAATGCAGGCTGCTTCTACAACCTTACGATTGATTGCTTCCAATGGCCTGCGTTCTACCGCAATTTTTATAAATCCTGGATATATTTCTGATCCTTCAATTCCGTTTTTAGCTTCGTTAATCCAACTTTCTGCCATTTGTTCAGCTGATTCAGTAAATCCGTGTTTTGGAATAAATTTACCACCAACTGCACTGTAATATCCTGTATTTGTAATTAACTGAATTCCTGATTGTTCTGATAGCATTTTTAATAATTCGGGATCACGTCCAATGTAGGCAGGTGTACATTCAACCAGGGTTTTGTAGCCCATTTTTTTAATTTCCAATAAATATGGAAGAACCTTTTTCACCACCTCTTCCCTGTCCCAGCGATGATAACCGGTACTATCAGCGCCAATAAAATCAACAAGTAAATGCTCGTGATGTAAGGTTTTGCCAATTGCACTTGCAGGGATTTCTCCCAAAACTGTTATAACTCTGGATTCTTTGGTATTGCATGACATCAGAAAAAGGAAAAGGCTGAAATAAAGAAAGTGGGTAACAAAATGTCTTTTGGATTTGATTATGGCTTTATTCATGTTTTAAATTTTCTGGATTAAGTTAGCTGGTTTTACTTAAGTTTTCCGGTTCAATATTCTCAAGTAATCGTTTTAAATTTTCTCCTTCCCTGTTCATATGTATTTGGGTGATATTCATAATCTCTTGGGCTGCTCCTTTTTTTAATGTCAAAAAAAGTCTTCCAAATTTGTAGTAAGTTTTAGCAGTAAATGTAGTTTTATCATTTTGTGGAACAATAAGCCACTCCAGTTTTGGACACATAAATGAAACCGGCCAGGATGGTTTTAATCCTATTCTTGAATTTTTTACCGCCTCCTGACAAACTCCTTTTATTCTGGTTTTATGACCATCAACAATTTCCAGCGAATCAAATTTTGAACCCGGTTCAAGTGCTTTACCTTTTGTCCATTTAAAATAATGATGTTCTTCAGGATACCAATCTTTATAATTACTTTCAATCTTGTAAAAAAAATCCCATATCTTTTCTGGACCGGCGTTTATCTCGATGGAGGATTCTACTACAAATGTTTTAAACATTCCCATATTCTTCTGATTTTAAAACAGCAATATGCATAAACAGTTAAACGGCAGAATAAAATTAATACATCTGTACAAAAACGACCAATAAACTACATCTCTTTATTAGAATAATTTCGAATCAGTAAAAACGAAGCAACAAATCCAATAACTGTAAATATAATCATCATTAAAAAGAAATTTTGATACCCCTTAATACCAGGTGAAGCATCAAGTATTCTTCCCATTAGCGAATTAAAAAAAATATCAGGAGTAAAACCGATAAAAGAAACAATTCCAATGGTAGTTCCGGTCAGATGATTTTTAACTTTAGTTTCTTCAGACAACGCAAAATAAATTCCCCTTAATGCGTAAACCACCAAAAAACTAAATACAAGATTTACTATAAGAAATGACATCAAACCGGTCTCGGCTGACAGCAACAACATTGTAATATAACAGATTACCAAAAGCGAAAATGTAATCAGAATTACTTTTCTTATTGAAAACCGGTCAGCTAAAAATCCTGCAGAAACTGCTGCAACAGGCCTCAGGTAAGTTCCATTTGAGACCAACCAGGCAGCTTTAACTTCATCCATTCCAAGAATATCTGTAGCGTACAATCCATAAAAATCAATTCCCCTGTAACCACAATAAGCTGAAATTATAATGATTCCCTGTAACCATGTTGTACGTTTAAGCAAAACTTCTTTAATTCCTTTAAAGGGATTAAATTCGTTATTTTCCACTCTTTTTTCAGGAATTAAAAACCAAACTACAAATGCTGCTGAAAAAGTCAGAAGAGAGTAAAACCAGATAATTGATTTTAATGCTGTTTTTCGTTCCAGCAAAGAAGCACTTTCTACTTCTGAAGGTAATAACTGAGCAAGCAATAATACCGCCAAAGAAGCAACTCCGGCACTTAACAAACCTCTTCCACCGTCTAAAAATCCAAAGGCCCTGCCTTGTGCAAATTTTCCTCCCCAATTTCTTGTAGCTCTTAACATAGCGGACCAAAACAATAAAACATTGGTAATTCCCCAATATGCAAAAAGTAAAGTCAATCCGGTTTGATCAGGTATGGTGGCCATCCAAATTCCACCAAGGGCTGTTGCCACAAGTGAAATGGCCATAATTTTTCGGGTAGAAAACCTATCGGCAATAATTCCTCCCGGGAAATAAGATAACATTGCCGTAACTCCATAAATGGCAATAACATCTCCAAGTTGAGCATAAGTCAAATTAAATACATCGTGAAAAGTCGGACGGAAATATCTAATTACATGAAAGGGTAAACTAAAAATCAGCTCACCGGCAAAAATCAAACTAAATATAATTAGCCATCCTGAAGGATTATCAATACTGGATTTGTTTTGCGATTTAATCGGCATGGGGACTAAAAGTACAAAGTTTTTTATGACACTGCAAAAGCAAATTTATTGCCTTTTGGATTTTCGTTTTTTGGCCACCAACACCGCTCCTGTTATGACCAGCATTGCTCCCAGAAATGTAAGAGGTGAAAACCTTTCATGTGCAATCCAGGACACATTAATTTCAGTTAGAATTGCCATGGTAATAAATGTGATAATGGGATTGATAATAATTATCATGCTTACTCTGTTGGCCTCAATATATTTTAGTGCCTGTGCCAAACAAGTGTAGGCAATAAAAGTATTGGCACCCAAAAAAATCAGTAGTAACCACCATGTCCAATGTAAAGTCCAAAGAGGCTCAAAATCTACAAAGGGGAGATAAATTAATGCTGGAAAACCAAATAAAAAAAGATTTAAACTTTCAACAGAATACTTACTTACCAGTTTCTTTTGAGAGACTGCATAAATTGTCCATGCCAGCGCACTCGTAAGAACCAAAACCACACCTTTATTATACTGCCCTTTTGCATCAAAAAATGCAGAAAGCTGATCGCTGTAAAAAAAGGATAATCCTGCTATTGCTATAACAAAACCAACAATTTGACTTCTGTTTAATTTCTCTTTGAAAAAAACCACTCCGGCTATGGCAAGCATTATCGGCCCTGTTTGAATAAAAAGCTGGGCATTGCTGGGTGTTGTATAATGTACACCTAACATAAAACTAAAATAGTTCCAGGTTAAACCGCCGGCTGCCAATAGCAATAACCATGGAGGTTTTACAACTATTTTAAAAGATGACGGATTTTTAAAAAGCTGAATAGATGCCAAAATAAAAAATGCTACTATAAACCTGAACCAAACTATAGTAACCGGCTCAACTTCGCGCACAGCTACTTTCAGGGCGATGGCTAGAAATCCCCAAAACAAGGCCGTGGTTGAGGCATATAGAATTCCTTTGGTGTGATTTTGCATTTAATTAACCCGGATTATTCATTAGAATTAATAAATAATGACGAAAACCAGAGGTTATGTCAGGGTTAACCCTGATTTTTATAAAATTTTCCGTCACCCTAATTTGATAAATCATTTAAAGAATTTACTATTTGATTGTTTCTTATAAGGCTCTTATTGTGTGCATTTTATAAAACATCAGTCCTTCGGACAAAAATTCAAAGAATTTTTTGGGTTAATCCAGTTCCAAAATCTTTTTCAGATTTGAATTGATGCGTTTAATTGAATTTATATCAATTACACCAATCTTACCAAGAACTATTTTTTTGTCGAGTGTAGCAAATTTATTTAGCCGAATTATCGACTCCTTTTTTATTCCGTTTTCCGAAGAAGGAAAAATTTCAATATCGAATTTATTTTTACATTTAAATTGAGTAGTTATAAAACAAACGGTAACATCATTTTTTGAGCTTATCAAAACTAATGCCGGACGGAGTTTATTCCCTGTTAAATCAGAAAATGGAAATGGAATTAAAACAATATCTCCCTTTTTCACTCGTATTTTTCTTTGATATCATTTACCGAATACAAATCCTCTTCATCTTTTAAATAACTAAAAGTTTCAGAATCGGAGGTCATTTTTTGAATGGAATCCGAAACAATTTTGTCATCAATTTTGCTCAAAAGAAATTCCACAAAATCTTCCACTTCCTTTAACTTCCCATCCGGAAGTTGTTTTAATTTTTTGACAGTTTCTGATATTTGATTTTCTCTGTTCATACTCTTTTAACAAATTTCAGAAAAATAGGTTTTTAACGCAACTCTGCCTGTAACTCCCGACTAAAAGTATTCACCATCTTTTGCATGGTCTTTTCAATCTGCTTTTCATTCAGTGTAGATTTATCATCACGAAGAATAAAACTTACTGCATACGACTTTTTATTATCCGGAATTCCTTTTCCCTGATATACATCAAATAAATCAACCTCGCGTAAAATCTTTCGTTCCACTTTATTTGCCAATTCCTGAATTTGCCCAAATGTTACCGATTTATCTACCAGCAAAGCGAGATCGCGACGCACGGCAGGGAATTTTGGAAGCTCCTCAAACAAGACTTTATGTTTTTTATGCTGAATAAAAACGTTGTCCCAATTAAAATCAGCATAATAAACAGGATTTTCCAAATCAAATTTCTTAAGCCATTTTGAAGCTACTGCGCCAAGATTTAATACAAGCTTATTATTAAAACTGTAACTTAATCCTTCTGAAAACAATTCGCTTTCAACTTCAGCTATTTTCATTTGTGCTTTAATAAATCCAAGGCGTTTTAAAATATTCTCTGCATAAGTTTTTAAGGTAAAAAATGAAGTTGCTTTTTCCTTTTCAGCCCAGCTTTCACTCTCCTTATTTCCTGTTAAGAACAATCCCAAATGCTCCTCTTCCCAGTAATTTCTTTCAGGATGGTCTTTTAACTCTGTTCCTTTGTAGAAATAACAATTTCCGAACTCATAAAACTTCAGATTTTTATTCTGACGGTTTACATTGTGAACCACACTTTCCAAACCACCAAATAACAAAGTCTGACGCATACCGTTCAAGTCTGTACTTAAAGGATTTAATATTTTAACAGTTTGCTCCTCCTTAAAATTTTCAAGACCTGAATAATAATCAACCTTGGTAAGAGAATTTGACCAGATTTCATTAAATCCCTGTGCAGTCAACATTTCAGCTACCAAATTTCTAACCTGGTTTGGATCGGGTTTTTCAGCAGTCTGAAGTGCTGAATTTACTTGGGTTGGTATTTCAATATTGTTGTATCCATAAATTCGAAGAATCTCTTCAATTACATCGGCTTCGCGTTTAACATCAACACGATAAGGAGGTACCAATAAAGAAAGGCCATTTTCGGTTTCAGATTCGATTTTAATTTCAAGTGAAGTAAGAATATTTTTTATTACCTCCTCACCTAAATCCTTACCAATAAGTCTTGTAATGTTTTTGTACGAAACATCCACTTTAAAATCTGCAACTGGTTCAGGATAAATATCCACAATGTCAGAAGAGATTGTTCCACCGGCTATTTCCTTGATTAAAAGTGCCGCACGTTTTAATGCATAAAGTACTCCATTTGGATCTACCCCACGCTCAAAACGGAAAGAAGCATCTGTGCTCAAGCCATGTCGTCTTGCAGTTTTTCGTACGTAAACAGAATCGAAATATGCACTTTCAAGAAAAATACTTGTTGTCGAATCTTTCACTCCCGAATCAATCCCTCCAAATACACCTGCAATACACATCGGTTCCATATCATTACAAATCGAAAGATCCATCTCGTCCAGTTTTCTTTCAACTTCATCAAGTGTAATCATATCTGTCCCGGAGGGTAACGTTCGAACAGTTACTTTACCTGAAGTAATGGCTTTTGCATCAAAAGCATGCAAGGGCTGTCCGGTTTCGTGAAGCACATAATTGGTAATATCAACGATATTATTAATTGGTGATAATCCAATGGTAAGCAATCGTTGTTTTAACCATTGAGGAGATTCTTTTACTTCAACTCCGGAGATTGTAACTCCCGAATATCTTGCACATGCCTCGGGATTTAAAATTTCAACCGGAATTTCAAGATCATTGTTATCCGCTTTGAAATCTTCAACAGATGGATGCTTTACCTCAATTTCCTGTGTTTGTTTCAAGAAAGCAGCCAAATCCCGTGCAACACCAATGTGAGAAGCTCCGTCAATTCGGTTTGGTGTTAAATCAATTTCTATTGCCCAATCCGATTCAACCTTGTAATAATCTTTTGCTGCAGTTCCAACTTTTGCATTTTCATCCAACACGATTATACCTTCATGATTCGTACCTATTCCAATTTCATCTTCAGCGCAAATCATACCTTCAGAAACCTCACCTCTGATTTTTGATTTCTTGATTTTAAATTCATCATCGCCTGAATACAAAGTTGTACCTACTGTTGCAACCACAACTTTTTGTCCGGCAGCTACATTTGGTGCTCCGCAAACAATTGGTAATATAGTTCCGTTTCCTACATCAACTGTGGTTTTACTAAGGTGATCTGAATTCCAATGTGGTTCACAAGTAATCACTTTACCAACTACCAAACCTTTCATCCCCCCCTTTACAGTTTCAACCTCTTCAATCCCACCTACTTCCAAACCAATTTGAGTAAGAATTGTGCTAATCTCTTCCGGTGACTGATTCAATTCAAGATAATCTTTTAACCAAGAGTATGATATAATCATTTTTTATGCTTTTTACCTGTTTTTTTGAATTCGACAAAAGTACAGTTTTTTATAACATATTGGTAATATGGATTTAGTAATTTCTATACGGTCTCGCGGATTCCGATCCGCGATTTGTAGCATTGAAAAAAGAATCGCGAATCGGAATTCGCAAAACCCTTACTAATCAGCACACCAGTTTCCCGACCAGTCGTTCCTGTTTTTTATAAATCCTGCATTTATTGGATTATTTAAAGTGTATTCAATCGAGTTATATAAATGTGTATGGTCTCTGATTGTAGTATCGAAACTTTCTTTTTGCCATAAAGCGCCACTTCTATTTAGGTGCTTGTTTATCTGATTTGCTGAAAAACGTTTTATTGAATACAAAATATCCTGCAGGTAAACAGGTTCTCCATTTTCATCCTTTTCTAAAACTTTAAACACCCAATGTACATGATTTGGCATGATACAAAAAGCATAGTTATTAAGCCTTTTTCCTTCCCAAAAAAACAACACCGATTTTAAAATCCTCGTATTTGCCGGCTTACTCAAATCTATTCCATGATTTCTTTGAGCATCCAATAAATCATTATAAGCTTTCAGGTATCTTTTCCGAATTGAATTGTATTCCTTCTTTAACTTTTCTACTTCTTTTCCGGGGCTCGCGAATTTCCCGGGTCTCGCGATCTCCGAATCGCGATTAAAGAAAAAAAATCGCGAATTGGAATTCGCGAGACCCTTTTCTCCAGGTTTCATTGTCTCCAGCCCACAACAAATGCCCTTCGGATCGGAATCCGCAGCACCTGATGAAAAACCATCAATCTGAGATTTCAATATCTCAAGTTTCAGAGCAAAATGTTTTAATACATGTTTTGGAACAGCATCATTTAAACTCCAGGTTACAAAATAAACTTGTCCAGGTTGTTGAAAATGTGGTAGATTGTGTTTGTAGTATTCTTTCTTTGGCATTTTTGGGAGATTTGAAATTGAAAATTACAAATTTTATCTGAAATCCTAATTTGTTTCTTGTGGATTCCGTTCCGCAATTTCCCTTCCAAAGGTTTCGCGGATTCCGATCCGCGATTGGTTCACTTGCAGAAAGAATCGCGAATTGGAATTCGCGAGACCTTTTAACAACCCAATTTTTAAAATTCGGCATCCGATATCACAAAACATGGATTTTCATCATATTTGAAAAAGCCATTTTTCATTATTTTTGCCAGCAAATTTCAAAATCACAAATAAATAAAAAATGAAGCAAGCATTAACAATCTTTTTTGTTCTTAGCGTTGTATTGTTTTCTTGTACAACACAAAAGAAAGAAACTGCAAATATGGACAATCCGTTTTTTAAAGAGTGGGAAACTCCGTTTGGTGT
>CAJXZG010000084.1 GCA_913063265.1 uncultured Prolixibacteraceae bacterium | reverse complement strand
TTTTCTGCCGGATTATATTTATTAATAATTAGTAATGTTGAAACTGCCATCAAAATTATCAACTGTAAAACAATGCTTACCAGCTGAATCCCTTTTAACTGCGGCTTACCCTGAGCATTCGAATTAGCGTATTTTTTATTCTGAACTTGTACGCTTGCCTTTTGAATACCAAAATAAGTACTTCCTTTTACAATCAATAAAATTGCAGGTATTGCTGCCAATGCAACCTGGAAGATTAATGGTTTACTATACCGAAGCATAACTGCAACATCGGGAACAGATTTCAGATAAGCATATTTTAGTGATACAAGAAAAAAGTATTTATACGCTAAATATGGAATAATGCCTGCTGTAACTGCGATTAAAAATATTTTCAACACCGATTTCTGATAGGGTTTTTCTAGTATGATAATCGCCGCAGACATCATAAAAATTAAAAAATATCCTCCACCACATACAATGTATAAAATAATGCCTGTTATAAGGATTACAATGTAACCAAGTACTTTACTCTTTTTATACAAAACCGAGAAAATAAATAAGGCCCCTGAAATTATCAACAAGTTGAAGGTAACTGAAAAATGATACCGATAATCAAATAACAAAACTAAAGTCAGCAATTGAGGAACTGGCAACAACAACAATACGAATTTGTAATTTGTATATCTTAATCTCACAATACTAAAAAGAAATAGTGATATTAATAAACCAGTCAGGGAAATTATCAGGCTGCCCGCCCATTTATAAAAAAACCATTGAGAAATAAATAAAGCCACATACTCACCGATACCACCGGGGAAACTCAGAAAATGATCAAAAAACAACACCCCGGATTGCCAGGCAATTTGCTGGTTATGGTAATGTAAAACCGGGTCGATTAAAAAGTAACTCAACAAAAATGTAATTACTGCAAACAGGGTTATTACCAAAACTACCAACTTTTCATTTTTCACAAGTATGGGTTTTATATTTTCTTTTTAAACAATATCTCAACTCACTTATTAAAGTTGAAACTTTTATTCTTTCATGATATTTTCAAAATTAGAGTTTTAACTGTTCTTTACTGAATAAAATTTCTACCTTAAAATTTGTGAATACCAAACAAATTTAAATACTCAAAATTAACCTCCAAGAATTTTCAAAAAAGATCATATGTGAGATTTAATAAAAATCCAAAAATTTTATTCAGCATTCTAAACATAAGAACATATTAATTACAACAAAGAATGCAATATGCAAAAATCCCGTTAGATTATTAATCAAAATGATACTTCTCTGTAACTTAACAATATAGGACTTATTTGTCTGTTTTAGAAAAGCCTTAAAAAATATTAAAAGTATTGTCTTTACTAATCTTCTCGTAACCAACTCAATAAAAAAAAAATTAAGATTTATTAACGAATCCGGAATGAATTTCCAATAAAAATAATAATTTTGAAACTTTCGATAAATCACTAAAATATGAAGAAATCAATAAGACTACTCCTGATAGCCGTATGTGCTGTTGGGATATTCGGACTTACCGGATGTGAAGATCATCAGGAGAGATACAAAAACCCACCATGGTTAGGTGGCTCTAGTATCGAGACACTCGAGGAAAGGGGTAATTACACAACTTTCCTGGCTCTAATGGAAAAGGCCAACTACACCGAGCCAATTTCAAAACAATTATTCACTCTTTTTGTTCCCGACGATGCCTCTTTTGATGAATATTTCAAATCGGCTGGAATTAATTCGGTTAACGATTTAAGTAAAGAAGAAGCAGTTCAGTTATTTACTTTACATGTTTTACGTAACCCCAGATCAAGGTTCCAGCTCATTTATGAATGGGCATGGGCTGAATTACAGGGACCAAAAGGTGAGTATGCTTCTTTATTTCACAGAAAAGAAACACCCAGTAGATCAATACCTTACAATGAGGTAGTTAAATATTATCCTCCGGACAAAGTTGGACAGGAATTGATCATCTACACCAACGAAAAAAATGTTCCTCTTTTTACTGAAGAGTTCTTTTTTGATTTTGGTGCAACTCCGGATGGATCAGACTATTTGTATATGTATCCCGGAAGTACGTGGAAAGAAGGTTACACAGGCGACATGAAAGGTATTAACTGGCATAACGCACAGGTAATTCCTAATCCTGAAATTCCTACAGAACTTGAAGTTCGTACTGCCAGTGGATTTATTTATTTCCTTGACAGGGTAGTTGCTCCTATGCCAAGCATTGAAGAATATATGATTGCTCATCCTGAGAAATACGGATTATATTTCGATCTCCTGCAACGTTTTGCTCAATACGACAATCAAAGAGTTGATGAACAAAACAGAATTCAGTATAGAAAAAATTATGATCAGATATTCAATTTAGCTGAAGAAAGGGGTCCTTCAACAAACAGAGCTGTACCAGCGCAGAATATGTGGACTGCTATTCTGCCACCAAATGATGTACTTCAGGAGTATCTTGATAATACTGTTTTGAAATATTATGAATCGATTGACAGTGTACCAAGAGTAACTTTATTTTACATTCTTCAAACCCAGCTTCAGTCAAGGATGACCATGTACTCGCATTTCGACAGAACATACTACAATGCTTTTGGTGATGCGATGAAGATTGACAAAAATGATATTGCTTCTGGTTTTATGACCAGTAACGGACCGATTTATGAGTCAAGAAAAGTTCTTGAGCCCAATGTATTTACTTGTGTACCGGGATTGTTGTTTATTGACAAAAACTATACAACATTACTTTATACCCTAAATGAAGCCAATATGCTTTCAACGTTGGCTAATCCTGAGGTTGATGTAACATTTTTCGCAACCACCAACGATGCTTTGGAGGAATATGGCATAAGGTATAATGCTACCAATAATGTTGTGGAATTCAGAAGTCCTGCAGATAACAAATGGAATCCGATGAATAACCAGGATCTTGTTTATTTTGCTCAAGACCAGATTGTAAAAGGAAGACTAAACGATTTTAGTCAGGAAGGATTTGCACAAACAACTTCATTAAATTATGTTGGAATTAGAAATAACGCAGTTTACGCCGGTGAAAACCAGGCCAAAGGAGTTGACAGCAAAGTAACTGAGATAGTTCCGAACGAACGTAACGGATATCTTATAAAAGTAGATAAACCGGTTATGTCAAGATACGTAATGGGACAATGGCTTACAGAAGATGATGAAGTTTCGATGTTTACATCATTCCTGAAAAGCTCAAGATTACTGGATACCCGTTACAGGGATCCCGTTACAAAAGAAGTTATTCCAAATCTTAAGTTTTTAGCCGGGGCCAAGTTATGGACCGGATTTATTCCAACCAATGAAGCAATGGAAAAAGCCATTGCAGAAGGAATTATTCCTGAAAAATACCCTAAAGACAAGGAAGCTAAAGACTCTGTGGATAATTGGATCATGTACCATTTTGTAAAAGATGCTGTTGTATTTGATGACGGTAAAGAATCAGGTAATTTCAATACTAACTACACCTACCGGAATGAAGAAGGAGAAAATGTAAATGCAACAGTTCTTATCTCTAATACTATACCTAAAAACCTGTCTATTCAGGATGTTACTGGACAAACAGTTCCTCTTAGCAATGAAAAAGCAAATTATATTGTAAGAAAAGGGGTTTGCCATAAGATTGACACTGTTTTAAAAATATATGAATAGTCATAAATAGTCTAACTAAATCAAACATGAAAAAAATATTATTACTATCCGGGATATTACTATGCCTTTTGTCAGGCTTTAATATGGCATATGGTCAATCGGCAATTATCAAAGGAAAAGTTACCGATTCCATGACCGGGGAGACATTGATGGCTGTTAACATTGTAGAGATGGATAAAAATGGCAGGTTCCTTAATGGAACTGTTACAGACATCAATGGAAACTACGTGTTAAAAGTAAGTGATGTAAAAAACCAGGTTCAGGTTTCATTTATCGGTTATAAAAAACAAACATTTTTGATTGAGGGCCGAACCACTATTGACCTTGAACTGGAAACAGAATCAGTTGCTGTAGGCGACGTTGTTGTTACCGGAGCAAAAATGGGTAACGATGGAATGGTTAGTGTGCGCGACCGTGCAACGGCTGTAACACGTCTCGAATTAAAAGGAATGGAAAGTGTAATGTCTACCTCTGTGGAAGACATGCTTCAGGGTCGTTTGGGAAACGTTGATATTTCTTCCGTTTCCGGTGACCCGGGTGCCGGTTTGAATATCAGAATCCGTGGTACAGCATCATTGAATGCCCAAAACCAACCTTTAATTGTTATCAACGGTATTCCTTACGATGCAAATATCGACGACAGTTTTGACTTTGCAAGTGCGGATATAGAGAAATTTGGTAACCTTATCGATGTTTCTCCCGAAGATATCGAATCAATTGAAGTTCTGAAAGATGCCGCATCTACAGCAGTTTGGGGTTCGAGAGCAGCAAACGGTGTTTTAATGATTAAAACAAAACGTGGTTCGAAATCAAAACCAATTTTTGAATATACTTTTAAAGCTACCGCTGCATTTGAACCAGAGCCGATACCAATGCTTGATGGTGCCGGTTACGCAAGACTGATTACTGAAGAGCATTATAATGTGGACAGGAATGAGTTTTACAGCCAGGAAATTGCATTCGACCCGGAATGGGAAGAATATCATAACTATTCTCAAAACACCAACTGGGTAAAAGAAATTACTCAGGTAGCTTTTACCAATCAACACGACTTTTCAGTTCGTGGTGGTGGTGATAAATCAAGATATAACATGTCGATGGGTTATTTTGATCAGGGGGGTACCACAATTGGTAACAATCTGAAGAAACTGACACTTCGCAGTTCTCTTGACTATGACCTTTCTTCAAAAGTTCAGTTTAAATCTGATATCATGTTCACACGATACGACCAAAATAACACTTATGATGTTGAGGACAGTGAATATGGTGGATGGAAATCATTACGTGCCGTAGCTTATCGTAAACAACCTAACCTTTCGGTTTGGGATTTGGATACCTTGGGAAATAACACAGGTTCTTATTTTACTCCGTCCTCTACTTTACAGGGAAATGCCCGTGATTACTATAATCCTGTGGCTTTTGCCAATTTAGGGAAACAACACAGATATAAGGACAACGCCCGTGCATTATTTACTGCAAAATGGTCTATAACCCCTCAATTGGTTTGGAATGGTACCGTAACTCTTGACCTCTTCGACCAGAAGATATCTAAATTTTTACCGTATAAAGCAATTGGTTATAATTATACCAGTGATGTTACTAACCGCGCGGTTAATGAATTCTCAAAGAAAAGTTCGATTTACACCATTAACCAACTGGTTTATCGTCCTGACTTTGGCCCTGATCATGATGTATTCTTTATGGGTCAAATGGATACTGAAGAATCGGTCTCAAGATGGTACAAAACAGAATCAAGTCAATCAGCTTCACCATTCTTAACTCAACCGGTCAATGACAAACACCTTAATTATTTTGGTGCAAGTTTAACTGAGTATCGCTCGTTAGGATTTTATGGCACCGGTAGTTACAAGTGGAGAGACAAATACAGCATATTACTTGGTGTAAAATATGAAGGAAATTCAAAATTTAGTGCCGACAGCCGTTGGGGTTTATTTCCAACAGTTGCAGCATTCTGGCGTGTTTCATCTGAAGAATGGATGAGAAGTGCTTCCTGGATTGATGACCTGAAACTAAGATTCAGTTGGGGACAAACAGGAAACTCTCCTAGTGGTAATTACTTATATTATAACACTTATTCAGCCGGTTCAAGATATGCATACATGGATATGCAGGGGGTAAAACCAAACGGAATTGAGCTAACAAGTTTACGCTGGGAGACACTTGACCAGATTAACCCTGGTTTATCTTTTATAGGTATAGATGGCCGTATGAACATTGAAGTAGATTTCTACAGAAAGAAGACTTTAGACCTTTACTTAAATAATTCCGGTATTCCTGATCATACAGGTTTTGGTTCCATCGACCGTAACGACGGAGAAATGGAAAACAGGGGATATGAGTTTATGATGGATTACACCATCATCAGAAAAAGAGACTTCCAGTTAAGCTTTAACATGAACATCTCGAGTAACCAGAATAAAGTTCTTCGTCTTCCTGAAAACTATAGTTTAGAATATGGTAACATGCTTGAAAACGGAAACTACAAAATCAGTATAACTCCGGGTGAAGCATTAGGTGGATTCTTTGGATATGAATATCTTGGAGTTTATGCCTCAGATGAAGATGCAATTGTAAGAGATAAAAACGGAGACCCTGTATATGGAATCGGATCAGAAGAACCATTATCAATGATTATGGGTGGACCATCGGGATATGTGTTTGAAGGTGGTGATGCCAAATACAAAGACCAAAACTACGATGGTAAAATAGACGAATTAGACCTTGTTTATCTTGGTGACCTGAATCCGAAATTAATGGGTGGTACAGGACTAAGAGTTCAATATAAAGGATTTGTTCTTAATTCATTTTTCTATTTCAAAGCCGGACAGAAAATTATCAACCAAACCCGGATGGATACAGAAAAAATGTATAACTACGATAACCAAAGTACTGCAACAAACTGGCGTTGGAGAAGAGAAGGCGATGAAACTGATGTACCAAGGGCATTGTATAACAGAGGATTTAACTGGCTGGGTTCAGACAGGTTTGTCGAAGATGGAACTTACATCAGGTTAAAATCGTTATCGTTAACCTATAATGTAAAACCTGCAATTGCCAAAAAATTGCGTTTAAGCAATATGAAGCTTTTTGCTACTGCTTACAACCTGTACACCTGGACAAGCTACTCAGGCCAGGATCCGGATGTAGCTCCTCCATCAAGACCCGACTCCCTTCCAAAGGATATCAGTAAAACGCCACCGAGTCAGAGATATATGTTTGGTTTAAACCTTATTTTCTAACATTAAAACAGAAATTCAATGAGAAAGCTCAATATAAAAAGCTCAGCAATAATTGCAGTAATACTTGTAATTATCGGACTATCCTCATGTAAGGATTGGTTAACTGTGGCACCGGAAAATGATTTAATCAAGGAAAAATTCTGGAGAAAAACCGAAGATGTATATAGTGCACTTGCAGCTACATACAATGCAATGCGTGCTGCCAGCCTGAATTCATTGGTTATGGGTGAAGTCAGAGCAGACCTGATCACCTTTTCAGGTGCGGCATTTGCAGATTATATAAGAATTGGAGAAAGTAATATCAGCCCAACCAATGATGTTGTTAACTGGAAAGATTACTACGAAGCCATCAATCTCGCTAATACACTAATGTACTACAACAAGCAGGTGTTTGAAAGAGATAAAACTTTTACACAGGAAATGATGGATGCCGTTGATGGTGAATGTTTGTTTATTCGTTCGCTTGCCAATTTCTATCTTATCAGATTGTGGAAAGATGTGCCACTGGTACTGGAACCATCGATATCAGATACAACTAATTTGTATATAGCGAAAAGCCCTGAACATGTAGTTACAAAACAAATTATACAGGATCTTTTAACTGCCAAAGACATGGTTTATACAACAGAGTTTCAGGGTGGAGACGAGTTTTATGGCCGTGCAAACAGATATGCTGTTTTGGCTTTGTTAGCAGACGTTTATTTATGGAATGAGCAATATGCAGAATGTGTAAATGCATGCGATGAGATAATTAATTCCGGCCTTTATGCTCTTGAACCCAACGAAACTTTCTTTAATAATTATTACCCGGGAAACTCTCCGGTAGAAAGTATTATTGAACTTCAGTATAACGATGCGTTAGACAACCAGGAAAATCCTATTTATTACAATTTGATAACAACCTGGGGATCTACACAATGTCAATTAGATTCAAGAAATGTCAATCAGATTTTATTAAGAGAAGATGCCAGAAATTTTGGTGGTAAGACTGCAACATGGAAATACCAGGGTAAGGATGCACTAGGATTGATTTCAAGAACCGATACAGAAAGAGATGCCAACTGGAATCTTTACAGATTTGCTGATGTTATGCTTATAAAAGCAGAAGCTTTGATTGAATTGGAACGTTATGAAGAAGCCAATGCATTAATCAGGGAAACTTTATTAAGAGCAGGAATGCCTTACGAAGACAATTTCGACAAGGAAACAATGAGAAAAGCTCTGTTGGATGAAAAGGGAAGAGAATTTTTACTGGAAGGAAAAAGGTGGTTTGATTTATTACGTGCTGCCAAAAGAGATAATTTTGCCAACAAACAAATTATTATCAACATGATTCTTTCAGGAGCTGATATTAAACAACAGGCAATTCTCAGAACCAAAGTGTATGACACGTTAAGTTATTACCTGCCTATTCATGAACGCGAATTAATTTATAACCAGAACCTGGTTCAAAGTCCATATTACGACAGGTAAAAAGTAAAAGATTTAACTATGAAAAAAACATTTTGGCATAAATCAAAGCAAAGCAGCATTATAATAATGCTGGTGCTATTCCTGTTTGGATGCGAATCAGACCCACAGTTATGGAATGTAAAGTCGACCCAGCAGGTAATTACAGAATATGTTGAATCAAATCCTGATTTTTCAGAATTTGCCAGCATTCTTGAAGCAACCGGACTAAACAGCCTTTTGGCTGTACGTGGCCCGTTTACATTATTCTTACCGTCAAACGAACAACTACAGGCCTACTATGCAGAGAAAGGTGTTTCTTCTTATACCGAATTTGATGAAGATTTTCTTGAAGAACTGGCATTAAACCATGTAATTGGTCATCAGATTGAAACAGGGGATATCGGACTTGGAGCCATTCGCGAACCCAATGCTATTGGCGACTACATTGTTAGCGAATTTCAGGGTTCTGATATAATTTTAAACAAGTACAGCATGATTATCAAAAGAGATGTAAGAGCTTCAAACGGGGTTGTACATCATATTGATAAAGTACTTGATCCGATAACAAAAAGTGTATTTGATGTGGTTGCTACCAATCCTTCGTTCTCATTATTTACTGAAGGACTTGTCAGAACCACCTTAAAAGATACTCTTGAGAGAATCACATTTCCATATGGAGATATAATGGCTCGTACCCGTTTTACAGTACTGGCAGTTGCCGACTCAACATTTAACAGGTACGGAATCACCAATATCGATGAGTTGATAGCTTATTTTACAGACTCACCCGATAGTATTACCTACCTGGAAAATGAGTTTTACAGGTACATGGAATATCACTGTTTGGCTAGTACCTATTATTTAAGTGATATGGAAACATCTTTGTATCCCACAATTACTTATGACAATAATGTATTTATCACCGTTGATGATGATTACAAACTAAACATTGACAAGGATAAAAACTACACAAAATTTGTGGTAGAAGAGTGTAACCATCCTGGGAAAAACGGTACAATGCATACAGTTGCAGGATTATTACCAACTACATTGCCACAACCACAAACCATTACATGGGAAACAACAGATCATTTTGAAATTACCGAAAGTGATTTTTATGGAAAACACTATAAAAGATGGTTCGATGGACAGAATACTTTTCCAAACTTAAAATGGGAAGGCGATTATTTAATATATTATTATAAAGATCACAATGCTCCTCAACAAATGAACTGGGATTGTCTCTCGATGAGCGGATGGTGGTGGTGCCAGGTTACCACACCAAAAATTATGAAAGGCAAATATAAAATCTCAGGAAACATCTGGGCAAATCATATTGATTATGCCGTTTATGTAGACGGAGTTAATACCGCTCTTATTAAGAGATCAGATCCAGCGAATACAACCACATGGGCAGAAGTTGACTGGGATTTAACCGAAACTCATGATGTAAAAGTTGTAGCTACAAGTCCTGGTTTATTATTCTGGGATACCATCATATTTACACCTATAACTAATTAGTCTATACCTGTTAAACTATCTAATACAGTTTGAAAATGACAAAAAAATATTTATACACAACCTGTTTATCTCTATTAACCTTGTTTTTCGCTATCACTGTAAATCAACCTTTGATGGCGCAAACATCCGAAGTTAATGTTTCGGGTGTGGTAATGGAATCAGGCACCGGCCTTCCGTTAAAACAGGTTATTATCTCAGTTGCCTCAACCGGTACAACGGCTGACACTGATGAAGAAGGAGCGTTCACAATTTCAGTACCAGATCTAAAATCTGAATTAATCTTTAACCTGCCGGGGTATAACGTCAGAAGAGTATTTCTCACCGGAAGTGAAACCATAACTGTAACACTTGTGGCGGAGGAATTTGCTTCATTTGACAATTCATACAATACTCCTATTGGCGTAGGAACGGTTAAAGATGCAATTTACGGAGTAACATCATTTAAAGTTGAAGATGAATTAAAACAATCCAAAGCAACTTCATTTGATCATATCTTTCAGGGAAGAGTTCCAGGAATGGCTGTTAACACACAGTCTGGAATGCCCGGGACACGTACCTATATGAAAATAAAAGGAATCTCGTCGCTGTACGGTAGCACCGAGCCAATTCTATTTATCGATGGAATGATGCACAACTACTCGTATGCAGATGTTGGGTTGATGGAAGGATTTGCACTCAATCCAATGGATGTTGTTGATATTGATGATATTTCCGACATCACGATTGTGAAAAACGGAATATCTCATGTTGGTTCACTTGGCGCTAACGGCCTTATTAATGTCAATACAGAACAGAAAGCAGAGGCCAGTACTGTAATGAAATTATCAGCATACGGAGGTATTACCTCTACTCCTGCTTATCAGGATGTAATGGATCCAGCACAATTTAAGAACTACTTTTCCGGTATGTTGGGTTCACAGGGTTACACTCCTGATCAAATCAATACCATGTATCCCTGGTTAAACGGAGATGCATCTGCACCTGATTATTATAAGTACAATAATAATACAAACTGGCAGGATCAAATTTATTCGCCTGCATCGGTTTCAAAGTTTCACTTCTTCCTTAAAGGGGGTGATGATATTGCTACTTACAATATATCTACTGGTTATTTATCTCATAATGGAGTTGTTGACAATTCAAGATATACAAGATATAATCTGCGTATCAACGGTAACATTAACATAACCGACAAGTTTTCAATTACGCCTAACGCAAAACTTTCACTGGCTGATAGCAAGTTGGCAAACCAGGGGGCAAGCGTTTGGAAAAATCCAAACATTTCGGCCTTGTTAAAACCACCAACAATGACACCCTATGCTCGTGATGCTGTAACCGGTGATCCGCTGGACTATTTGGATGATATAGGTGATGTTTACCCGGTAAGTAACCCTGTGGCTTTAACTCAAAATGCATCCGGAACTAACAGAAACTATCACTTTTTAAGTTCGATTACTGCAGCTTACAGATTTAATGAGCACTTTAAAATATCAACCTTGTTTGGATTGAACTTTAATAACGCACGCGAAAACATTTTCTTACCTGATTTGGGTGTAGTAAGAGTTGACTCGGCTTATAACAGCCCTGGTGATTTTATTTATGAGTTCCGTTCAACACAAAACTATTCTAACTTTACATACACCAATAACACTGCAAAAGGTCATTCCGTGCAGGTTCAGTTTGGTTTTAGGTATTTGGCAAATAGCTATAAATACAACTTAAGTACGGACCTTAACACACCTTCCGATGATTTTAAAAGTCTGGGGCAGGGTTCTCAATACAGTTACTTAAGATCAACGACAGGTGATTTCAGAGAGCTTAAATGGATTTCATACTTTAGTGACATAAACTATAGTTTCAGAAATAAGTATTTTATTAACGCCAATATTTCATACGACGGAAACTCAACGGTTAATTCTGAGCATCGTTTTGCTGCATATCCATCAATTGGTGCTGCTTGGAGAATATCATCAGAAGGATTTTTAAGTGATGCAAACTGGCTTGAAGACCTAAAAATAAGAGGTTCATATTCTGTAACAGGTAATATGCTCTCTTCGGTTTATGATTTTTCAAAATTATATTATACTGACAGAAGAATAAACAGTACAGGTGTACTTGTAAGGGAAATTATTCCAAATGAAAATTTGGACATGGAAAAAAGAAGTGTAATTAACGGTGGATTGGATCTATCGCTATTTAAACAACAAGTTAATTTACATGCCGATTTTTATAAGGCAAATGTAAATAATCTTGTAATCAGGCAAGAACTTCCGGCATCATTTGGTTACACAGACTATTACGACAACGGTGGTAAAATTGAAACTACCGGATTTGATATTTCTCTGGATACTCGTTTCCATTTTGGTGACTTCGTATGGACATTAGGTGGATCGATAGGAAAAGCAATGACAAAAGTTAATGAACTTAAATTTATTAATCCGCAGGCCACCAACATTGTTACTACAACAGGAGTAGTACAATACGTAACTTCGGTAGATAATCCGGTTAACGCTTTTTGGGGATATAAAACAGATGGCCTTTTATCGGCAGAAGAAGCAGGTAAGATTATGGGGCCAAAAGGTTATATGATGCAGGAAGGCGATATTAAGTTTGTGGATGATGGTGATGGAATAATAAACGATATGGATAAACAAATAATCGGTGATCCTAATCCTGATTTCTTTGGAGGTATTTTTACTTCATTTATTTATAAAAGTTTTAAACTTTCGGCATTGTTTAATTATTCTGTTGGAGGCGACTTATTTAACTATGTCAGATACAATACTGAATCGATGAGTGATTACGTTAACCAGTCAACAACTGTATTAAACAGCTGGACACCTGGAAATACAAGTGCAACATTACCAAGAATGGCCTTCGGTGATCCTTCAGGAAATAATGCATTTTCAGATCGTTGGATAGAAGATGGTACTTTCCTTCGTTTGGGACAACTAACTTTAAGTTATGATCTGCCAAAATTTGAAAACTTTTTACAGGGAATCACAGTATATGTAACCGGCTCTAATTTGTTTACTGTATCTAACTATTCAGGTTATGATCCCGATTTCAGTTATGTAAATCATCCATTCTATATGGGAATAGATTATGGTAAAACGCCAAATACCCAATCTTTTATCATTGGTGTTAAATTAGACTTATAACAAGAAAAAACTTAGAAAAAATGGAAAAGAAATTAAGAATATCACCATACATTATAGCTATACTGGCAGTCTTTTTAGTTGTGGGTAATGGTTGTAAAGAAAGTTTTTTTGAAGGTGATGCAGGTGACCGAATTACACCTGACCAGCATTATAAATCGGTGCAAGATGGTTTAAGCTCTGCGCAGGGAGCATTGGTTTCCTACCAGGATATTGTTCCTCAGCTTATTTTACTTAATGGATTACGTTCAGACCTGATGGAAGTAACTCCCAATGCAGAACCCTATTTAAGAGAAATAAATTATCATACTTTATCGGGGAATAATCCGTTTGCCGATGCTTCTCCTCTTTACCAGGTAATTATTAATATCAACGAAGTTCTGAAACATATTGATAAAATAGCTGAAACAGATAAGGAATATGATGAACTGACTTCATATCAGGCCAAAGGTGTTTTGATAGGATTACGTGCATACACTTATCTTACCCTTATTCGTCTGTACAATAAAGCTTCATATATCGAAAGCAATTACGAAACTCTTCCGGATAATCTTTATCAGAATGTATTAAACCGGGAAGAACTGCTTGATATATTGATAAAACAAATGGAAGCTTTTTTTGAATCTGAATTAACTTCTTCTAAATATGAAGCACTCCGTCTTGAGCATTATCCAAACAACAAGGCTGTTCTGGGTGAATTGTATTTGGAAAGTGGTATGTATGCTGAAGCTGCACAATGGTTAAAAGATGCCTGTGAATATTATGACAACCAGGTTTCTAGTTCTGAGCAAAGGTCCTTATTAAAAGTTGACCAATCTTACAAAGATGAAGGCTGGGCCTCAATATTCCTGAATTCTGCATCTCAGCGATTGGAAAATATGATGGTAGTTCCATACACCAGGTCTGAAGGACAGTTTAATCCACTGGCAGAATGGCTGTTACCTCATCTCTCATACCTTGTAAAACCAACTTCAATCGTTATTGATTCTATGATGTCGCAGGTGCAATTGAATGGTGATACTTTGGACGGATTCAGAGGACCGGTTAATGTAATGTTTCAGGATATGGTAATGAATCCTGACAGTACTTACAGTTATATTAATCCTTACATCAACAAATATTCTGTTGATGTAAATAATCCTGAAAGTTCTGATATTATTCTTTCAAGGGCAGCTGACATTCATTTAATGCTGGCGGAAGCATTTAACCGTATGGGTGATGAAGAATCACAAAAATATGCGTTAATGTTACTCAACCAGGGAGTAAATAATGAAAACCCAAAACCACCCTTATTCAGCAGGTGGACGAATAACCTTGGAATCAGGGGAAGAGCGTATTTAAAATCGAGAGAAGTTCCGGAAAGAGACAGTATTCCGTTAGAAGAAAGGACATTACTCATCGAGGATCTTATTATTGCTGAAAGAGCTATGGAACTTGCATTTGAAGGTAAACGTTGGTTTGACCTTGTGAGAATTGCAGAAAGAAGAAATGATCCTGCATATTTAGCAGATAAGGTTGCAGCAAAATTTGAAGGTACCGAGCATTATGAAGCGGTAAGAAACAGATTGATGAATCCTGAAAGCTGGTATTTACCTTTTGAATAATAATTTTAAACTCAATAAAAAAAATGGCTACAAAATATTTTGCAGCCATTTTTTTGTGGTTAAAGTTTAAACTTTAAACAAATAATTCCAATCAAATATATTCAATCAAAACACCACTATTGAATAATAAATTTCTCGCCTGCTTTTCCACTTTTCCCGGAAATTAGTATATAATAAAATCCCGGGGACAGAGAATTTTTCAGATTTATCTGATAACCTTTTTTACGGTAGTTTTGAACAATAAAGTTTTCTTGCAACAAAAGTTGTCCATTACTACTGTAAATTACAATATCTATTTTTTCATTGGTCTGAAACGATTCAAGGTTCAGATAAAAATTACCGTCAGAAGGATTTGGATATAAGTGAACATTTTTAATTAGTTTGTACTGATTTGCCCCTGTAATTAAAACCGGTTCCAATATCCACATAGCACTCCACCAAGAATTATCAATGTTTCCATATTGAAGCTGGTTTTGCAAATTTTCGATATGCATAAAATCGTTCGTATTTTTTGCACTTTCTATTCTTACAAAACCATCTCCGGCATCGGTAATTAACCATTCGGAGCTTAAGGAATCAGTAAAATCAGCAGTACATTGAACAAATCCAAGTTGATTTTCAATATGCATAACATCTCCGCTTGAAATATTTCTGATTCGTTTTTTCCCATTGATTTCTTCAAGTTTCCACATAAACTTATCATCGGTGGTTTTTAAACTGTATTCTACTTTATCACCCGAATCAAAGAGGTAAGTGTTTTGCCATCTGTTTTTGATTTTATAATATATTTCGGGATTTGAAGTAACATTAATATTACTGTTAGCTGAAAATTCACCTTCCTGAGTGACAACGTAAATTGTTGTCTGGCCTTTTGATAAACCTGTCACAACACCATCGTAATTAACACTTGCAACTTCCGGATTAGATGACTTATAGCTTACTATCTGATTGCTCGCGTTAGCCGGTAAAAATTTTGGAACCAGGGAAATATTTGCTCCACCTGCAATACTGGTATCAGCGGGAGACAAGGTTATACCTTCAACCGGTATAATCTCACAATTTTCCTCTTTCAGCCACCGAAAACTTCCTTTTTCAGCAACCGAAAATTCCTCTCCTTCTGCATTACCTCCGAGGTTTTCCAAATTTAAATTACAGTAAGTAGCTCCTCCCAAAGGATACTTTTCAAAAATTACCCCAAACCCTCGTTTTTCCATACTGTTTTCAACGTTGTTTTCAGGATATTCCAATCCTGTTTTATTGATGTTAACATTCTCAAAAACAAGGTTAAAAATACCATCTCCTGAAGATTTGGCAATTCTTATTCCATCGCATTTAGAATCATAAATATCCACGTTGTACAACCTGACGTTTTGAATTTTAGTACCGGCACTTCGGGCATGATAAATATTAACAGCCCCTACCCTGTCATTGTAAATCGAGTTAAAAGTACCACATCCTGTCATGGTAATATCGTGAAAATCATGCATACCATTCTCATTAAAACCAACTCCCGGAAATGTGTTGGTGATGGTAATACCCACATCAACATTATCTTTTATAAGAATGTTATAGAATTTATTGTCTTTACCGCCGTAGAGTGCTGCCCCTGCTGCCCTCCAGCCATTTTCAACCGTGTTAAACCGATATGTATTGTTGATACATTCCAGTCCTTCAGCAGACCAAATTGCCATTCCATCGTCTCCGTTATTCCTGAAATTACAATGCTCCACTACAGCATTTCTGGTTCCTTTACATAAGTTTATACCATCGGCGTAAGTATTTCTGAACCTACAGCCTGTTATTAAAAAGCCATCAGCATATTCCGGTCCGACCGGTGTATATTGGCCAATCCAGGCTCCGGTGGCACAATGTTCTACCCAAATATTTTTAATAACGGATCCTTTAGTGTACACACCTATAATACCACCATAGCCATTGGTTCTTGTTGTCATATCTGTAGTAAGAAATAAATCGGAATAACAGATATCGGGCGCATTTGCTCTTAATCCTCCATTACTTTCGTCGGTTACGGTAAAATTAATTTGAGAATACCACATTCCTGCACCCTGCAATTTTGTATTAGCCACTCCAAAATAAAGCTGACTGTTCACATTATAAATACCGGCCGGGAGGTAAATGGTTTTACTTCCGTTGGCATCAATAAAATCCTGTAATGTACTTCCGTCACCATTATAAACAACTGAGCCTTCAGGGGCCTGAATCTCTTCAGGAACAATTTCCATCTCAATAAAATCCAGAGAAAGATTTCCGGTTTCTTTTACAATTTGCAGATTTGATACTTTACTGGGTAGTTTAAAACGTATTTCGTCAAATCTCATTCGGGGATTTTTATTTTTAATTCCAACATTATTGGGATCCCCGTTTTTCCATAAATACTCCCACGACCACTTTGAAGTAAGTGTTAATCTCGTAATTTTTTCATTTTCATTATATAATGCTATTGTAGCTGTCTCCTCATCAGGCACTGAATAGCGTATTACCAAACCATCCGCTTCTTCAGAAAATGTAAATTCCGCAGTAGCATTTTCGCTTGACATGTCAACGCAAACCTGTTCAGAAGCTTCTGACTGCAAATCAATCTGAGAATACGATTTTGGAGTTACCAAAGCACCATTTTTCAAAGTTGCAAGATTAGCTTCATACCTGATATAAGGAGCATCAAAATACCCCCTTTGTGCGGTTAAACTTTTGGCAGATATAAGGAACAAAACAACAGGAATTACAATTACAAGTCTCATGGGTTTATATTTTAATTTCTAAAATTTCACAACCTGGTATTTTGCGAATCAAAATACTTAATTCATAGAAAATTACAAATTTAAAAATCGGTTTCTTGTTAAAACAGTATTCGCAACTTACATAAAAAAAGCTGCCTCAACAGAGACAGCTTCCCTTTCGGTATTAAATTTCTATTTAATAAATCTGACAACTGAATCTTTTGCTTTGACAAAATACATTCCTTTAGGGTATGTGCTAACATCAAAAACATGATGAGTTCCAAATAATTCTGCTTGATCCATTTTTATACCTACACTATTATAAATGGCAACAACAGTGTTGGGAGAGGCAAATTCAACATGCAGTTTTGAGGAAGCAGGATTTGGATAAACTTTAAATGCATCGTCAACTGTTAATTCTTTTGTTGATGTTGGTGGGATTAAAGCCATATCATTTTCACTTAACAGATACACGCTATCCACGTACACTGTAGGTGTATCCCAACCCAGCATAAAGTTCATTTTCTGAACTGCCGTAGGTAACATATTTTCAAACGTACAGGTAAATGTATAAGTCTGAGGTTCGGTAGTTATATTAAATAACCAGTCGGTAACACCACCACCACTTCTTGTTGCAGTAGAATCTGTTGAAACACCGTACCTGGAATAGTCATTGGCAGTGTCTTCAAAGTCCATTACCACTTCCCTGTCAGCATCAGCCCACATTCTGAATGAGTATACAAATTTTTCATTCTTGATATCAAAAGGTACATTAACAACCTGTCCAAATGTCCAGTCCCACGGATTTTCACCTATGTTTGGATTAGTCATTGTGCATACTCCATTAACAACAATTCCATCTCCCGACCATGGCGGTCCTGCCACATTTGTATCCGGATTATAATCATCGAAATGCGCATTCCCAATATAATTTAATTCATCTATAGTCGGGACCTGCCCAGAAATAATAACTCCAATTTCATTTGAATATACAAATCCATCAAGTGAAGTTGCCTGAACAACAATGATTTCATCAATTACTGGTGTAATCAGGCCGGTTGGACTTATTTTAGCGCGAGCCCTTCCTCCGTCAACAGATTTTAATGTCCATTTCACTAGATTAGTTGAAGCATCTTCGGGAAGAATTTCTGCACGCATTTGTACTGTTTGATTATCCTCTGTAATATCACCTTCTGAATAAATTTTTATTTCTTCAACATAAACAGGAGGTTCAGCACCGTCAAAAGTAATAATACCGGCATCATCCATATTGGCCCAAGATTCGTTTATAGCTCCCATATTTGCCCATACGGCACGCTGACGATCATTATCTCCTCCCGGAGGATCATTATCTATGATAGTAACATCGAATCCTGTATTTCCCGCCAAATCTATGGGTCCACCATCTTTATTTACAAATCCCAGAAATGGGAAAAAATACTCGGCTACATAATTAGGATCTTCAACTAAAAACGCATTAACATATACAAATGGAAGTCCGTTTTTTTCCTCATTAATTTCAGTACGTTCACCATTAACTGTGGCTTCTGTCATTGCAATATCAAACTGATAATGTCCCTGGTTAACATTTCCCTCACAACCCAGGCCATCCTCAAGAATATAATTGACATCAAAATAGACTTCCGGTTTATCATACTGCCAACTGTTTGCACCGCCACTTACCCATGAGGGATAATATACATCGTCTGTTACCTGAAGAAGCAGATACATACCTTCTTCTGTCCACAACGCTTTCCAGGTGGTTTCTCCCGATTCGCCCAAAGTTGGAATCTCTTGCTGGAAATTCTTGTCTATATTATACTCATTTGCTTCTAGCCAAACCTCATCAATTTGACCATCAACGATTGGGGGAACTGATGCCTTCATAACCACGGCTTCAGGTTTTTGTGCAAATACAAAAGCACTTAAAAATAATCCCAGAAGAAAAGTAAAAGTTTTTCTCATAATTATTGTTTTAAAGTTTCACATATTTCAGATTATTATTTAGTACAAGTTACATCAATTTTATGTTCAGCACAATATGTATCCATTGAAAGCAAACATGATGCAATAAAATGTAAGTGATTTTAAAAGTCATAAACACATCTAAAACACTATAAATTGGATTTTGTTGAGTTGATTTGAAATATAAACTCAAACGATTTAAAATAATCAGGTGAATATCAAAAAAACGCAAAAACCGAATAGACATATTTTATCCAACTACCAGATATTTATTAAATCCTTAGACGAATAATTATGATTGCGAACGGTCCAGTTTGAATTACCGGATCGTTTAATTTGAAGTTTATCTTTATTTGATAATCTGTATAAAATTGAAATTGGCAATAGTAATACAAAAAAGAGTGTCCCCAGAATAATTTTTGACACAACAAAATTTAAAATGTCGGCCAGTTTAAACCAAACTACCGCAACATATCGGGCAAGTGGCTTTATAAAAATTCCAATCAGTCCAAATGTCAATGCTGAATACAAAAACCAACTATGCCCAAAAATAACAAACAGCACCAAAAATCCGCTTGTTAAAACCAGGCTGGTTTCCAGGGTTTTTATCTTATCAATCTTCATCCTAAAACAATGTATAAATAAAGGGTGCTATCGCACTTCCACCACTTAATACTATTAAAACCCCAAATAATAACAGGATCAAAATTACAGGAAACAGCCACCACTTTTTCCTTTCTTTCAGATATTGCCAAAGGTCTTTCAGAAAATCCATAAAATCTTATTTAATGCCCAAATATATTAAAACTAATCAAGTTTAAATTCTTCTTTCCAATTGTCTTTGTTTTCCCATTCGGGTTGCTCTTTTTTATCAAAAAGATAATTCCCGATTACCAGGTAATCCATTTCAGTCCTCATAAAACATTTATAAGCATCCTGCGGAGTACAGACTATAGGTTCGCCACGCACATTAAAACTTGTATTTACAATTACACCCTTTCCTGTAAGTTTTTTAAACTCACTGATTAACCGATGATATTTTGGATTTGTTTCCCTGTGAACCGTTTGAATTCTTGCCGAATAATCTATATGGGTAATGGCAGGAACATCTGAACGCTGAAAATACAACCTTTCCATCAATGGCAAATCGTAATAATTTTCAGGAGTTTTGTTTCTGTGTTTTTCCCTGACATTTGCCACCAGCAACATATAAGGTGAACTATTTTCAAGTTCAAAATATTCATTACAATCCTCATCCAAAACAGAAGGTGCAAATGGCCTGAAACTTTCACGGTATTTAATTTTAAGATTCAACTTCAATTGCATTTCACTGTTCCTTGCATCTCCCAAAATACTTCGATTCCCCAGGGCACGCGGACCAAATTCCATCCTTCCCTGAAACCATCCGATTACATTTCCATCTGCCAGTAACCGGGCTACTTTTTCACTCAATTGTTTAAAATCTTCAATTTTTGAAAACTTTGCCTCATAAGATTTAGCAGTGTGTTCAATAATATCTTCATTAAAATCAGGGCCAAGGTATGCACCTTCCATTCCATCGGGAGATACCACTTTTCGTTCTTTTTCAAAAACCAGGTAACAGGCGGCCAAAGCTGCTCCAACGGCCCCTCCTGCATCTCCTGCTGCCGGTTGAATAAACATTCTCTCAAAAATACCTGAACGCAATAATTTACCGTTTCCAACACAGTTTAAGGCTACCCCACCTGCTAAACAGATATTTTTTGAACCTGTAACTCTTTGGGCTTCCTTTGCCATTAGAATTAGGACTTCTTCTGTAATAATCTGTATAGCCAGAGCAAGATTTGAATGATGCTGCTCAATTTTACTTTCAGGACTGCGACGGCTAAATCCAAAAAGCTTTTCCCACTTTTTCTCTTTCACCATTTTTAATCCCGTTGAGTAATTAAAGTAAGTCTGATTCAGCCAAACAGAACCATCTTTATTAATTTCTATCAGTTTAGATTTAATCGTTTTTACAAATCGTTTTACATCATTACTTTCCGGAATTCCATAAGGTGCCAAACCCATCAATTTATATTCGCCGGAATTAACGGCAAAACCCAGAAAATAGGTAAAAGCAGAATACAACAAACCCAAAGAATGCGGGAAATGCAGCTCTTTAATATTGGTAATGGAATTTCCTTTGCCATAACTTATTGATGCTGTTGCCCATTCTCCTACCCCATCGATCGTTAAAATCGCTGCCTCTTCAAAAGGCGATGGGTAAAATGCACTCGCCGAATGTGACAAATGATGTTCCGGGAAAAGTAATTTCGCTGTCTTTTTCTCATAACCATCAATTTTTGCCAGTTCGTCGTGAATAATTTTTTTAAGAAACAATTTTTCTTTAATCCATACCGGAATAGCGGTTACAAAAGATTCAACACCCTTGGGGGCAAAACCATAATAGGTTTCGAGCAGGCGCTCAAATTTTAAAAGCGGTTTATCGTAGAATACAATTGCATCAAGTTTTGAGATATTTAAAGCCTCATGATGCAAACAAAATTTTATAGCATTTAAGGGAAATGAAGAATCGTGTTTTTTTCGTGTAAAACGTTCTTCCTGAGCTGCAGCTACTATTTTTCCGTCAACTACCAATGCGGCTGCTGAATCGTGATAAAATGCTGAAATACCTAAAATCTTCAAATCGGATTGGTTAATTGATGTTATTTAAAAAATTCAGTTTTCTCACATACTCCGATCGCGGTGCAACGAGCTTTAATTGCTCGTAACATTTTTTTGCGTTTTCTATTTCTTTTTTGTTGAAATAAATCAGTGCCATATTATTTAAATACTGATCATAGAATTTATACAACTCATAAACTTTACTAAAATATTTATAAGCCATATCCAAATTTCTTTGATTTATATAAATTTCACCAATTAAAAAGTTGGCTATATGTGAATCGTAAATTCCCAAGGATGATTTGAGTACAATTAAAGCTTCCTCAGATTTGCCCTCATCAATAAGTGCTTTTGCATTGGTAACCTGATTAACGGTTTGTTGAGGAATAAAATTATTAAACATATAGGTTTTAGGAGGAATTCTTAGGTAATTGGTAGCATTTACTTTTTTAAGTTCTTTGGCAATGGCCTCTGCTTTTGGTCTATCATTGTTATATACACTTGAAACATAGGCTTTAGCAAGAACAACTACTTTTCTGTCATCCTCAATTAAAGGAAAGGATTTTTCGAAACATTCAACAGCACTTTTGTAGTCGCCCATAAATAAATAAATCTCCCCCATTTTAAACAGGGCAAAACCCGATTCAAAATAATCCAGCGATTTTTTATAATACTTTAATGCCAGTGGCAAATCCGACATATTTATCAGGCTTGTTGCAGCATCGCGGTAATTTACAGCAATGTATGGATTCGTCCGTACCATTGCATCATATTCTTTATAGGCCAGAAAATGTTTTCTCTGGTTTTTATAACTTTTGGCAACTTCCAGTCTTGCCAATGTTAAGTTGGTTTCACTATTCAACAAAACAGAAAAAACAATCGAATCGTGAAAGTTTTTAGGCTGGTATACTTTTCTGAAATCGACTTCATCTTTTTCCTCTAAAACAAATGGCCAGTTGCCTTTTAACATCTGAATCCTTTGTTCTCCAATAATTGAATCGAGGGCTGTGTACCCCCAGTTTCTTTTTTTATACGCCATTGAATAAGCGGGTGACTTATTTTCATCAGCAATAACTTTCGAATCCAGAACTGTATTATAAAAAGCTTCTGCCATTAAAAAACTGCCGTCAATATTCGGGTGAACATGTTCAGTCATAAGGTTATTTCCAATTAACTTATTTGGCGTGTTTTGCTGGAACCATGACAACATTGGAACCTGAAAAACCTTATACTTTTCTCCCAATTCATTGATAATCTGATTTACATCTTCACTTGCTCTAAAACGTATACAATCCAGATCTTTCGCCCGATAATATAAATCAAAAGCTTTTTTAAAATCCCCGTCTTTTTCAGCTTCAACTGCCTTTGAATAAATTTCATTAGCCCCTTCAAGATTTTCTGTTTTTACAGAATGAAAGGGTTTCATTCCATTAATATTGGAAACTACTTCGCTCAAAAAAACAGGAATATTTTTCTTGCTTATTTTTTTCAGAATTTTTTCCATGTTTTTCCTGTAGCTGTCCATTGCAATTTGATATTCTTCGCTGTCGTACAAAATATCTTTATCAGCAACCATTCTTTTCATTAATGTTCCGCGAACTTTATTTCCACTTCCGGCAACCGTCTGAGCTACTTTTGCTATAATATTTCTGAGCAGTTGATAGATCTTCACATCCATCAAGGCAATATGCATTCGCGTTAATCCGATATTTTTACTCATGGTCTCATTTGAGCCAATTCCAAATGCTCCGTAAAACTCGTTGTGTCCTGCATAAATTAATATTGCATCCGGTTCCTGTTTTAAAATCTGATGAGAATAATCCAATAAGGTAAAACTATTAATTGCTGTAATTGAAGTATTTACCATTTCAATTTTTTTATCAGGATAAGCCTCTTCCAACTGGTGATGCAAAATTCTTGAAAACATCAGGTTTCTTTCGTACGGGAATCCAAAAACGGTAGAACTCCCCATAACAAATATCCTGAAAGTATTTTCCGGTTTATCTGCCAAAAAAATGTCGTTTGGCGGTTGGGTATATTCAAATTTCTGAAAATACTTTTTCCCAACCTTAGGATTTACCATCATATATTCTTCATAACCTTCTATAGGATTTTGCACAAACAGATTCAGATTATCGCCATAATTAACAAGTCTTAAAATTCCTTCAAAAGACAACAAAATAATAACAGGAATTAATCCGGTTATGAGTTTAAAAA
>CAJXZG010000083.1 GCA_913063265.1 uncultured Prolixibacteraceae bacterium | reverse complement strand
AATACGGCAACTATGTTTATGTACTCGAACTGGGTAACGGAGAAGTACGAAATGGTACAGTGATGGTGGCTTATTAATTATATAAAATATGTTTGACATGACGAAAAACCGGAAGTGACAGTACTTCCGGTTTTTTAGTGGGACATACTGGATTCGAACCAGTGACTTCTACCCTGTCAAGGTAACACTCTAAACCAACTGAGTTAATGTCCCAATAGATACAAAAATAGTAAAAACAAAAAAGACGCTTAAAAAAGCGCCTTAATTTTTTATTTTCTAGTTAATGGTTAAAACCCTGCAATTTTAT
This sequence comes from uncultured Prolixibacteraceae bacterium, assembly GCA_913063265.1. Taxonomy (GTDB): domain Bacteria; phylum Bacteroidota; class Bacteroidia; order Bacteroidales; family Prolixibacteraceae; genus Draconibacterium. Next base: position 24,167 of record CAJXZG010000083.1, on the reverse strand, counting down.
TGTAGCTACTTTCAGTTTCTATAAACTTGTTGTTTTTTGACAGAAGTACGGAGACCGGAGACCGAAGTTTTTAAAATAACATGGTTTTTCCTTCCGTCTTCCGTCTTCTGTCTTCCGTCCCATCATAATTTCTTATTTGAATTAATTGCATTCAATATCATTGCCTTCAGCGTCCCAACAATGCCAATTGTTATCGCTGTAAAAATTTTCAGCTTTTACACGGCCGGTATAATTACTGCGGCTCCACTCAATAAAAGTATCGTTAAACTGACTTGTATTTGTGTCCCAGGCATGAATATTTACATAAATATCAAACTCTTCATCTTGTAAACCATAAGTCAAAGTGCTGCCGTTAAAATAGTCAGTTTCCCGCATATCATTCTTTTCGCGAACATAAGTGTATTTTATTTCGCCAAGCTCTTCGTTTTCCCGTTTCCAATCAATTTCAACAGTCTTTTCAGGGAATACCGCACTATGATATAAAGTCCAGTGCCCGCTTAAGCCATCAATTTTTGATGTACCTTCAAACCACAAAAATTCATCAAAGGAATCAATCCCTTCTTTTGAAATGTACATTTCCCATTTAATTTCGTCAGTTTGAAGTTGACCGACCAAACGGGCAAAATACTTGCTTGTAAAACCAGTAACCTCATATTCCCATTGCCAGGTTACATTGTCAACAACCGTGTGTTCAGTTTCAATGGCTTTATGAAAAGCAGCTACAGGTACCGCAAAAGTAGTACCTATAATCATATTCCATGTACCTACTGTTGTAGCAGAATACAACCAGTTTGTTTTGGAAAATGCTGCAGATTTGGTGTAATCAGCCATTTTCCCAAAATCTATGACCATGGTTTCAACAGGTGGAATTTTTGGGGCTTCGTTAAACTGTTCTACCTCATCTTTACATGAACTAAAAAGCAGCAAAAGTAAAGCTGCTGTAAAAAGGTGTTTCATTTTTGATTCTTTTAGAAGTTTGTACCATAAAAAACGGAGCAGTAATCAAAATATTATTTACTGCTCCGTTTAAATTATCTTCTGCTAAGTTCTTCTAAATAAAAAATTTCAGAATGAATAATACCGCCAATACAACCATTACAATGGAAACGTCTTTCATTTTTCCGGTAAGAACTTTTAACAATACAAATGAAAGCATACCAAATACAATTCCTTCAGCAATGCTGTAGGTAAGCGGCATTACAATGATTGTAATAAATGCCGGTATAGATTCTGTAAAATTATCGAAATCGATTTTTAAGATAGGCGACATCATAAAGAAACCAACCAATATAAGGGCCGGTGCAGTAGCCGCGGCCGGTACCATTGTAAATAAGGGAGCAAAGAACAATGCAATTAAAAATAATGCAGCGGTTGCTAAAGAAGTTAATCCTGTTTTTCCACCCTCAGCAACACCCGATGCACTTTCTACATATGTAGTAACGGTACTTGTTCCGACAATTGCCCCAAAAAATGTTCCGATTGAATCGGCAAAAAGCGCTTGTTTTACCCTGGGAACTCTTCCTTTTTTGTCCAACATTCCCGCTTTTGATGAAACACCAACCAGAGTGCCCACAGTATCAAACATATCGACAAAAAGGAAGGTGAACAAAACGATCAACATATCGAACGTAAAAATCTGAGAGAATTCAAATTTCCAGAAAATTGGAGCTAATGAAGGTGGAGCATCTACCAAATTACCTGCAGGCATGTTGGTTACTCCAAAAGGAATTCCGGCTACAGTTGCAATAAAAATTCCGATTAACAATGCACCTTTAACTTTTAAAGCCAATAAAACTCCTGTTAAAATAACTCCACCCAAAGCTATCAGCACTGCCGGAGAGGACATGTCTCCAAGTCCAACCAAAACTGCATCGTTATTTATTATCACGCCGGCATTTTGTAAACCTATAAATGCAATAAACAATCCGATACCTGCCGAAACAGCGTGTTTCAATGGAAGTGGAATTGCATTAACAATTAATTCACGAATGTTAAATGCGGTTAGGAGTATAAAAATTATTCCTTCAAGAAATACAGCAGTAAGTGCAAACTGCCAGCTGTGTCCCATTCCCAAAACGACAGTAAAAGCAAAAAAGGCATTTAATCCCATTCCCGGGGCAAGTGCAAAAGGTAGTCGGGCAACTAAAGCCATAACCAAAGTGGCAACAAAAGCAGAAAGTGCGGTTGCTGTAAATACAGCATTTTTGTCCATACCGGTAGCACTTAAAATGTCCGGATTTACTGCTAAAATATAGGCCATGGTCATAAACGTGGTAATACCGGCCAGAATTTCAGTTTTAGCAGTGGTTTTGTTTTCTTTTAATTTGAAAAATTTTTCTAACATAACTTAGAATTTATAATGTCCACTTTACTGCAATTGTAGGTTTTACTTTAAAGTCAGGAGAATCAAAATTGTATCCCAATTCAACTTCAGAACCTACAGAAAAACTATTTGAAAAGTTAAACCAGATTTGAGGCTCTGATAAAAAGCGAAAATCAGTTTTTTCCAGTTTATTACCTTCCGAATCAAACCATACATCCATTTCTTCTTTCCAGAAATCAGCAAATCCCATAAAACTTAATTTGTTTTCCAGCATTTGAATGGTCCAAACGGCAGTGATTTGAAATGAAGCATTTTCTTTATCCTGAATATATTTGTAGTTCGCCTGCAGAGTTAAAATCTTTGAAAAATCTGCAGAAGCCCAAGTGTTTTCGATACCTGCCAGATAAGCATTCTCAATTGCAATCCAGGGGGCATTGCCGTCCAATTTCATTGCTCCACCATTGTATTCAACACGTGGCATAATCTTTTGAGTCTCATTCCATTTAAATGCTCTTGCTATTTCCCAGTAAGCCAGAGAAATACCATTAGATACATTACGAGCATCAGAACTGTAATCCATGTCGATAAAGAAGAATGTCGATCCGTATTTATCCGGCTTAAACATTTCAACGGTGGAGGTAAACAATTTTCTGTTTTCTCCAAAATCGTAATGCAGTTGAATGTTTTGTGCTTTCGAAATTAAACCGATGGCGACAACTGCCAAAACTAATAAAATTCTTTTCATTGAATCAGATTTAAAATTTGAAGCGACAAAAGTATATATTCTAAGTTGTTTCTGAAATGATAATTTTCTTGTAATGAATTCAATTTAATATTATGGACACATAACAAAATTATCTCATTATAAACCATTTAAAAACGAATGTTCATAATAAAGATTAAATTTCAGGATGTACTGTTTAAGCTGTATTGTGTTCAGATGATTTGATTTTCTGATAAAAGCATAATTCTGTATTCCTTTATAATCAGGAGGTATAAAAAAGATACATATATAAACAAACAAAAACCCCGGTCGGAATGACCAGGGTGTATTTTTTAATCGGGAAGATAAAAAATATGGGTCTATTACTTATATATTCTTAAAATGCGGGAAATGTAACCCCGGCAATTGTTAAATTTTTTACATATCTGCCAGTGCATCATTCAGCATTGCATTTACCGGCTGCAGTTGTTTAAAAGAATTTACAATATTTTCAATTAGTTTGTCTGAAGAAATCTGAGAATTATTGATACCCCCGGAAAAAGCGAAGGATTTGTATCTCAGTAAATCAATAAATTCGTGATCCTTGGGAAAACCTTTTGGAGCGGTTTTAAGCTTGTCTTCATACATTTCCGGAAAAGTTTTTTTGAAGTTTTTACTTTCTATTAATTCCAAAAACTCAGCTCCGTTTATTGCCAGATAGTTTCTAATAGCTCTTAATTGTTCTGCCGGAGGCATATAAACTCCACCACCGGCAAAACTTCCTGCAGGATCGATATGAAAATAGTATCCTGCATACATTCCTTTTCTTCCGCCTTTTGTAATATAAGCGCCGAAATTGGTCTTGTAAGGTCGTTTATCTTTCGAAAATCGAACATCTCTGAAAATTCTGAAAACACAATCCTTAGGTGGCAGTACTGGAATAGTGGAATCGAATTTTCTTATTTCATTGATAAGCACTTCAGTTAAAAACAGAACCTTTTCCCGACTTTCGTCATATCTTTTTTTGTTGGCTTGAAACCATTCTCTGTTGTTATTTACTGAAAGGTCGGTGAGAAAATCCAGGACTTTTTCCATAGCTGAGTTTTTTTAAATTATTTTTACCGGTGTAAGTGTAATAAGTTAACAAAATATTTATGAAAAAGTTTGTGTTAATCGTTGCAGGTGGCAGTGGAAGCAGAATGAAAAGTGAATTGCCAAAACAGTTTATCGAAATTGCCGGACAACCTGTATTAATGCATACTTTTAAAGCTTTTCAAAAATACGATTCTAAACTTGAATTTGTTTTGGTATTGCCTAAAAATCAGGTTGAAACATGGAATAGTTTGTGTAAGAAACACCAATTTACCCAAGAATATCGATTAGCATTTGGTGGAGAAACAAGGTTCCAATCGGTGAAAAATGGTCTTGCACTTATACCGGATGATTGTGTAGTATTTATTCATGATGGCGTAAGGCCTATGGTTTCAAAAGAAACGCTGCAAAATTGTTACGAAATGGCAAGTAAAAAAGGAAATGCCTTGCCTGTAGTTTCTGTTCCTGAATCAATCCGAATTCTGGACGGGAAAGTAAGCAAACCTGTCGATCGTTCAAAATATTATCTGGTTCAAACACCGCAAACATTTAAAAGCAATCTTATCAAAAATGCTTATCAAAAAACCACAAAAGAAATATTTACGGACGACACCACGGTTTTAGAACAAACCGGAGAAACAATTTACCTGGTGGAGGGTAATCGTGTAAATATTAAAATAACCTTTCCGGAAGATCTGATATTTGCAAAGGCAATTCTTTCTTAGCAATAAATAGCATCTGTTTACTTGGTAAAAAAGTATCGTTTACCGATTTGTTAAATGGAAACTATTTTTGTTTCCATAGTTTTGAATCGCCGTGAAATTAATGTTAAAGAAATGTAAACTTTGAACACTATTAGAGTTTCCATGGTTCTTTAATTATACTTTTGGCGAAATTATGGAAGACAGAAAACAATACATATTAAAAAATGTGGGGTCTCTTTATCTGAAGCATGGAATCAGGAGTGTTACCATGGATGATGTTGCAAGTAAGTTTGGGATTTCAAAAAAAACCCTCTATCAATATTTTAACGATAAAGCAGATTTAATTTCTCAGGTCATAGATTTCTATATTGAAAGAACCGATTTTGCAATTTATAATCAGTCTGGAGGAAACGCAATTGACCGGTTCTTTGTGTTACGTACTCATGTTTTACTCATGTTAAAATATATTCACAATAATATTGAATACGACCTGAAAAAATTGTATCCGGAAATGTACAACAGAGTACATAAGCAAAAACGTGAAAAGATTTTCAACAGCACAATTCAGAATGTAACAGAGGGAATAGCAGCAGGCTTATACCGAGCCGATCTGGATATTGTTTTTATCGCAAAACTTCAGGTGGGCAGAATGCTGTTAATCTTAAATCCTGAACATGGAATATTTACAGAAACAGAGTTGGCGAATATTGATCTTTTTGACAAGATGGTTGAAAATTACATGTATTCTATCTGTACAGAAAAAGGTATTAAGTATTACAAAAAACAATTAAACAAAATAAAAAATGAAGTTGAAAATTAATGTAATTCTATTGCTATTTGTATTTGGCTTAAGCGGATTACAGTTAAAAGCTCAAAGTGAAGCAGGGAAATTTTCTTTGGATGAAGCAATTCAGTTTGCCATGGAAAATTCATATGTTTTACAAAATACATCGAAAGATATAGTTGCAGCAAAGGAAAGAGTTTGGGAAACAATAGCAACCGGATTGCCCCAGGTTTCAGGTTCGGCTAATTATAATGCATTTTTAAATTTGCCAACAACTTTACTGCCGGGTGAAATCATTGGCCAGCCGGGCGAGTTTATACCTGTAAAATTCGGCCAGGATTTTAATTCTGACTTTGGAATAAATGTTTCTCAAATGGTATTCGATGGTTCGTATATTGTTGGTGTAAGTGCCAGCCAGATATATCAGGATCTTTCAAAACAGGCACACGAAAAAACTCAAATCGATATTCGGGAAGCTGTAACCCAGGCTTATTATGTTGCACTGGTTGGAATAGAGTTAAAAAAGGCTCTTGAAGACAATATGAATAATGCCCAGAATCTTTACGACGAAACCAAGATTTTGTATGACAATGGATTTAGGGAAGAACAGGATGTGGATCAAATAGACTTGATACTAAGAAGTGCAAAAAATGATGTAATAGCTGCAGAGAGAGAAATTCAGATCTCTAAAGTAGTTCTTAAATATGCCATGGGATATGACCTGGACTCGGAATTAGAATTAACCAATGATTTATTTCTTTTTCTTGATCCAATAGAAAAAAGGCAAAATGTATTTCAGTTTGATTTTAACAGTCATATTGATTATCGATTGGCTACCACCAATTTTGAGATCTCAGAGAAACTTTTGAGTCTTGAGAAATCGGAATACCTGCCACGAATAAGTGCATTTTACAATTACACTAAAAGTGCATACGGAAATAATTGGAATTTATTTAAATCAAGTCACGACTGGTATCCTTCATCACTTGTAGGATTACAACTTACCCTGAGTATTTTTAATTCGGGTCAAAAAAGGGCGAGAGTCAGACAAGCTCAGATTGAATATGAGCAGGCCGAAACTGACAGGATACTAACAGAACTTACACTTCAAAAAGATTATCTAACTGCGCTAACTCAACTCGAAACTGCGCACGAAAGTTTTTTAAACGACAGGGAAAACAATATTCTGGCAGAAAAAATCAGGAATAAAACTCAGATAAAGTTTGATAACGGTATTGCAACAAGTACTGAATTATCGCAAACGGAAACTCAATTTGTCGATTCGTACCGAGCTTTGGTGGCTTCTATTTTACAGTTGTTACAAGCCGATATTCAACTTAAAAAAGTGACCGGAACTTTATAATTAATGCAAACAAATAAACAAATATAAAAATGAAAAAGAATTTATTAATAGTAGCAGTCGCAATCATATTTTCGGCCTGTAGCAGCAAGGCACCCGTTGATGATATGGAGGCAAAACATCAGCAATTGCAGGAATATAAAAACGAAATGCATGAGCTGAAAGTAAAAATTGATAAACTGGAGAAAGAAATTTCCGATGGAAGAGAAAACGAGGTTGTGAATGTAAAAGTTGAACAACTACAAGCACAATATTTCGAACATTTTATCGAGGTTACAGGGAAGGTTGAAGCAGAGTACGATATTAATGTAAGCCCGGAAACATCAGGGGTAATCACACAGGTTTTGGTGAAAGAAGGCGATATGGTCTCAAAAGGACAGGTAATTGCAATTCTGAATTCAGATGTGCTTGAAAGAACATTGGACGAACTAAAAGTTCAGCTTGAACTGGCTGAAACAAACTTTGCACGTACAGAAAATTTGTGGAATCAAAATATCGGTTCTGAAATGCAATATCTTCAGGCAAAAAACAACAAAGAAAGCCTTGAGAAAAGAATTGAAAGTGTAAACTCTCAAATAGAAATGACCAATGTAAAATCGCCGATTAATGGTGTTGTTGATTATGTTTACCAGAAAAAAGGAAATATTGGCAGCCCGCAGGTACCATTTGCAAGAGTTATTGATATAAGTAAAATTAAAATCTATGCTGATGTTTCAGAATCGTACTTAACCAAAGTACACAAAGGAGATATAGCGCAAGTTAATTTTCCTGCCCTGGGCAAGAAGCTTGAAGCACCGATTTTCAGAATAAGCAATTCAATAGATCCAAACAACAGGACTTTCAGAGTAAGAATAAATCTTAATAATCCGGATCGATCTATTAAACCAAACCTGGTTTCAGTTATCAGAATCCGAGATTACAAAGCAGAAGATGCTATCGTTATTCCTTCACTGTTAATTAAAGAAGATTTTAAAGGCAACTATACTTATGTTGTTGAAAGTAAAGATGGAGATAACTTTGCTAAAAAAGTATATGTTACTCCCGGTGTTACAAATAATAATATGACAGAAATAAAGGAAGGTTTAAATGCCGGTACCCAAATAGTTTCAGAAGGATTTAACCAAATTGTTGACGGAACAAAACTTTTGTTTTAAGTACGGTAAAAGCCAATATGAAAAACAATTAAAATGGCAGAAAAAAAGAAAGGGTCGCCAGCGACCCAAATTTCAAGAAAGTTTCAGCCCACTTATCTTGCGCTGAAAAATAAAACCACAGTTTATATTTTAACAGGGATGCTGGTCTTTTTTGGTATATTTTCCTACCAAATGATGCCTCGCGAACTAATGCCCGAAGTGGTTGTACCCTATATTTTTGTTCAAACTGTTCACCCCGGGAATTCACCTGTCGACATAGAAAACCTGATTACCCGCCCGATAGAAAAAGAGATGAAAGGCATGAGGGGAGTTAAGAAAGTTTCTTCTGCTTCTTATCAGGATGTAAGTACGATTGTGGTGGAATTTAATACAGATGTAACCATTCAACAGGCACTGCAGGATACCAAGGACAGGGTGGATAAAGCAAAATCGGATCTGCCCGGTGATCTTGAAAAAGACCCCCTGGTAATGGATATCGATTTGTCTGAGTTTCCGATTATGAATGTAAACCTTTCAGGTGAATTCAGTATGCGTGATTTGAAAAAATATGCTGAACTATTACAGGATGAATTTGAAGGTTTGGATGAAATATCGGAAGCTAACATCAGGGGAATTGAGGAAAGAGAAATTCAGATAAACGTCGATCCGTACAGACTTGATGCTGTAGGCCTTACTTTTAACGATATTGCCATGGCCATTCAAATGGAGAATGTTACCATGGGGGCAGGAGAATTTACTGCCGATAAAACCAGAAGAATTATTAGAACTGTAGCGGATTATGAAGATATCTCTCAAATTTCAAATACAATAATTAAAGTAACTGAAGGAAAACCGGTTTATGTTCGTGATGTGGCCATTGTACTCGATACCTACAAAGAGAAATCTACTATTGCAAGATTGAATAATGAGCCTGTTGTTACGCTAACCATAACAAAAAAGGCCGGTGAAAATATTCTCGAAGCATCACGTAAAGTAAACGAAACTATTGAGGAACAGCAGCAGAAAGGTTCTTTGCCTCCAAATTTGTCTGTTGTTATTACCGATGACCAGACTTTCAGAATCAGAAATGAAATCAACAACCTGGAGAACAGTATTATTCTTGGAATGATTCTGGTAATATTTGTACTCTTTCTTTTCCTTGGATTCAGGAATGCTTTGTTCTCTGGACTTGCAATTCCAATGTCAATGTTCCTTTCCTTTATTATTCTCAACCAAATGGGAGTAACTTTGAATAACATGGTACTTTTTGGGCTGATTCTGGCTTTAGGGATGTTGGTAGACAATGCCATTGTTGTTGTGGAGAATGTGTATAGGTTGCATAGCCTGGGTATGCCAATTTTATCTGCAACAAAAAAAGGTGTCAGCGAAATTGCCTTTCCGATTATTTCTTCAACTTTAACTACGCTGGCGGCTTTTGTTCCACTGTTAATGTGGGAAGGAATGATTGGCCAGTTTATGAAAATATTCCCGCAAACCTTGATTGTGGTGTTGGCCTCTTCCCTGTTTGTTGCTTTGATCCTGAATCCCGCATTTGTTGCAACTTACATGAAAATAGAGGATATCAATACTAAGATTGACTGGAAAAAATCTCTTAAAAGAGCAATAATCATTGCTGTGGTTTCTATCCCTTTCTATTTGGTTAAAATTTACGGGATTGGTAATATCCTGGCCACAGTAGCTTTAATGATGATATTAAACCTTATTCTTTTCAGACCCCTGGCCCGCTGGTTTCAAAATAAGTTTCTGGTTTGGCTGGAAGGTATATATACCAGTCAGTTAAGAGGAGCGTTGAAAGGTTTTAGACCCATGCTTTACTTTTCAGGAATTGTAGTTTTACTTATTGTTTCTGTTATGTTTTATTTTGGAAGTCAACCCAAAGTAGTTTTCTTTCCTGAAACAGATCCTTCCTCGATTTATGTAACTGTAGAATTACCCATAGGTACTTCTATTGAAAAAACCGATGATGTTTCTTACGATATCGAAAGAATAATAAAAGAAACGCTGGAACCGGCTATGTCAATTGTTAAATCTGTAACAACTACAGTTGGTTCAGGGAAAGGGGAAATGTTTGAAAATGATTTAAGTCCTAACAAGTCGCTAACTACAATTTCCTTTGTAGAGCATAAATTCAGGGATGGGATGAATACATCCGAGATAATGAGACAGATTACAGAAAATCTTGATGGTTATGTAGGTGCAAAAATATTTGTTGAAAAAGAAAATATGGGGCCTCCAACAGGTTCGCCAATCAATATTGAAGTTTCAGGTGACGAGTTCGATGAGTTAATTCAGATCACAGACGATTTTATTAAAATGATTGAAGATGATGGTATTCGTGGAATTGATGAGTTGAAACTTAATATCAACGTAAATCAACCTGAAATGTTGGTTAATATCGACCGTGAAAAGGCAAGACTATATGACATGTCGACACAGGAAATTGCCATGGCATTTAGAAATGCACTCTTTGGTTTTGAAGCCAGTAAATTTAAGGATGGTGAAGATGAATATGATATTTTTATCCGATTGGATGAAAAATACAGAAATGATGTTTCAACTTTAATGAACCAAAAGATTCAGGTTGAAAACTTTAGTGTTCCGATTTCTGCAGTTGCTGATTTTACTTACTCTACAACTTATGATAAAATAAGTAGAATTACTAACAAAAGAGTAATTACAATTTCGTCGAATGTTACTGAAGGTTTTAACGCAAATGAGATTAACGAGCGAATAAGGCAATTGTTGCTCGATTACGAAATGCCGTCGGGTTACACCTACAGATTTACAGGAGAACAACAGGAACAGGCGGAAAGTATGGAGTTTTTGTCATTTGCACTTTTAGTGGCGATTGCATTAATCATGCTTATACTGGTTACCCAGTTTAACTCATTTATTCGACCTGCAATTATAATGGTAACAGTGTTATTCAGTACAATAGGTGTTTTCCTTGGTTTGGGAATTTTCCAAATGGAGTTTGTTGTAATTATGACCGGGATTGGAATTATATCTCTGGCTGGAATTGTGGTAAACAACGGAATCGTATTAATTGATTATATCGATTTATTACGAAAACGCAAACGTGAAAATTTGGGACTTTCAGATAAAGATTTGTTAAGGCCAAAAGATGAAATTGAAATTCTGGTTGAAGCCGGAAAAACGCGTTTACGTCCTGTATTGTTAACTGCAATTACCACGGTTTTGGGATTGTTACCCCTGGCAATTGGGTTAAATTTTAATTTCTTTAGTTTATATACCAGCTTTGATCCGGATTTTTCAATGGGAGGAGAAAATGTAGCATTCTGGGGACCCATGTCGTGGACAGTAATTTTTGGTTTAACATTTGCCACATTCCTTACCCTGCTTATTGCACCGGTTATGTATATGATAACCATGCAAATCAATTATAAAATAAAAAAATGGTCGGGTAATAAAACTATAGAATTGGAAACAGCAAAATAAAAATTTTGAAGAAATTGAAATGGGCAACTTAATTTTTAAGTTGCCCATTTTTGATTATAAAAAGTATTGGAGTCATAGTATAACTTCAAGTCATGCTATGACTTTGATAACTGCTATACCAGCGAATCTCCTTTTGTAATTCTAACGTCGGTTACAAATTTTTTAATCTGTTGTTCATCCTCCTTTTTGCAAATCATTAAAATATCATTCGATTCGGCAATGATGTAACCGTCCAGCCCCTGAAGGACCGCTATTTTTTCTCCTGAAATATCAACAATACAATTGTTGGTTTCATAAGTTAAAATATTGTCGTTGCTTATTACATTTCCGGCTTTGTCTTTTTCTTTATTTTCGTACAATGTTCCCCATGTACCTAGGTCGCTCCATCCAAAATCAGCTGTTAAAACATACACATTTTTTGCCTTCTCCATAACAGCATAGTCAATGGAAATAGATGGCATTTCAGAGTAAATCTTGCTGATAAAAGGAGTTTCATTTTTTGTATTGAACTGTTTTAACCCATTTTCAAACCTGGAAGCAACATCAGGCATATGAATGTTTAATGCCTCAATTATCGATGACACCGACCAGATAAAAATCCCTGAATTCCAGAAAAATTCTCCACTTTTAATAAACAATTCTGCCATTTGAAGATCGGGCTTTTCAGCAAATAGTTTTACTTCACTTAAATTATCCAGATCTTTGAATTTAACATGATCACTCACCTGAATATATCCATATCCTGTTTCAGGACGGTTGGGTTTAATACCAAGTGTAAGAAGGGCATTGTTGTCTTTTACAAATTCAAGTCCGTTTTTTAACTGGGAGATAAATTCTTCTTCTTTTAAAATTACATGATCTGAGGGGGCAACAATAAGGTTTGCATCAGGATTTACAGTTTTTATTTTATAAGCTGCATAGGCTATACAGGGTGCGGTATTTCGTCTTAACGGCTCTGCTAAAATTTGATTCTCTGCTATTTCAGGAAGTTGTTCCTTAACAATATTTTTATACTTGGCATTGGTAACAACAAGGAAGTTTTCGTGTGGAATTATTTTTGAATACCTGTCGAAAGTTTGTTGAAGAAAAGTTCTTCCTGTTCCTAAAATATCAAGAAATTGTTTTGGTTTGGCATATCGGCTAAGGGGCCAAAAACGGCTGCCTGTACCTCCTGCCATTATAATGCAAAAGTTTTTATCACTCATAATTAAGAATGTCTGTACTTCAAAAATATTAAATTTATACGAATCATTTGTTTTATTAACATATTTTTGGAAAGCCTTGCTTTCAAAGTCACAAACAATTTGTTTGCGGCTTTTTATGTTGTAATTTTAGGCTTGATAATTTATTCGAAGAGTTGAATCAAAATAATAGTTCATGGGCTTCCTTTTTCATGTAGGACGATTTTTTGCGATGCTGGGTAAGGTTTTTGGCAAACCTGAAAAACACAGGATGTATTTGAAACAACTGTTTTACGAAATCGAAAATCTTGGGGTAAACTCGGTAGGTATCGTGGTTATGATTTCAATTTTTATAGGTGGAATTATGACCATTCAATTTGCATATGCTTTAATGAATCCGCTTTATCCTTCGTATCTTGTAGGCCTTGCTGCACGCGATACCTTATTGCTTGAATTTTCATCAACAATGATCGCATTAATTATGGCCGGGAAAATAGGTTCAAATATTACTTCTGAAATTGGAAGTATGCGGGTAACCGAGCAAATCGATTCCTTGGAAATAATGGGGATAAATTCAGCAGGATATCTGATTCTACCCAAAATTATTGCGGTAGTTTTTATATTTCCGTTTCTCTATATCATTAGCGTTTTCTTTGGTATTTTGGGTGGATTGGTTACCGGTCCAATTACCGGTACAGTAACTTTACCCGAATTTGTTGATGGTTTAAAAACACTCTTTGTCCCGTACTATGTTACTTTTTCAATTATTAAATCGTTGGTTTTTGGATTTTTAGTAGCCGCAGTTCCTGCATATTTTGGATATTATGTGCAGGGAGGTGCACTCGATGTTGGAAAAGCCAGTACAAAAGCAGTTGTAAATACCAATATTTTAATTCTGTTTTTCGATTTAATATTAACACGTTTATTGCTGACATGATTAAAGTAAAAAATTTATGTAAGTCGTTCGACGGAAATCAGGTATTGAAAGATGTTTCAGTAAGTTTTGAACAAGGGAAAACGAATCTGATTATCGGGCGAAGTGGTTCAGGAAAAACAGTTTTGCTGAAATGTATTTTGGGTCTGTATGAAGCGGACAGCGGAGAAATTTGGTATAACGATACCAACTTTATTTCAATAAGCAATAAAGAACGAAAAGCCATGCGTAAAGAAATTGGAATGGTTTTTCAGGGAGGAGCGCTTTTCGACAGTATTTCTGTAGAAGAAAATGTTCGGTTTCCATTAGATATGTTTACCAAAATGAATAGCAAAGAGAAACAGGAACGTGTGGCCTTTTGTCTTGACCATGTAAATATTGCACAAAAGGCTTTTAAACTTAATCCCAGTGAAATTAGTGGGGGAATGCAAAAAAGAGTTGCCATTGCAAGGGCAATTGCATTAAATCCCAGTTATCTTTTTTGCGACGAACCTAATTCAGGTCTTGATCCGGAAACCTCCACCGTTATAGACCAGTTGTTACAAGACCTGACAAGGGAATTTAAAATGACCACAATCATTAATACCCACGATATGAATTCGGTGATTGAAATTGGCGAATCGGTGCTGTTTATTAGCAAAGGTGAAAAAGAGTGGGAGGGCACCAAAAAGGAAATACTCAACAGCAATAATCAAAAACTTAACGACTTTATTTTTGCAAATAAACTCTATGCTAAAATGAAGAATGAATAATACGGATAATAGAACAATTGGATAATTTTTAAACAGTCTCTAATTCTTTTCCGTTTCCAGGGCGTTGAAAAATAAAACCGTAGCTAAGGCTATACTATAATTTTTTCTTGTGCAAACGAAAATCATCTGCATATCCAATACGGGATTTAATAATTTAATTGGTATAATTTTGCAATCTATATTCGATAAAGTCACGAATTTATGACGAAATAGAATAACATATTATGAATATCGAAACAGCAAGAATTAACCTTTAGGCACCAAAGTTACCAATGGAATAATCATTTCTTCCATAGAGATTCCTCCATGTTGGAAAGTATCTTTATAGTAATTGGCATAATAATTAAAATTATTAGGGTAAGCCAGAAAATCATCAGTATGTGCAAAAATATAGCTTGTGCTAACATTTCGGGAAGGTAAATATGCTTTTCGCGGGTCCCGGACTTCAAATATTTGTTTCGATTTATAATTCAGATTTCTACCCAGTTTATATCTTAAATTTGTATTTGTCTCCCTGTCGCCAATTACCTTAATCGGATTATTTACCCTTATTGATCCATGATCGGTCGTAACTACAATTCTGATATCGTTTTCGGATAATCCTTTTAAGAGCTCCAGTAACGAAGAATTATTAAACCAACTCAGGGTTAAAGAACGATAAGCTTTTTCATCGCTGGCCAGTTCTTTAATCATGTCCATTTCCGTCCGGGCATGTGAAATCATATCAACAAAATTGAAGACCATCACCGACAAATCATTATCCAGAATATTATTTAAACTGTCCGAAATTCGCCGTTCCATTCTAATTCCTGAAACTTTATCAAAATACAGCTTTTCCTTTCTGCGGAAGCGCTCCATTTGTTTGCGTAACAATTCTTCTTCAAATCTGTTTTTATGACCTTCGTTGTCATCATCATCCCAGTACTCAGGATACATCTTTTCAATTTCAGAAGGCATTAAACCCGCAAACATGGCATTGCGTGCATACATAGTTGCAGTTGGTATTATGCTGTAATACAATTCTTCCGACTCAATTCTGAAGTAGTTGTTAAATACCGAATTGATAGTTCTCCATTGGTCGAAACGCAAATTGTCGATTACCAGAACAAAAACTTTTTTCCTGTTGTTAAGCAGTGGGAAAATACGTTTTTTAAAAACCTCAGGTGATAAAAGTGGTCGTTCTCCTATTTCCTGGTCATACCAATTCAGATAGTTTTCTTTAATAAATTTGTAGAAAGCTTTGTTGGCATCTTCTTTTTGCATGGCCAGAATTTCGTCCATTGCAGAGTCGTCTGACTGACTTAACTCAATCTCCCAGTGCACAAGTTTTTTGTATATATCAATCCATTCCTCGTAATTTAGCTTGTCGTTGATTTGCATCCCAATTTTTCCAAATTGCATTTGATAAGCTGAGGTAGTTTGCTGAGTAACCAGCCTTTGCTGATCAATATTCTTTTTAAGTGTAAGTAGAATTTGTTTTGGATTAACGGGTTTAA
Organism: uncultured Prolixibacteraceae bacterium; assembly: GCA_913063265.1. Taxonomy (GTDB): domain Bacteria; phylum Bacteroidota; class Bacteroidia; order Bacteroidales; family Prolixibacteraceae; genus Draconibacterium. Next base: position 8,225 of record CAJXZG010000083.1, on the reverse strand, counting down.
TCAAATAGTCGGCTATTTTTGATCCTACTGCTTCATCCATAATGTTCTCTTCCTCACTTTTGGTAATCATTACCACCGGGACATTGGGTGAAATGGTATTTATCTGAGTTAAAGTTTCCAATCCGGTCATTCCCGGCATATTTTCATCCAAAAAAATGATATCGTAATAACTCTCTTTTACTTTTTCAACAGCATCCAAACCATTATTTGCTGTCTCTACTTCATATCCTTTCCCCTCAAGAAATATTATATGCGCTCTTAACAAATCAATTTCGTCGTCTGTCCAGAGTATACGTGGTTTATTCATTCGTTTATAATTGTCTGTTTTTTCTTTCTAATTAGTAACAATTAAAGTAAATAATTATTATTCGTTTAACTTACTTTAACGAGGTTTTGAAGTTAAAAGTTTTTGAAACAGAAAGAGATGTTTAAGATTAACTGACTGGTGTTTTGTACAATATGATAATATTTGGCCGATTAATCCAGTTTACTGGCCGAGATAGAATTTTTTGTAAAAATTCATGTATTCAACAATATTCTTCTCTTCAAGAAAAACATCATAGTTTGCTTTTGAAATCAGAAAATTTCGATAGGTAGCTTTGCGTAACGGAACATAAAGATTCCGGCTGTTCACTACTTTGCTGAAATAGAGTCTTGCCGTTTCTATATCCGGAAGACCGGAAATGCGAACTACCTGTCGGACTTCATCAATTTGTTTAATTTCCACATTCAAATTGAGGTTACTGTAGCTGGCCGTATTAAAGTCTTCAATACCGCTAATAAATGCAGGTTGATCTATTCCAAGTACGGGGATTACAAATACAAAATATTGTTCTCCTTCAATTTCTTCGTTGTAAGGCCCAAGATATTCGGCAGATGACTGAGAATCAGATGCAGTTGATTGTTGAGGCCTGGTGGTGTTTGCTTGTGCGCTTGTTGCAGATTGGGTTGTGGGTGAAGCCGGTTGCGCTGCTCTTTGAATATAATTTGTTCTGAAAAAGGTAATATATTCATCCACATTATTTTGGTCCACTAATTTCTGTAAATTTTCATTGGTAATCAAAAAGTTTCTGTAAGTGGTTTGCCCCAGCGATTTGAATAAACTTCTTGTAATAACCACTTTCCTGAAATACGACATTGATTCATTAAGCGATGGTATTCCGTTTACAACCAACAGTCTGTATTCGCCGGATTCTTTTAGCTGTAGCGCCAGATTCCAAAGTCTGAATTCGTCATTATTAAATTTCGAGAAGTCGTTTAGTAATTGTCGGGTTGATAATTTTTTGTCTTTAATTGCCAATACAAAATTTTGAGTTGTATCTATTTTTGTATTAAAGAGTTTGTCAGCACCGGTATCTATAATAACAAATTCTCCCTTCTCTTTTAAAATTTCGTCTTCTTCTTTTGCACGTGCCATTAATTCTTCCGGCGAAACTTCAGGTTCCTCTTCAGTAAAGTTCGGACGGATAAATCGACTATAATTTTTAACAAAGTATTTCAGATAATCTGAAAGCGACTGTTCATTTAATATGGTGCGGTAATTTGTTGAAGAAATAACAAAATTAAGAAAATCGATATCTTTCAGTTCTCGGTATACTCCTGCATTTCTTATAATTGCTCCATGATATATCAAAGCGCTTTCTTTATTCTCAAGTGCCCGCACTACTGCAAAGGAAAGTTTGTCATCAAAAACTTCTGATTCGATATCAAAATCGATTTTGGTATAATGATCTATGTTATAATTGGCGATATCAAAATTTAACCGGTTCAAATCTATTTTTTCTTCTCTCGGATATGCAATTACAAAATAGTGAAGCAGGTCTTCTTCATATGAGAATTTACCTCCAAATTCATCGTTGGCATCCAGATTTTCTTCCAGTAGTTCTTCATTAACAATCTCTTCACTGATGTAACCCATATCGATTAATTTCTGGTAATCGGTAAGTGCACTATCGGCAATTAAAGTGAGAATTTCTCTTGCTAAAGGAGTTGGTTCTTCAGAAGGATAAGTTGCTACGTATTCGTTTAAATTTCTTTCCAGGCTTTGCACTCCGTCCTGTGTTCCCATTGCAACTGCAGCCATAAAATCAATTTTCGGCATAATTACACTATCCGGATTCATGGCTTTCATTTCTCCGGTCAATGAAATAACATTTCTGTACCCTCCGGCTTTATAATTTCTGAATGTTTGCTGGTACAAACGGTTAAGGCTGTCTTTTCTTGCTTCCATTTCAACAAAGAAATTCGGATTAAGCAGGTATTGCGCATAGTTACTCTCCGGATATTGGGCGATTATCTGGTTTTTGTAATTCTCAGATTCAAGGTTATCGTTCATCAACTCATACAAATCGTAGAGTTCAAACATCGCCGATAGTCGATAAATATTTTCCGGATATCGCCGGTTTAAATTCTCAAAAGATTCAGCAGAGCGAGGGTAGTTCGAAAAATCGGTTTTAAATATTTTACCGGCGTTATATAGGGCGTCTCTGATTTTGTTATGTGAAATCTCCATCAGAGAATCATTTAGCGGCAGGTCCTGTGTGTAAAATTCTTTCTTTAATGGATCTTCCTCTCTTATTACAACTTGTTGCTGAACAGAATCGCCGGCCATATTTTCTTCGTCGATTTCGGTAGAAATACCTTTGTCAGCACGGTTCCAGTTGTCTTCAAGTTTTCGTTTTCCCCAGGTTTGTTGGAAAGAAACCCTGCCATAAGAAACGGTTTGAGGATTATAGAAATACCAACCGGCACCGGCTTGCCGGCTACCCATTCCCTGCCTGAACCGATTCGAACGATATCGTCCGTCACCCATTTGTTGTAAAGCAAGATTCTCTTCATTTCTCTGACGTTCCTGCTCGGCTTTCATAAGTTCAGTAATAAATTTCTCTCTTTCAGATTCTGCCATTTGGGCAATACGTTGCAAACTGTCTTCACGCTCAACAGTAACTAAATTATCAACCAAATTGGTAAGTCCTTTATATTTTACCGAAACTGTCTGAAAATCGGGATAGGTGTCATCTATAATAATCATTGCACTATCGTAATAAGCCTGGGCTTTTCGGTATTCTAAATCTTCAAAATAGATATCTGCCACAGTAATTGCTGAAAGTGCTCTTTGAAATTGATTTTGATAACTTGAGGCAACGGAAAGTGCATAGTTTTCGATGGCCAAATCCCTGTTTCCTGCTTTAAAATATATATTCCCCAAAGCAAAATAAATCTGGTCGCGAAACTCATAATTTTTATTATCGCGAAGCATTTTGTTTAACTCTTTTATTAATTCTGCCGGATCTCCTTCACCAGAGAAAATACCGGCCGATTTAATTTTAGCGTTAAATGCCATTCGGTAATCGGGATTCATTTTTGTAACTGCACGATAAGCTTCAGATGCTTCATTGTGCATTCCCAGTTCTTCATATAATTGTGCCTCAATATATTTTAACCGGGCTTTATTTTTTTTGAAAGTGGTTTTGCTGATGGCAATATCTAGAAACTTTATGGCTTCATCATAAATTTGTTGTTTCTTGTAATAATGTGCTGTTGCCACAGCTAAATCTCTTTCCAGCTTTTTAGGAAAATTATCTTCGTTTTGAATGGCCTGAATCACTTCAGATGCTTCTGCATATCTTTCCTGCTCGGTAAAACTTCTGATAAGCCAGATTTGCGCTTCGTATCTTGCTTCGTCATCAGGGTATTTTCTGACTACATAACCAAAGTTATCAATGGCAGCGATAAAATTATGTTGGTAGAAATATGCCTTTCCCATCAACAAATAGCTTTCATCGATCCATTTATTAAACTCTTCTTTACTTGCAAACTCCTGGTAACGCTGTGTACGTTTTCTTTTTCGCTTTGGTTTTTTCGTAATGGAATGTAATTCAATAAGTTTAGAGCTTTTTATTATGGCAGTTTCCATGTCGGACTTTACCATTTCACCGGCTGAAGGAGTGCTCGATTTGTAAACAGGCAGGATGCGGGTAAAATCATCTTCTACACGCTCTTCAATAGTTGCCAAACCTTTCTTTACACTTTCGTTGGCATTAAAATAAATGTTGTATCGTGAATTCAGATTATGAAAAGTACGGCTTGTCCATGTATTTTTTTCGGTAGAACAACCGGCAAAAATTAACACCAAAAACAAAAATAAAATTCTATGTAATAAAATTCTTTTCAAGCAGCCAATCAGTTAACTCTTAATAAACTCAATAATCTGAAGAATATTGTTTGTTTTTCCCGATTATATTTGATTTACAAAGGCCACAAAAATATAAAAAAAAGAGCTGGTCTGAGAAAAGCTGAATGTTTTTAGCTGATTATTCGGAAGGATATTGTATCACAGATTTTTTGAAGTGTTTTTCTTTAAATTTTAAAAGCCTGAAAAAGGCATCCATAATTATTAAAATCGAAGATGCCTTTTCCATGTTTTATTTCGAAAATTTTAATTAACTACTTCCGTGTTATTTTTACTTTTTTTGTGGGTGCCTGTTGAATATTTCTGATATGTACACGGTGTTCCACATTTTTAGCAACTTCGGCAAAGGCAGCACCTGTTATTGAATTACCATTAACCGCAACCGGTGTTCCGTTGTCGCCACCTTCGCGGATACTTTGCACAATAGGAATTTGTCCCAAAAATGGTAATCCAAGTTTATCTGCAAGGTTTTTACCCCCGTCTTTTCCAAAAATGTAGTATTTATTTTCCGGTAATTCGGCAGGTGTAAACCAGGCCATGTTTTCGATTAATCCCAAAACCGGCACATCGATTGATTTACTCTGGAACATGCTGGTTCCGCGTACCACATCTGCCAGCGCTACATCCTGCGGAGTAGTAACAATTATTGCTCCGGTAACCGGCACCGACTGAACCAGGGTTAAATGAATATCGCTGGTTCCGGGAGGTAAGTCGATTAATAAATAATCCAATTCTCCCCAGTTACCTTCAGAAATTAATTGTTTTAAAGCATTCGAAGCCATTGGTCCACGCCAGATAATGGCACTTTCGGTATCCACAAAAAAGCCAACCGAAAGAAATTTTACCCCATATTTTTCAAGTGGATTAATCATTTCTCTATCGTCGATTTTTATTCCTGCCGGGCGATCACTTTCTGCTCCAAACATTTTAGGAATTGAAGGGCCAAATATATCGGCATCAAGCAATCCCACTTTTTTCCCGGAATTGGCCAGTGCAACTGCAAGGTTCACAGCAGTGGTTGATTTTCCCACGCCACCTTTTCCTGAGGCAATTGCAACAATGTTTTTCACATTAGGCAATATTGGGCGCTCCATATCGTGGATAAATTTTACCGCAATGTTGTCTTCAATTTCAACTTCTTCGCCAATATATTTTTTGATGGCTTTTTCACATTCCAAAACAAGAGACTCAATATTAGGATCATTACTTTTTTGAAACACCAATGAGAAACTTACCCGCTGGCCTGCAATACGAATTTCCTGTGGCATTTCGAGTGCTACTATATCTTCTTCACTTCCCGGATATTTTACTGTTCGAAGTGCATCTGTTATATTTTTTGGTACAATTAATTTGCGTGGTATATCTGTCATATTTGTTCTAATTTCAATAATAATTACTCAATATAGTTTGCCGGCTTGAAAACAACAAACCTTTTATACAAACACTTTTTTCATCGAATTGTTTCAAGGATTTTAAATAAACATATGATTATTTCAATCGATTTCCATATTCGGATCCCAAAACCGCTCCTCAAAATTGGTAATCTGATCTTCCTCCAGTTTTAACCCTTCATTTTCCAGCAATTCTTTCATCACATTTGGCGAACCAAAATGGTGTTTACCGGTTAACAATCCATTACGGTTTACTACCCGGTGTGCAGGAATAAAATCTTTGTGAGAATGGGAAGCATTCATAGCCCAACCTACCATGCGGGCTGCTCCCGGAGAACCCAAATATTTGGCAATTGCTCCGTACGATGTAACTCTGCCGGCTGGTATCAATTTAACCACTTCGTAAACCTGATTAAAAAAATCACTCATTTCTAGGTTTTGGATTATTGTTTTTTGAGATTTGGAATTTGAGATTTTGTTCAGGTATTTCCCTCGCACTCCTGCCAAAACTTCGATATTCGTCCTTTTCAATTTCAATATCCGGTTCAGCAAATTCCCTTTCGTTCAGTTTAAAAGAAACATATTTAATGGCTATTCCCCTGCTTAACCATTGTTTTTCGTAAAAGGTTTTTATCTGAAGTATTTCGTTTACAATATCCGATTCGTACAGATTATCCGTTTCAGCAAGAATTTCAAATTGGTTTAAATGTACTAAAGCACTTGTGTAGGTATACTGAAAATTGCTATCGGTTTTTAAGTGAATAATACCCTCCTTTTTCAGAAACTGTTTATAAAGGTTTAAAAAGGCAGTAGATGTCAATCTTTTCCTTGTTTTTTTCATTTGAGGATCGGGGAAAGTCAGCCAGATTTCATCCACTTCATTTTCGGCAAAAAAGTGATTGATGATTTCGATATTGGTACGCAAAAAAGCCACATTTTTTAGATTTTTCTCGATGACCTGTTTTGCGCCAACATGCATCCGGGCACCTTTTATATCAACACCAATGTAGTTAATATTTGGATTTTTTTGTGCCAGTTCAACTGTGTATTCTCCTTTTCCGCATCCCAGTTCCACAATTAAGGGATTATTATTTTTAAAAAACCCTGATGACCATTTTCCTTTTAATTCGAATTTCTCCAGTTTCAATTTTCTGTACGGAAACTGAATTACATGTTCGAAACGTTCCATTTCTTCAAACTTGGCTAATTTATTTTTGCCCATCGTCTTTTCTTTTTCTGAATAAAGAGGTCAGCTATTCCTTCTCTAAGCGATATCCAATTTCAGTAATTCCTTTTAGCTGATCGTCGCGCATTCCCTGGGTTATTCTAAGATCATAGATTCCGGAAGCAGGAAAATATACATTCCGTTTATATAGAGATTCAATCGTTTTTACTCCTCCAAATCCGGTCCCCAACCATTTACCGCGTTCATCAGCGAGCGTAATTTCAAAAGTGTCGATAAGCGCCTTACTATTATTTGGCTGGATTATTTCAACAAACAACCATAAATTGCTGTATTTAAAATTAATGTCGTTTCGCACATTGATGTACATCTTATGATTTTGGAGGGTGTCACTTACCGGAATTTGAAAAGTTTTCACAGAATCCTTATGCCACTTTGCATTTGGTATGGTTTCATAATTGCCATCTACAACCTTAAGGTTACAGGCAAAAATGCTTATTGCCAATACAAAAAATGTGCTAATACGTATTGCAAAAATTTTTATAACCCTAAAATTATTCATTCCACTAATTTTTTAATCAATTGCAAAACTACAATCTTTTTAAAAAAGAGGATTGATAAAATGGATTAATTCGTTTTGGGTTTTCTTTTCTGATTGCGGTTATAATTACGTTTTTTACGGCGCTTATTTTTGGGTTTGTCAAAACGTGTTAAAGCCTCCTGGCCCACAACATTATGGAAAGTATCCAGTTCTTTTGCCTCCATTCTGTTTTCACCGGTGAGCAATTTTTCCGGTTTCTTTCCATTGCGGTTTAGCCGTTGAATTTCCTTGACCCTTCTAACCGGTACAGTAATCTGTGTTGAGGGTGTATCGCCCTGGGCAGTGTATAGATAGGTGCCGTTAAAAATATCTGCTTTTAAGAAATAGTAGTTTCCGTTTTCAGTTTCAAGCGGAATATTTGAAGGTGGAAAATCTTTTTGTGCATCTACATAAGTTGCCAGTTCAAAATTGAGACAACATTTTAATTTTCCGCACTGACCGGCCAATTTTTGCGGATTTAGCGATATTTCCTGCTGGCGTGCTGCATTGGTAGAAACCGAAACAAAATTGTGCATCCATGTTGAGCAGCAAATTTCCCTGCCACAGGGGCCAATACCGCCTATTCGTCCTGCTTCCTGGCGTGCTCCGATTTGTTTCATTTCGATTCTGATACGAAACCTTTCTGCCAAAACTTTGATCAATTGCCTGAAATCAACACGGTCATCAGCGATGTAATAAAAAATGGCTTTGGTTTTGTCTCCCTGATATTCAACATCACCAATTTTCATGTTTAGTTTTAAATCGGCTGTGATTTGCCTCGATTTAATCATTGTTTCATGCTCAAGCGAAATAGCCTCTTTCCACTTGTCAATATCATTTGGTTTGGCAATTCGATATACTTTTCGGAGTTCACCATTA
>CAJXZG010000082.1 GCA_913063265.1 uncultured Prolixibacteraceae bacterium | reverse complement strand
AGAATATGACTTTGAAATTGGGAAAGCCATAGAGATTCGTAAGGGCACGGATATAACCATTTTTGCAATGGGCATTACAGTTTTACAAGCTGCTGAAGCCGCTAATTTTTTGGCAGAGAATGATGGCCTTAGTGTACGTGTTATTAATTTACACACAATAAAACCTATCGATAAAGAAGCCATTTTAAAAGCTGTAACAGAAACCAGAAGGATATTAACCATTGAAGAACACAATGTAATTGGTGGATTGGGAACAGCTGTTGCCGACGTAATTGCAGAAAGTGGTAAAGGTTGCGCATTTACTAAAGTTGGTCTGCAGGATGAATTTGCAGAAATTGGTTACCCTGAAGACTTATATGCACATTACAAACTTGATTCCAGCGGCATTATTGAGAAAGTACGTGAAATTATGGGGAAAGATTTTGAAGAGGATGACAATTGGGATGATGAAGTTTAATGCAAACAAAAAATGGCAATGACAGAACCTAAAGATTTACTTGCAAGCGAACTTTATATTAAGGCAGTTTTTCCTGTGTTAAAAGTATTGCTAAAAGATGATCCAAAAACTGCAAAACGTTTTGAGGATGTAGATGCGCATATTGTTATCAGAGCGAAATACAATGAAGGCTATCTTGGAGCCAACCTGCATTTTAAGAAGGGAGAATTGGGCATTAACGAAGAAGAATTAACTGCAGGGGATATAATTTTTACATTCCCTTCTGTAAAGAAAATGAACAGCTTTTTGGCAGGAGGTATTGCGCTTCCGTCAATAAAAGGATTTGCCAACATTAAATTATTGGTCAGTTTTATATCCATGCTGCTCATGTTAAAACTAATGATGCCCGATGCAAGACCAAAAGATGAACACAAGCGCTATTTAAAAGTTAAGCTGGCATTGTATATGGTTAGTACGGCGCTTAGTAAACTAAATAAAAGTGGAGATCCGGACATGAACGAATGGACAGGAAGACAGCCAGACCGTATTTATCAGCTTTCAGTAGATGGAACTGATATTGCTGTTTATCTTAGGGTAAAAGCCGGAAAAACAAAAGCAGGCCGTGGAATGTACACCCGCAAACGTCCTTTTGTTCATATGAAATTTAATGGAATTGATGGAGCATTAAAGGTACTATTAAAAGATGCAGAATTTGTGGAAGCAGTTGATAACAAATACATTTCAATAGAAGGTTCACCGGAATATGCGGCAAACATCAACGATTTTATGATGCGTATCCAGTCTCTAACTACTTAGTTCTATTTTAAAATTCAAATTGCAATTAATATGGCAGAATTGGAAAAACAGGAGTTTAATCCTTTTCAAAAACTATTTGAGCAACAAAAGTCCTTTTTTAACTCAAACAAAAGCAAATCAATCGATTTTCGGTTGGAGCAATTAAAAAAATTAAAGAAAGTAATTGAGGCACACCGACAAGATTTTTATAATGCCATTTTTAATGACTTTGGAAAATCACAATTTGAAACCGATGTTTCGGAATTATCGATGGTAATACATGAGTTAAATCTTGCATTGAAAAAAACAAAAAAATGGAGCAAGCGCAAAAAAGTATCCACAGGCTTTAGTAATTTTCCGGCAAAGAGTTACATTATTCCTGAACCACTTGGGAATACTCTAATTATTGGTCCCTGGAATTACCCAATTCAATTGGCAATTATTCCTGTAATTGCTGCCATCTCTGCCGGAAATACTGTAATACTTAAAACCAGTGAATTACCGGCAAATACATCGGCTGTAATAGCTAAAATGATAAATGAAAATTTTCCTGCAGAATATCTTCATGTTGTTGAAGGAGCCATTCCTGAAACCGAACAATTGCTTCAACTAAAATTTGATAAAATATTTTTTACAGGCAGCACTCCGGTTGGTAAAATTGTTTACCAGGCTGCGGCAAAAAACCTCACCCCGGTTACACTGGAACTTGGAGGGAAAAGTCCCACTTTTGTTTTTGCCGATTGCAAGTTAAAAACCACTGTACAACGTTTGGTCTGGGCTAAGTTTTTAAATGCCGGTCAAACCTGTGTGGCACCCGATTATATATTAGTAGAAGATAAAATTAAAGATCGGTTTATTGAAGCTTTAAAAATTGAAGTTGATAAATACCATCCTGACTCAGATGAGATTCGTGATAATTTTTTGCAAATTATCAATCACCGGAATTTCGACCGTTTATGTTCTTTAATTGATGAAAAGAAAGTTTGTTTTGGAGGTAAAACCAATCGGGAGAAAAGATACATAAGCCCTACTCTACTTACAGATGTATCATTCGAGGATAAAATTATGGAAGATGAAATTTTTGGCCCAATACTTCCAATACTATCCTTTTCCAACCTTAATGAGACAATCTCAAAAGTTAAGTCAATGCCAAAACCATTGGCCTTGTACGCATACACTAAAAACAGAAAAACGGTAAAAAAACTGTTAACCGAGATTTCGTTTGGAGGGGGAGCAATTAACGATAGTGTTATGCAACTAACAAACAGTAATCTGCCATTTGGTGGAGTTGGTTTTAGTGGCCTAGGAAGTTACCATGGCAAAGCCGGATTCGATACATTTTCACACTTTAAAAGTATACTGGATAAACCATTCTGGATCGAACCCGGCTTAAAATATCCACCGTATTCCAATTTGAAATTAAAGATTATTAAACAATTGGTGGAATAAGCTCTAACCTCATTTCACTTTGAATTAATTCAATTTTCCCTGCAAACGAACCATTGCAGTTGCTGCCCACAAAACAGCTGCCTGACCATGAAAATTTCCGGTACTGGTTGGGCGTGTTAAATAATGCTTTTTCCTGTTTTACGGACTTCAAATAATTCTCAAAACACAAAGCATTCATATTGTGGCACTTAAAGTGATTTGTTCATCTTGAATGGGTGCCTCGGTTATATTTCAAAATAATCTAGACAAGGAAATTCGTAATAAGATAAAGCCAATATTTCTCCTGCCGGAGGCCTTCATCCGCGAGGACTCGGGACGAAGCAGAAAATTTATTTCATTTCGATTGTATACTCTTATAGGTATTCAATAGAATTCGCATGCTCATTTCAAGGCTGCATTTTATCTTCCCCTTTCATCTTCACCAGCCCTAAGTTCGTGCGGGTGATCTCCTCATTCTTCGAAGCTTCCCGAACTCCCTAAGGCCCGATTTCGAATCCAGGCTCGATAAAATGAGGCCATCGCACGAAAATGGTTTAACCCTCCTCGAACAATATTGGCCCGCCCCTTCCGCCTACATGAAAATGCGTTAAGAAATTTTGAAAACGTAGCGTTTAAAAAGAAAAGCTGTTTGAGGACGACACAGGAGGACGAGTTTTTTTCTTTTAGTGTAGTTTTCTAAATTTTAGCAATTTTAATGTCAGCGGCGGCATTTTTTGCCTACTTTTTTTTGCTGAAGAAAAAAAGTAGGTCGCAGCGAAGCGAGAAAAAATAGAAAAGTAAACGGAATACCAAATTTTAGATCGATTCTGATTGATAAAATATGCTTTATTTAAAAAATTGAAATTTTGTTAAGATATTTTTAGATATGGGTGACCTATCCGGAAAACAGGACAATTGGTGGAACAAGATCTTAGCTCATTCCACTTTAAATTAATTTAATTTTTCCTGCAAACGAACCATGGCAGTTGCTGCCCATAAAACTGCTGCCTGACCATGAAAATTTCCGGTACTGGTAGGGCGTGTTAAATAATGCTTTTTGTTGTCCTTGGCATTTGTTCCAACACAAACGTTTCTGGTTTCCCCTTTTTCATTTACATAAGAAGCTAATGCATTCCAAGCCCGCTCAATATTTGATGAGTATTTGACGTACGCAAGCCAGCCATGCTCCAATCCTGAGGCTAAACCATACAAAAACATTCCGGTACAAGATGATTCAGGATAACTTTCCGGATCATCCAACAGTTGGTGCCACATGCCATCTTCTGCCTGGTAATCCAAAAGTGTAACCATCATTTTCTGAAATGCTTCCAAAAGAGCCGGATAATGTTCGTGAGATTCAGGAAGTACCAGTAAAACTTCGGTTAAGGCCGCAGCAGCCCAACCATTTCCGCGTCCCCAAAAAAACGGGGCATCATCGCGATGATGAAATAAACCATTTGGCTTCTGAAGTTTATCGATATAGACTTTTAGCTGTAATGCTGCCCGGTCAAGATAAACCATATCTAAGGTTGATTTATAGGCCTGAACCTGTAAGGAACCCACCATATACATATCGTCAATCCAAAAGCGTGTCAGGTTAGTTAGGCCATCCTCGCGTGGATTCTCCCACTCTTCATCAGCTAACTCTTTGGCCAGTTCAAGGTATTTTTTATCACCAAACTGACGGTACAATTCAAATGGCCATATTCCGAAAACATTATAATCAACATGCCCACGATGTGGTTTGCGTTTACCTTCATAGAATGGAGTATACCCTTCTTTAATTTGCTCGCTTATTTTCCTATTATTGGTCGCATCAGCAAAAATTAATGCGCCATAATAGGTACAAACCTTTTGATACCTCCATCCAAAACGACGTTCAACGATGTTATCTACAATCTTTTGCCCTACTTCCTCCGGACTGACTTCGAGCTTCAATTTTTCCTTGTTCGAAATTTGTGCAATTAAAGGAAAGCTTATTACAAACAGTAATATTGCGCTAATATATTTCATTTTGATAGTTTTAATTAAATTCTCTTTTTAGGTTTTCAAAATCTAAAAACAACGTTTTGCCCTGATATTCAATAGTAATAGTTTTGTCTTTCTTTTTGGCTTTTGCATATGGCGAATCGAAACGGTCGTAATTTGTATCAATTATTTTATCATCAACTTTAAAATCGCCCAGAAATTGAAGATTAAATTTTCTGCCCTTTGAAGTATAATCTAATGCTAAAGTTTCAATGTCAAATTCAATTTTGTTTTGTTTAATTCGATGTACAAAATTTTCAAAAGAACCGTCATCGTTAAGGGAACCAGCTTCAGTAATCCAAAATGTTTGTTTTCCGGGTTGAATTAAATCATCCTTTTTGTCATCTAAAAAATGAAAATCATTGGTTCCGATAAAAACACAATATGTATCTCCTTTTTTGCCAAATACATAATTTCCATGTATTAAGGTTGTATCAAACAAATTACCTGGAAAATAAGCCCTGGTATAATCAAGAAGGTCATATTCCATTAATCCTTTTTTCTCAGGAGTATTATAAATGGCCAAACTCACATTTTTGTCTTGTACAGCATGAGGAAAATGTCCATAACCAACATTATAATTAGGCGACGAAATATCTCTGTCTTTTTCAACTGCCGGATGTGTATGGAAGATGCTAAAGTGATTTTTAATATTCATCCCAAATACATGTTGCTGGTCGCCATAAGTTCCGGGATGATGGTTTTGAGCCGTATAAATGGAATAGTCGTTTGTTTTGTATGTGTATGTGTTTCCTTTTTGAATTGCAACTCCGTTACTTTGCGGATTAATGATTTTAACAACAAGAGGTTCAAGTCTTAACCATTTAAGAATACTAAAATCCAGGACTTTAATCGGATGAATAAATTCATTTGAGAAATAAATACCATTTCGAATGAGATGTAAAGAGTTTCGAACAATTTCGGGATTGGTAAAACATTCCATTCCCCATTGCATCATCATACTTCGGTTATCAGTACCATAATATCCTTCCATTTTTAATTCTGTAATATCCAAACCATTACTTTGTTTGATTATTACAGTTGAAGAATCTTTTGCAATTGCAGCTAAAACAGAAGGTAATTTATATTTTTCTGAAGTAATCATTCCATAAGTCATACCCTTTCCGCTTGGTTTTCCATCGCCCCAATAATATCGGGTTAGTCCATGCAAATCAGAGCCCGGGCCACCTTTGCGATTTCCAAAATAGGCACGTCCGCTGGCAGAATTAAACATGGTATGTACATTTTGAACTGCAACGTCATAAAAAATCAGGTCCATGGCAATCTGGCTTTTGATTACCAACTCTTCATCTTCAGCAAAATCTATTAAATTGATTAAACCGCCAATATCTTCAGGATAATAAACTTCTGAATTAAACTCTATATAACCATAGTTCCAACGCATTTCAAACCAATCCAAAGCACGTTGTTTTGCTTTGGCCATATGCTGTTTACCTGTTAAACCGCTGTTAGGAAAAACGGTATCAGGATAAAGTTGTCCGGCTAAATATTCCGCAGAAGCAAAAAGAATCTGATGATTTTCGCTCCAGTAACACATTGAGTTGGCTCCCGGATCATCCCACCACCAGCGGAAATTGAATAATACATCCTCAATTTGTGCTTTATATTCGGCGGGCATTTTATCTCCTGCTTCAAATAACAACCGGATCGTATTTACCAACCTAAAATCGGAACAATCGTATTCACCCCTAATATATTCTAAAGTTCCGTCCAATCCGGTCCAGTCTACAGAGTCACTTCCATTTGCCAATTCATACTGAATTTTGTCGTGTTCCTGTCTTTCAATATTTTCTACGGGCCTTTTGGGAATAACCTCATATTTCGAAATGCGAATTAAATCCACAACAGTTGTCGCCACTACAAATAGCAGTAAAATTAGAACAAGGTGTTTGATTTTGATTTTTTTCTTTGATGTCATATTTTTGTTTTCTTTTTTATTTATTGAATACTTATGGCGTGGATTTTGGTAAATTCTATCATTGCAGTGCCCTGCATTAGTTTATATTTTCCAGTAATTTTTTAAAGTCCTTAAAAGTATTTATCCCCGCCTCTCTTGCATTGACTGAAGTAATCCACGTTACTATTTTATTTGTTGGTTTTGAAATGAGTAAGTATTGTTTTCCATCATCCAACTCCTTATCAATGTTGTTTTTATCAAAAAGAATCGCAGCTCCTATTTCTACTTTTTCTGCTGCAACATCTTCGGGATGGATTCCCCAGGTCGCGATATAATTTTCTTTTTTATCTATTTCCAATTCTTTGAAATAGTTAATGCCGGTAACAAAACAAACAGGTATTCCATTTGAAGAAATAGCTTCCACTTTAGCTTCACGTTTATCAGCAAAAACTGTAACCCGAATAAGAATATCTACTTTTTCACCCTTATAATCAACACCTTCCGATAACATTTCCATTACGGAAATATTTGCTTCACTCTTTACTTTTGCGGAACGTTTGCTTACAGGATTAAGGACAACAACTTTTTCTCCATCCCAAAGTTTAATACCACCCAAACCAACAGTTTTGCCTACTTTATAATAGTCGGCACCATAACCGGCTAATTGTTCTTTTTTTGACGGATACCATTTTTTATCACGAATCTCGAGTCCTGGATTGGCTTTAGAGTAAACATCAATGGCAGTCTTTTTATCAAAATATATACGAAGTCCGAACCACCGGTTTTCCACCGCAGGTCCGTGATGTCCCAGTTTGTAAAATAAATTACCGGATTCTGATTCAATATAATTAATGTACTTGTTTTTATCTTTCTTCAGAAAAAGACTTACATCCGTATTGTTTTGGGCATTCGCAGCCCACCCAAGAATTATCAAAAAAAATAGTTGAAATAGTTTCATTTGCAATTTGCCTTTCAGCTAAAACCTTAATCTTATTATTGAAATCAGAAAACAGAATTTACATAACCTGTTTTCATTTCTAAAAAACTCTAACAAATTCAATAATTAAACGCGCATTATTATAGCAGCCACAGTTTTGAAAATTCTATATCACCTTGGTCAAATCTTCTAATGATCTCCTGATATTTCTTCTCATTATTACTTATTTCTTTCTGTGAGTATCTATAACTTAAAGGAAACAAATAATCACTTAATGCGAAATCGCTGTTATTAGCAATATCTGAAATCATTATTGCGAAATTTTTATGACATTTTTTAAAATTACGGAATAAAAGTAGTGCGATTGGAAGTGGTTGGTCTTGACATAAATCAAGAAAATAACAAATTGATTTTTAGAAGTTTTATGGATACAATCTTTAAGAAATTATTGGGTATTTATATAGGTTGAGAAAAGACACTTACTTAAAATCCCGCTAAATGAAATCAAATCAATTTTGTAAAATCTAACCAGGATTCAAAGTTGTGTATTCCCTAATTAGGGAATTAAATACTGTCATAAAAGCTATTTAAAAATCAATTAAATAACTTAAAGCTACATTAAAAGACTGCACAATTTAAATTACAATATAAATTTTGCCTGTTCTTTAAGCAGTGTCTTAAATTCTTTCATGGATTTCACACCTGATGCATCCTGCTGCCACGCTGCACCAAAATAATATGTAAGCTTATTGTTAACAGGTTTAAGTACAACAATATGGCTGTATTTATCTTCTGTTATTTCAATTAATTCATCGTTATTAAAGAAAATACACATTCCAAGTTTATCGTTTTGCAGGGTTTGTACACCAAAGGTTGCCATACAACTCCAGCCATCTATAATATCGTCGAATACTTGTATTTCTGTACTGTCATGTTTTACTATTCCTGTTGCAAGGTTGGGTAAATTCTGAGAAAGTTCATGATTGTTTTTGGTAAGAAAACTTCCTTCTTCAATTTCAAATGTTGATTTTAAAGTGGTTTTTATATTATTTATCTCCCAGTTTTCATATAATATTTCTACTTTCGAACTGCTTTCACCGTCTTCAACTTTTGCCGACAAACTTTCTGTTTTTTCAACACGAATGGCTTTTTCACCATCCCAAAAAGCCACAGAACCCATTCCCAGGGAAGAACCTACTTTTAGCACATCTACCCCCCAGTCTGCCTCCTCATGATAAGAATCAAAACCATCTAATCCTACGGTATGTAAAACCATGGTATCTACTTTTTTTCCAAAAATATCAATGGCATTTCTCCAGTCCAGATATATCCGATATCCGATTTTGTCTGACTCCCACCCCGGACCTTCAAACTGAATATCAAAAGAATGGTCAGTGTGTTTTTCATCCACAACAAGATTTGTTACGGGCTTAAATTCTCCTCCCTGGTATTCCCATTGTTCATTGCCATTAGATTTTGTTACCCAAATCCATTCACCACCTTCTTTTAAGCCAATATATGCCTGGGTTTTTTGTACATCTTTAACAGACTTCTCAACAGGAGCCTTGTTCGTACACGAGACAATAAACATTACAAGAATTACAAAAGGTAGATTTTTCATTTTGATTCAATTATTTTTGATTTAAAAATTGCTGTAACTATTAAAAAAAATCAAAGAATTATTTCTAATCCGTTTTCACAACAAAACTAAGTTCTGAAAATTGAAAACAACCATAAATTTGTATCAGAAAGAGGGACTATCTTCCCAAAGTATAGGTATACCTATTTTCAATTACATTTTTTATTTATCAAATAACTGTATCAGTTTTGAAATATCCTTCAGATACAAGAAAAATCATCCTATTCCATTTTGATTAAGTAAATTGTTTGTACAGATATGGAAAAAACAATTATTTTTCTTTTATTTTCGTTTTCTTTCGATTATTTTTGACAAAACAAAAAAAGATGTAAACCAAAACAAAAAATTCATTTTGAATGAGTCGTGTCAAAAAATACATCATTGCTATCGACCAAAGTACATCAGCTTCAAAGGTTATTCTTTTTAATAAGAATGCAGAGCTTGTGCACAGAGTCAGCATACCTCACGAACAAATTTATCCTGTTGCAGGATTTGTTGAACACAATGCCAGTGAAATTTTTGATAATGTAAAAAGAGGGCTTGTACAACTTGTTAAAGAAACCGGAATAAAAACAGACGGCATTGCTGGAATAGCTATAACCAATCAACGTGAAACTTCTTTAATCTGGGACAGAAAAAGCGGAGAACCGGTTGCAAATTCTGCTGTATGGCAATGTCAGCGAGGTGCTGATTTTTGCAATGAACTGAAAGAACAAGGATGGTCTGAAAAGGTCACTTCAAAAACCGGTTTGCTTATTGATCCCTATTTTTCAGCAAGCAAGCTAAGATGGATGATGGTAAACATTGAAGGATTAAAAGAAAGGGCAAAAAATGGTGATTTACTATTGGGAACAATGGATTCATGGTTGCTGTGGAAACTGACCAGCGGAAAAGTTCATGCCACGGATTATTCCAATGCATGCCGTACTATGCTTTTTAATATTCATACCTTAGAATGGGATAAAGAATTAATAAATGTTTTTGAACTGGAAGAATCGATGTTCCCTGAACTAAAATATAGCGATGAAATTTTTGGATATTCCGACAAGAATATTGTTTTTGGCGAATCTTTACCAATTTCAGGTTTAATTGGTGATTCCCACGGAGCACTATTCGGACAAAACTGTTTTTCTCCCGGCATAGGGAAAGCGACCTACGGCACAGGATCTTCTGTAATGATGAATATTGGGAACCAACCTATTGAACCACCAAAAGGTCTTGTTACTTCGATTGGTTTCAGCAGAGATAAAAAAATAGATTATGTTTTTGAAGGGAACATTCATTGTACCGGCGACACCATAAACTGGTTACAGAACGAAATGGAGCTAATTAATGATGCTTCTGAAACAGAAGAAATAGCAACGAGTGTGAAAAGTACAAATGGAGTATATATGGTTCCGGCTTTTGTGGGATTAGGCGCTCCGTATTGGGATAACGAGGCCAGAGCAGGAATTGTGGGCATGTCGCGGAATTCAAAAAAAGCACACATTGTAAGAGCAGCTCTTGAAAGCATTGCCTACCAGGTTAAAGATCTGGTGGATTTAATGGACTCAAACGGCGAAGTACAACTGATAGATTTAAGAGTTGATGGAGGTCCAACAAGAAATAATTTTCTGATGCAGTTTCAGGCCGATATATTGAATGGAAAAGTGAATCGCTCAAACATTGAAGAAGTATCTGCTTTAGGTGCCGCCTTTTTGGCTGGTCTTGCTATAGGATTTTGGAAAAATCTGGAAGAAATAGAATCACTTCGAAAGGTTGACAGAACTTTTATTCCCTCAATGCCAGATGAAATAAATGCACTTTTATATAATGGATGGAAATTGGCAGTTGCAAAAGTGAGATTTAAAAAATAAAACGATAAAAACTAACTAAATGACTAAAATTAAAATCCTGTGTTTGGCAATTCTTATTTCATTTACAGCATGCACAAAGCAAGAAATACCCCAGGTGGAAAAATGGGAAGTTTACGAAATAACTTTGCAGGGACCAAAAGAAGGCAATCCTTTTATGGAGATTGATTTAAATGCAACTTTCAATATGGAGGAATCGGAAATAACTGTTCCCGGATTTTACGATGGAAATGGTATTTATAAAATCCGTTTTTCTCCCGAAAATGTTGGCAACTGGACTTATTCAACAACAAGTAATTCAGAACTTCTGGATGGAAAGAAAGGAAAATTGACTTGCGTAGAGGCTCAAGATAAAAATCATGGACCACTCATAATTGTGAATACCTATTACTTACAATATGCCGATGGCACCCCCTTTTATTCTATTGGAACTACAGCATACCAGTGGACAAGCGTAAAACAAAAAATACAGGAAAAAACATTGGAAACTTTAAAAAAAGCTCCTTTTAACAAAATCAGGATGTGTGTTTTCCCAAAAACTTACAAATATGGAAACGACACAGAACCGTGGGCATATCCTTTTTTAAGAAAGGGTGAAGAAAGTGACTTCACAGAACTGAATTTTGAATTCTTTCAAAACTTCGATTTACGTATAAAACAATTGTTAGAAATGGGAATTCAGGCCGATGTAATCTTGTTTCATCCTTATGACAAATGGGGTTATTGCCAAATGGGAAATGAAATGAATTTGAGGTATGTGAAATATATGATTGCCAGAATTGGAGCGTTCCGAAATGTATGGTGGTCGCTTGCCAACGAATGGGATGTGCCTGAAATAAAAGAAACCATCGATTGGGAAGCAATTGGAAACTGTCTTCAGGAGAACGACCCTCACCAGCGTTTCAGGGGGATCCATAACTGGTACAACACAGAGGACCATTTTTATGACCACAACCGTCCGTGGATCACTCATACCAGCACTCAAACTTCGCAGTTTTTTAACGCAATAAAATGGCGTGAACAGTACAAAAAACCACTGTTATTTGATGAAATGCGCTATGAAGGAGACGTGAAAAGTGGTTGGGGAAATATGAGCAGCGAAGAAATGGCCAGCTACTTCTGGATGGCCGGTTTAAGTGGAGGCTATCCAACACATGGCGATACTTATGCAAATACAGCCGACGATTCAACAGAAGTGCGCTGGTGGGCAAAAGGTGGTTTACTGGTGGGCAAAAGTCCGGAGCGTATTGCATTTTTCAAATCAGTTATGGAACAAGCTCCTGTTACTGAAATGGTGCCTGAGCTTAACGATGGTGGAGAACCAGAGAATATTAATAACAACATTTACAAATTTTCGAAACAAGGTGAATATTATCTTATTTATGTCGCAGATAATATTGCAAATATTGAAGTTAAGCTGCCTGAAGACATGGAATTTGAGGCTGAAATTATTGATACATGGAATATGAAAATTTCTCCTGTTCAGGGAAAATTTAAGGGATTATCGAAAATTGATTTACCCGAGAAACCGTATATGGCAATTCGGTTAACAAAAATTTCGAACTAGTAGAAAACTAAAAAATATATCATGAATAAATTAAAAATATCATTTGGTGTTATTATCGCAACCCGTAATATTTTCAATTCTGAACTGGCTGTTGAAGCACGTATAAAAGTACTTGCCAAATTAGAAAGTATGGGATTTGGAGCATTAATCCTTCCGGGCGAAGCAACTCCAACAGGAAACATTGAAGGCTACGAAGATGCCGTAAAATGTGCAAAATATTTTAAAGAAAATGCCGATAAGATTGACGGTATCGTTGTCGTTCTTCCAAATTTTGGCGACGAACTGGGCGTGGTAAATACCATTAAAATGGCGGATTTAAATGTCCCGGTACTGGTTCAGGCCTGCGATGATGATAACGATAAAGTTGATGTAAAAAGCCGGAGAGATGCTTTCTGTGGTAAACTTTCAGTATGCAATAATTTATATCAATATGGCATTAAATTTACTGACACAACATACCACACCTACAGTCTCGACAGTCAAGAGTTTACTGCAGATTTGTACAAATTTGCTGCGGTTTGCCGCGTGGTAAAAGGAATGAAAGGATTACGTGTTGGGGCAATAGGAACGCGTCCAATTGGATTTCAAACCATGCGTTTTAGCGAAAAGATACTTCAACAAGCCGACATCACCGTTGTTCCTGTTGATATGTCAGAAATTCTGGCTGCAGCAGAAAAGATTGACGATTATGCACCGGAGGTATTACAAAAGGTTAAGGATATTCAGCTTTACGGAACCTGCAATATTCTGCACAACGGACAAATTTCAAAACAGGCTCGTTTTGGACTGGCTGTTGAAAACTGGATAGAAGAGAATGATATTGACATTTCAGCACTGCAATGCTGGGAATCAATTGAAAAGAATTACGGATGTGCCGCTTGTGTAACCATGAGTATGATGGGCGAAAAGCTAATGCCTTCAGCATGTGAAGTGGATGTTGCGGGAACCATTGGAATGTATGCGCTTGCTTTGGCTGCTGAATTACCTTCTGCCCTGCTCGATTGGAACAACAATTTTGGCGAAGACAGAAACAAGGTGGTTTGTACACATTGTAGTAACTATCCAAAATCTTTCTTTGAAAACAAGATTGAAATCGGGAGTTTGGATATACTTGGAACCGTTCTCGGACAGGAAGATACTTTTGGCGCTGTAAAAGGGAAAGTTGCACCAGGTAAAATGACCTACTTCCGTATCTCAACCGATGACACAAAAGGAAAAATAAAATCATATCTGGGTGAAGGCAGAATTACTGATGATCCCTATGGAATGGATGGAGGAATAGCAGTTTGTGAAATTCCAAAGCTTCAGAATCTAATGAAATATATGTGTAAAAATGGTTTTGAACACCATGTGGGAATGGTACGCGGACATGTGGCAGATGTGTTGGAAGAAGCTGTAGGAAATTACCTGGGTTGGGAACTTTACAAACATGAATAAAAGGTGCTTTAACGATTAACCAGACTATGAAGAAATTTACAAATAATGAGTTGGAAATAAAGTCAGCAAAGTACCGGATGGCTCTTCTTAAATACATAAAAAAAGCCAATGCGGGACATACCGGAGGAAGTTTGTCCTGTACTGACATTCTGAATGTTTTATATAACGATGTTCTTAATGTTTCGCCTGATAATTTTTCAGACAATAATCGTGATCGTTTTATTCAGAGTAAAGGTCATTCGGTTGAAGCACTATATGTTGTGCTTGCCAATGCCGGATTTTTTCCTGAAGATGATTTAGAAGAATTATGCTGGTACAATTCACGATACATGGGACATCCGACAAGGAAAGTAAACGGTGTGGAGTTTAATACCGGAGCACTTGGACATGGATTACCCATTAGTGCAGGAATAGCTTTGGCTGGCAAAATGGATAAGGCAACTTATAAAGTATACACTTTATTAGGAGATGGAGAGCTTGCAGAAGGATCGAACTGGGAAGCTGCAATGATGGCTGCTCATTACAAATTAGACAACCTGACAGCAATTCTTGACCATAATGCCCTTCAAATTACAGGGCCCAACCGCGAAGTATGCAGTCCTTATCCAATTTCAGATAAATGGGAGGCGTTTGGCTGGAAAGTTATTGAAACCAAAGGCAATGATATAGCTAGTCTAAGAAAAACTTTCGAAAAAATTCCGGTTGAAAACGGAAAACCAACTTTAATTATTGCCAATACCATAAAGGGCAAGGGAGTTAGCTTTATGGAAAACGAAAAAAAATGGCATCATGGAGTTCCGTCGGACGAGCAATATGAACTTGCAATCAAAGAAATTGAATCAGAGTTGAAAACTTTGGTTGATGTATAAATCTAAAAATGAAGAATCTAAAAACAGGAAAGGCTAATCTGCTTGTGTTTGCAGAAACACTGGCAGAACTTGCTGAAAATGATAAAAATATTCTCACTGTAACAAGCGACTCCCGCGGATCAGGGAAACTGGTTGCTTTTGGAGAAAAATATCCTGAACAAATTGTCGAAGTGGGAATTGCTGAACAAAATCTGGTTGGAGTATCAGCAGGATTGGCATCAACAGGTAAAAATGTATTTACTGTTTCTCCAGCAAGCTTTTTAACTGCACGCGCCCTGGAACAGGTTAAAAACGATGTTGCATATTCAGACCAGGCTGTTACACTTGTTGGAATCAGCGCAGGTGTCAGTTATGGTGCTTTAGGTTCAACACATCATTCTATTCATGATGTGGCAGTTTTACGAGCCATTAATAATATTGATATCATAATTCCGGCTGATAATTATGAAGCACGTCAAGCAATCATAGCAAGTTCAAAAAGTAAAAAACCTGTTTATATAAAATTTGGTAAAAAAGCAATGCCCTACCTTCCTAGAATTAAGGAAGATTTTAAAATTGGAAAAGCATCAAAAATCTGTGAGGGAAAGGATATTGCTTTTATTGCCTGCGGTGAAACAGTAACACCGGCATACGAAGCCGCCTTATTACTGAATAAAAATGGTTTTAGTACAGAAGTAATAAGTATGCATACGATAAAACCGCTGGATAAGAATACGACTATAGAAACTGCAAAAAAATGCAAATGTATAATTACAGTGGAAGAACATAGTATTTACGGTGGTTTGGGAGAAGCTGTTGCTTCATTGCTACTTTCGGAGAAAATATATAAACCTTTTAAAATAGTCGGTATACCAGATGAAGATACTGTTACAGGATCTCAGACAGACATATTTAATCATTACGGTATTTCAGGTGAAGGGCTTTCACAATCTGCACAAAACCTTTTAAAACATTAAAAAAGTTCATTTTATAAATTTTTAAAAATCAGCTATTTCCACTACATTTAAAACAAATCCCATTCAACTATCTGTTGGACAAGAATGACTGTAGTTTAATACCCTTGGATGATGAACGAACAATAAGCCTTCTATTTAACATTTAAAATCAAACGACGGTACGCATATAAATTTGGACTACCGTTATCATGAATTTCCAAAATTACATGAATTGTTTTTCCAGCGGCATCTTCCGGAACTTTTAGAGTTGCCTGTAAAGAAGTATTAATTTCGATCGAAACTTCTTCCTTGTATGTTCCCGGCGCTTTATAATAAATCCATGAATATTTAATTTCATCATTATCCGGGTCGTTTGAACCGGAAGCACTCAGTTCAACATCCTCACCTGCTTTTGCATAAATTTCCAATACATTTCTTGATTTATCTTTATTCAAAACCGCTATCGGATGATGGTTGGCTTCTTCATATTTCTTTGTAATACTCCAGTCCATTCGCGCAGCAAAATCGTTATTGTAGCCCTTTTCCCACATTTTAATTGAAGTCCCCCCATCTTCTGTGTTTCCATGCATAAAATAAGGATCAAACCTGGTTTCTCCATCTTCCTGTATTTTATGAACCTCAGACATACTGCGAATACCTTCTTGTTTTTCAAAACTAAAACGACCGCCCCAACTCCCCTGGTCAATTTGTTCAGGGTCATTTAATCCGTTTGGATAAACATGCATAAATGCAGGAGTATCACCTTCTGTTGCCCATTTTGTATCAGGATAAACGGCTCCCAGCGGACCTTTACTTTGAATAAGTTTTTGATATGTGCCGTTTTTAGGAGGTTGCCAATTGTAAACCTTTGTAGCTCTAATATAAAAAACATCGGGGAAATTTTTGGCAATCCAGGCACCTGCATCGTCCTGTCCCAAAATATCGAAAAGTCTTAATTTATTCAGGAATTTTTCCAACTCTTCCTTTGAGCGGGTTTCCCGAACTTTCCATATGGCCTGGGCAACATTGTTCATTCCGCCCCAGCCCATTACCCATACAGGGCGAGGATCATCTTTATCAACCGAGGCAATAATTAAATCAGATCCTGGGCTATCTTTTCCAGTACCTACATCACCCATTCCATAGCCGGTTTGTCCCATAACCGAAATAGATTTTAAATGATCAGGAGTTGGAAATCCATCTGCATGGACGGTAAGGTTAGGATAAACCTGTTCGTACGCGTCTACTATTTTATCTAACATATCGGTGTTGCTTTGCGTTTTTTTCCAGCAGCCTGTTGATACGATTAATCCTTCAAGTTCAAATTCGTTGGCGCAAACCAACTGTCTTACCATGGATTGTTCATCGTCAGGATCGGCACCGAGATCTGTAGTATTAATTATACGTGGTTTGTAGCTTATTTCTTTTTTACTTTTTTGACAAGCAGAAGGCAATGATAGTAACGCGACTAAAATTGGGATCATTAAAATTGATGTAAGTTCTTTATTCATTTTATTCCTCTTTAGAATTTAATTTTTCAATAACTACAGCCAGAAGTATAACCAACCCTTTTATCACCTGTTGCCAGAAAGGAGAAACATTCAAAAGAACAAGCCCATTGTTCAATATTCCAATGATAAGGGCCCCCTGAACAGTACCCATAATTGTTCCTTTTCCTCCTGAAAGAGAAGTACCTCCAATGACTACAGCTGCGATTGAATCCAATTCAAAACCAAATCCTGCATTGGGCTGAGCAGAGTCGAGTCTTGATGTTACAATTATGCCACCGATAGCTGAAAGTGCGCCGGCAATCGCATAAACAATCATTTTTACTTTTTTGATTTTAAGACCGGATAATTCAGCAGCTTTTTCATTACCTCCAATGGCGTAAATGTACCTTCCCAATACCGTTTTTTTTGTTAAAACGACTGCCGCCAATACAACCACTGCAGAAATCCATACGGGCATTGGGATTCCTAAAAACCAGCCGGTTCCGATAAAAGCAAAATTATCTCCGAGTCCAGTTATTGGAAAACCTCCCGTCCACAACATTGTCAATCCACGGGCAATAGTTAACATGGCAAGGGTTGCAACAAATGGCGGGACTTTAAACTTTGTTATTGTTAATCCGTTAAACCAACCTAAAAAAGTACCAACCAATGTTCCACCAACCAAAGCACCTACCAGTGTAAATCCAAGAAAAATATTGAGGCCTGGCATTTCCGCTCCAAACTTCAGCATACCCGCAGTCACTGCCCCTGAGATTGCCAGAATAGAACCGACTGAAAGGTCAATTCCTCCTGTAAGTATAACAAGTGTCATCCCAACAGAAATTACAACATTGACTGATATTTGACGCATCACGTTCCATGCATTTTCTCCGGTTAAAAATCTGTCAGTCATAAAGCTCAAAACTATACACATCAACATTAATGCTATAACCGATTGGAATTTTATAAGGTAGTATTTTATTTGTTTTGTTTCGGTCATGTTAATTAGTCTTTTTGCGTTTATTAATTTCAGCCACCTCCTCCCGACTAATCATCGGGATACTCCTCCTGACCAGGAGGAGAAATTTTTTCATTTCTATTAATGTTTGGGAATAAATTTCAACAAAGGGATAAGAACTTTTCCCCTCCATTTTGAATAAGAGGAGGTGTGTTCCGAGTATTCGGAACGGGGTGGTGTCTGCTATATTTTTGTTTATAAAATTCATTCTTTTTCAACAAGTGCTGCTTTCATTAATTTTTCCTCAGTGGCTTCTTTATTTGTAAACCTTCCTGTAAGTTTTGACTCTGACAACACAATGATATTATCGGATAAAGCAAGTATTTCAGGAAGTTCAGAAGAAACCATAATAATTCCCATTCCCTGTGCAGCAAGTTTATTGATAAGGTTATATATTTCAGTTTTAGCACCTACATCGATGCCCCTCGTTGGTTCATCAAGAAGTAAAATTTTGGGATTGGTTGCCAACCATTTGGCAATCACTACTTTTTGTTGATTTCCTCCACTTAGCTTTTGTACTTCTATATTTTCTGAAGGAACTTTAGTATTCAATTTTTTTCGAAATTCCAGACCAAGCTCTTTTTCTTTGCTACTACTGATAAAACCATAATTTGAAACTTCAGATAGATTTGCAAGGCTTGTATTTTTTGCAACATCCATATTCAGAATTAATCCCTGAAGTTTCCGGTCTTCGGGAACAAGAGCTATTCCTGCAGAAATCGCATCATTTACATTTTTTATTTTTTGCTTTTTGCCTTTTATATAAATATCGCCTGAAACATATTTAGGGAACAAGCCAAATATCGCTTCAAGCACTTCAGTACGTCCTGACCCCATTAAGCCACAAATTCCAAGGATTTCTCCTTTTTTCAAATTAAAGCTTACATCTTTTACCAGGAAATCAGTTTTGTTTTCCGGATTAATAAAACACAGGTTCTCAACCCGAATAATCTCTTTCCCGTCAGTAATTTGTTCTTTTTTAAAACTTCCGGTGATGTCTCTTCCCACCATCATCTGAATCAAATCATCGTGTGATGTTTTTTTCATTTCACCGGAACCTGCATTTTTGCCATCCCTCAGTACTTCAAAACTATCGGCTATTTCAAATAATTCATTGATTTTATGTGAAATATAAACAATGGCCACACCTTTTGTCCTTAATTCTTTGATTATTGAAAACAGCAGTTCCACTTCATGGTCACTAATGGCGGAAGTGGGCTCATCCATAATTAAAACCTTGGAATCCATAAAAAGAGCCCTGGCAATCTCAACCAGTTGTTGTTGGCCAACCCGTAATTGATTTACCGGAGTGGAAGGATTAATTTCCAACTTTAACTTACTTAAAATTTCAGCTGTCTTTTTGTACATCTTCCGGTAATCAAGCAAACCAAATTTATTGGTAATTTCCTGACCGAGAAAAACGTTTTCAGTTACACTTAAATGAGGTATAAGATTTAATTCCTGATGAATGATAACCACCCCATTTTCAGCGGCCTGCTTTGGATTTTTGAAGTTAATCTTTTCATTGTTCAGAGTTACTTCACCTTCAAAATCAGTGTGTACTCCCGAAACAATTTTCATGAGTGTGGATTTACCTGCTCCATTTTCGCCAATTATGGCAGTAACCTTCCCAGGGAAAATATGCATGTTTATATTTTTTAATGCATAAACTCCCGAAAAATCCTTTGAAACATTTCGTATATCGAGAACAGGTTGTAAGTTATTCGTTTTTACCATTTCTTATCTGTGCAATTACCGGAATAATTCTGATTTTGTCTGTTTCAATATTTTCCATGCTTATTTCAGCAGCCCCCACAAACTCAACAGATTTACCCACCCCGGCCCGGGATTTTAGTTTTTTTACAACATTGGCTTTTACCAGTTTATTTAAGGCCACAGATACATTGTTAAAATCTGTCATATTCAAAAACTCATCGATACTAATTTTTCCGGAACCATCGCGAACCGCATTACCAAATATAAATTCTGTTGCGACCTGAATGGATTGGTTTTCAGAGATATCAACAACAAAATATTCATCTTCAACCAATGAAATTTTACCTTTTCCTTTAAGCAAAAAATAATAAGTTTTTGAAATTCCTACAACATTACCATATTTTTTAAATGCTTCATCAGGATTATCATTAAGAAGTAGAATAAAAGATTCGGCGTCTGTGGCTTTTTCTTTCAATTTGGGTAAGTCTTCCTTCCAAAAATGTTCAGCGTATTTTGCAGCATCGAAAACTTCAACAGTGTTTTTAGATTTGTATTCTTCCAGATATTCGATTTTAAGTGAAAAGAAAATAACAGCAAGAACAGATACAGCAATTAAAACTATTTTTACCGGTTTTCTCATAAGGTATTATTTATCTAAAAGAAATTCTGATACATTCTCCGGAGTTACAAGAACTACCTCGTAAGGAGTTCGATTGGTAAATTCACGTTCTCCCTTAATATACCTATCAGCTAAATCGGCAGAAATTCTTGACATTTCAACCGGGAATTGCATTACAGTTGCAGCTATCTTTCCGTCAGCTATACCCTGGATGGCATCCAAAGCACCATCGAAGCCAAAAACCTTTATTCGTTCTGCTTTTCCGGCTGCCAGAACCGCCTGATACGCTCCCATTGCCATAGCATCATTTCCGCAAAACACTGCGTCAATTTCAGGATTCGCCTGCATAATTGTTTCCATCACATCCATGGCCTTGTTGCGGTCGAAATAAGCACTTTGCTGAGCGACCATTTTTAAGTCAGGAAATTCATCAACTACACTGTGAAAACCACTGGAACGGTTCCATGTATTATTATCTCCAACCAGTCCTAAAATTTCGACATAATTCCCTTTTTTATTCATCTGCTTTACAAAATACTGTCCCAGTTTTACGCACCCTGTAAAATTATCGGAAAGTAACTGGGTTGTTGCAGCATCCCTCGAATTGATTTCACGATCCATACAAAAAGTTGGAATACCGGCTTTTTTTGCTCGTTTTACATTTAATACCGAACCATCAGCATCGGTAGGATTAAACAAAATTGCATCGTACCCCATAGCTATAATATTGTCGAAATGCTCTGCCTCTTTTGCAGGATCGTTTTGCGAATCAAAAATATGAGCATCATACCCCAGTTCTTTTGCCCGCTCAGAAGCAGATTCGCCTAAAACCACAAACCATGGATTATTAAGGGTAGATATCACCACTGCCATTTTATTTTTACTTTTCTGCGAATCTTTCGTTTTTTGATTTGAACATGCCCCGGCAATAATCATCAATGGCAAAAAAAATAAGAAAATCTGTAGCGGATATTGAAATTTATTCTTCATAGCTTTTCAAGCATTTACTCAGTTACCTCTGCAATTATACGCTTGTATCGTGTTAATCCCGGAGAACTATGATCAGCAACTTTTATATCAGTTGGAAGTCTATTTGCCGAATTAGATCTGGCAGATAAGGACAGTACAAAATACAAAGGAAAAATTGTTTTAATAAAACAGAAACGGTTCATTTTTCTTTATCTGGTTTTAATAAATATTTAAGTTTGTTTCCCTTTAATGCCACACAAATTCACGCTTATCATACGAAAACAAAAATAGCAATTTAGAAATATTAATCAAAAATATTCGAAAATATATGAAACCAAACAAAATAAAAAAGCTCAATTATTTTTATTATTTTCGTTCAATATTTCAATAAAAAACAATTTAAAAAAAATTGACATGAAATTAGAGAACCTGATGGCCAATCAACGTCGTGAGAAAATTATGGATTTAGTAAGAGAAGACGGTTCAGCCAAGGTATCCAATCTTGCACGTCTTTTTAAAGTAACTGAAGTAACTATTCGTCAGGATTTGGAAAAACTTGAAAAAGAAGATCTTATTGTGAGGGAACATGGGGGTGCATTTTTAAAAAACGTTGAGGATCAAGTTAAAAGTTTTTCCTTGGTACATCAGGAAAACATGGACAAAAAAGCGGATATTGCAGAGAGATGTCTGGAGTTAATTGAAAGTGGAGATACCATTATTCTGGATTCAGGTACAACAACCACGGAAATTGCCAAAAGACTTCGTGGAATGAAAAACATAACCGTAATTACCAATGCATTGAATATTGCGGTTATGCTTGGTGCAGAATCGGGAATAGAAGTTATTGTAACGGGTGGAGAATTTAAACCACCAACACTTTCTTTAACCGGGCAAAAAGCTGCTGACTTTTTCCATGGACTAAACGTCCAAAAGTTGTTTCTGGCAACCGCAGGTATTTCGCTTAAAGCGGGTTTGACTTATCCGAGTATCAGTGACATCGTAGTTAAAAAAGCCATGATCAATGCTGCAGAAATAACTTATCTGGTGGCTGATTCGACAAAAATTGGTAAAAGTGCACTGGCCAGCCTGGGTGCTCTTTCATTAATTGATTATATTATTACTGATGAAGGCATTCAACAGAATCATCGTAAAGTTTTTGAAGAACACGAAATTGAACTAATTATCGCACAAAGCGAAGAAAAAAGTGATGCTTAAAAATAGAGTTGCTCTTGTTGTCCAAGGGTATGCTCTCCGGCAATATGAACAACTTTTGGATAATAGATACTTTCCTGATTTTTTACTTTTATCTTCTGTATATCGCAAAGGCTTGGATTTTCATCCTGTGAAATAAAACTCTCCAAATTGCGAAAATAAACTGCAGTACCTGAATTATTTCCATCGTTAACATTCCAAACCCCCAGACTTATCACCAAGCGGTCAACATCCATTATTTCACAATCATGTTCTTCTGCATCCACTTTGAGATTTAACGATACTTTTGCCCAGGAATCTTCAGTTACTGGTAAATCAAAATGAACGGTTTTGTAACCTGAACCTGCCTCTGAACGCGACCTTAAATTACCCGGTGCAATACCATTGGAATATATCAGGTTAAAAAGTTTATTTGGGCCACTAAATCCTTCACACCAGATGTATACTCCTTTTAAGGCCTCCGATTCTTCGGATCCTTCCGCAATTTTTATTTCAAAGGAAAGTGAAGGGATTTTTCCGTTTTTGACAAAAACAGCCTGACAAACGCTATTCAGAGTTTGTGGCAACCTGTCTTGTCCGGGAGAATCGTATCCCCTTTTTTTAGTGCGCAGAAATAAAGCATTTTGCCCGTCATTTTTTTTGATTTCACAAATATTGGCAGGATGGACATCTTCATGATAAACAAAAGGTTGATGCCAGTTATTAAGACCATCAAAATTTCCGTTAACAATACTTTTATTCAATGGAAGTTCCCATTTATAAAAAAACCACAATTTTTCTTTTTCGGGTGTTAACTCTTTAAAATCTGATGGATAATGATATACATTATGTGTAACATCTTTATATATAACATCAATTTTGTCTTTTTTCACAGAAACCACAGCAATCCCCTGTGTTGGGCCACCAAAATAGTCCTCTTCTCCAAAAGCTCTGGGACGGTAACCGGCAGCCGGCAAATTTATAAATTTGATTCCTTGATAATTGCACGCCGTTTTTACTGATGATTTTATCGGAATGTGCACATGCCCGCTAAATACATAATTTACATTTCCCCATTTCGACAGAATTTTCATTAATTTTCTTTTTATATATGCCGATTCAGAATAATTCTGAATGGGGTCGATTCCAATAGGATGAATAGGTACATGCTGAAAAAAGAAGGTGGGATTGTTTTTGTAT
This sequence comes from uncultured Prolixibacteraceae bacterium, assembly GCA_913063265.1. Taxonomy (GTDB): domain Bacteria; phylum Bacteroidota; class Bacteroidia; order Bacteroidales; family Prolixibacteraceae; genus Draconibacterium. Next base: position 1,113 of record CAJXZG010000082.1, on the reverse strand, counting down.
TTTTCAAGATCTCGTTCAAGCCACTCAAAATAATGTGGATGGTTTTCCCAAAAATTGTGGCGAAGAGGATCGGGCCATACTACAAAATGATACCTCCTGATATTAAAAGAATAAAGCAGTTTTTCAAGGCCGTTTATCCTTTTTTGAGCCGTAAAAAAATTACTGAAACCATCCATAAAGTAACCTGGCTCCGATTTCATATTGTACCGGGTTTCATGGTTTCCAATTTCAAGCAGCAAAGGTGATTTTAATTTAGAGTACATCTTTTCCATAGCCTGATAATTTTCTTTTTCACCCTGACTATCCGTATAATCACCTACAACCATTGTAAATACGGGTTGTTCTTCCAGGTTATTTACAAGGCCTATGCTGTCTTCAATAAAAGCATTATGAATTTTTACGCGGGTTGGTGCCCTGTTTCCTTTACAGTCAGGATCTCCACCCTGAGGATCAGCCATCAAAACAAATGAAAATTCCTCTTCGTCGATTGGGCCTGAATTGAAGGCTTTGTTAAAATCAATTTCTCCTATTTCGTTATGAAGTAAAATTTTTGAAATAATGTGGACGGATAAAAAATTCTTTTTCAATTCCGGAAGTTCCATTAATTCTTTAAGCTTAAACTTCAGCCTGTCATCAGAATTGATTTGAATTTCAGAATTCTCTGAAAACTCATCCAGCCAGATAACGACAATTATTTTTACAAAAGCTGAAGGCGGGATGTCTTTATCAAGAATAATCTCTCCCGAATAAAAATGATAGTGTTCAAGCTTTATAATATTCCCACCGTTAATTTTAAAGTTATTCTTAATTGCGCTAACATCTGAAAATTTACCTGCAAATTCAAACCAAACTGACAAGTACCCCAAATCATTAACGCAATCTGTGATCTCTTTGGGTTTTTGATATTCGTAAGAAATAATCTCTTCAGAATAACTTTCAAATAACTTATTTTGATTTATTGCACCAAATGATGCACCCAGTCCAACATTACGTATAAATTTTCTTCTTTCCATAGGTTTATTTTATTGGTTGGTTGTATTTTCTATTTATAAAATGAACCAGTAGCCTACACAAGCGCTTCATATAAAACTTCAACCGGATGATAAGCTTTTT
>CAJXZG010000081.1 GCA_913063265.1 uncultured Prolixibacteraceae bacterium | reverse complement strand
CTTTTACATCAGTTTTAGTTCATAAGTTTAGGTTTGATTAGTTTTATTGGTTTAGTTAGTGAAAAGGATGGGTGTTGGCCCATCCTTTCTTTTTTTTATCATTTTAACATTTCTTCAGATGGCTTAACTTTCCATCGATTTATAAACAAACTCCATGTCCGTATTTTCTCGTATCAACTGTGCCAGTTTATTATATTGCTCTTCCTTAAATTTCTTAAAATCTATTCGGGTAATTACATTTTGTCCAGACTCTTTTAGAATAGAATTTACAACTTCCTTGTTGTCGAAAATGCCGTGAATATAGGTACCCCAGGTTTTTGGATTTAGAAAATATCCATCTTTTTTGTTATTGTTAATTGTTGCAAATGGACTTTCATTTTTTGAACTGGTTTCTCCCATATGTATTTCGTAACCCTCTCCTTTGATTCCTGAGTTCAAAATTTCAAATTGACATTGCCCGGTAGTTTTTTCTGCTGTTATAATAGTATCCAAAGGTAAAATTCCTAAACCAGGAATCAATTCAATATCTCCTTCAATAAGTTCAGGGTCTCGCACCCTTTGTCCCATCATTTGAAAGCCTCCGCAAATCCCATAAACGGCTTTCCCTTGCTCGTGGACTTTTTTGATTGCTTTTGCCATACCTTTTTTTTGTAAATACAATAAATCGGAGATGGTATTTTTTGATCCCGGAATGATTACAATATCCGCCTGTTCGACATCTTCAGGATTTGCTGCATAATACAAATTAACTTCAGGAATTTTTTCCAACAAATTGAAATCTGTAAAATTTGACATGTGTCTTAGCAAAACTACAGCAATGTTAGTTTTCCCTTCAATGGATTTAAACTGTTTTTTATCCATAACCACTGAATCTTCGTCATCGATGTAAATATCTCTGAAATGAGGAATTACAGCAACCACCGGAACTCCGCAAAGCTCTTCAAGTTTTGTTTTACCATCTTCAAAAAGAGAAATATCGCCCCTGAATTTATTGATGATGATTCCCGAAATTTGTTTACGTTCATTTTCAGGCAGCAATTGCATTGTACCATAAATGCTACCAAAAACGCCACCTTTATCGATATCCGCAATTATATAGGTTGCCGCATTTTTACTTACAGCCACCCGCATATTTGTAATATCTTTTTCCCAAAGATTGATTTCGGAAATACTACCCGCCCCTTCGCAAACAATCGGATTAAATTTTTCTTCCAATCTCGAAAAAGCCTTCATCGATTCTGAAAACAGAAATTCTCTATCGGTTCCGTTAAAATATTCCTTAGCCGATTTGTTAGCCCAGGGTTTCCCATTTAAAACTACCTGTGAATTCATATAATCTGTTGGTTTTAACAAAACCGGATTCATTTCAACACGGGGATCAATTCCGCATGCTTCTGCCTGAACAGCCTGGGCCCTTCCAATTTCCAAACCATCTGTAGTCGGGTAACTATTGAGTGACATATTCTGTGCTTTAAACGGTGCAGGAGAGTATCCGTCTTGTTTAAAGATTCTGCAAAAACCGGCGTTTATTACACTTTTTCCAACATCCGAACCGGTGCCAACAAACATAATTGGCCGAAGCGTTTTATTTTTCACTGAATAAAATTATATAAAACAAAAAAAGATTGCACATCAAAAAATATAATCAGAGGTACAATCTTACGATTTTCAAAACTAAATATTATCTATTTCACAGTTAAAAGCATGTATGGAGCAATTCCAGTATTTAGTTCTTCTGCCAATGTTCCATCGGTTTTATAGGTTTGTGCTTTTCCATTGCCGGTAACACTTTCAGCGATAAAACAAAACACATGGTCGTTATAATACGACAAGCCATTCATCCCTGAAATATCTTTTATAAACAGTTCAGAATCAAATTCTTTTGACGCTACATCAAATGTTGCAATAGCTCCACTTAAATTCCAGTTGGCATCATAAGCAGATGTCATCACATAGATTTTAGAAAAGTCATTATTCGAAGAGAGAATATTTACATAAGAAGTACTTACACCATCAAGTTTAAAAACATTTTCCAATTCATCATTTGTAGTATTGATAAATCCCAAACCAGTTTCTTCGGAAAAATCGCTAAAAGTACTTATCAACGAAACATAGAGATTGTTGTTATTATCTTTTACAAAATATGAAGTAACCGCGGGTGTTTCAATGTAAGAAATCTCCTCAGAACTTAAATTGATTACAGCAACACTGTCTTTATAATTTAACGCAGCATAGAGTTTGTTATTGGCAATCGCCAATCCTTCCGGTCCGCCGGGTAGCGCAATTTTCTTTTCAACTTTTTTGTCGGCAATATTTACTTTTGCTATATATGATACATTTTCATCAGTCCATATATCGCCCCCCCAACATGATATATACAGGTAATTACCCTGACCTGCAACAAAACGCGGCTTAATAATATCTTCTGTAATTCCGTTTTCATTTTGCTCAAAAGTTTCTCCATCAACCCAAAAAAGTTGATCAGGATTGTTACCTGCAAAAAATACTTTTCCATTTAAACTGGCTGAATGTTGAACATTTGAGACCATTGCAACTCCATTTACATTTTCATAAAATCCATTGGTTACATTTCCTGTTTCTTTGTTATAAGCCGTAATAGTAGTTTTGTCGCCTGAATAACTCCCGTAATTAATAATATAACTTACTCCAGGTTCTTTTACAGGTGGAGCGTCATCTGCATTGTTATTACATGAACTTACAACAAAAGCAGAAATCGCAATTAACAATAGAAATTTAAGGTTGTGTTTCATTTTGATTTTGTGTTTAATTAAAATTATATGTTATACTTAATTTGTAATTAATGCCTGGCATCGCATATCCCCAACTCGATTGGTAGCTTGTATTCAGCATATTATTCAACATACCGTTAATTCGTATTTTATTTGTTGAATTTATAAGCCAGTTGTAGCTTAATCCCATATTCAACAGGAAATAAGCCTTCAGAATATTTTTATCCTCCTCATCTGTAAATTGTTTTCCGGTATATATTTCATCAAAAGTTAAATCCCAGTTTTTATAGGTAGTTATTGAGTAAAGATTAAATGCATGCAAGGGAACATATTCTAATTGTCTGTTTAAAGCTGGAGATTCATTTATAGATTCAACTCGTTTTGTGTTAGTGTAAGAGTAATTAAATCCAAGGTTTGATATTAATCCCATCACTTTATATTTCCAATCTGTCATAAATTCAAAACCTTTGCTATGCACTTTTTGAACATTTTCAGCATACCAATAAGCTCCTCCGTTTTTCCAAAGAATCCAGTTATCAATGTTCATAAAAAAAAGGTTGGCTTTAATATTACCTGAAACATTTGGTGAACAATAGTTCCACGAACTTCCCAATTCATAGTTCATGCCTTTTTCAGGTTTCAAATCAGGATTTCCTCCCGGCACCCAATATCGGTCATTAAATGTAGGCACTCGATAACTGCTTGCAATGTTTCCATTAATATTCAGAATGTATTTTTCTCTTGATAAAGCAATAAAATTTAATCCTGCAGAAGGAGAAAATGGTACATTGAAATCGCTAACAAAACCTTGTCTAAGGTTGACAGTGGCAGTTAATCTGTTGAAAAATCGATGATAATAAGATGCGTAAAAATCAATACGATCTTCGTATTCTAAATTTGTTGAATAGGCATAAACCTGAGGTTTTATACGACTTGCTTTTGCTCCGACTTTGTAGCTTGCATTCGAAATAAAATCGTGTTCAATAAAAGCTTCTGCAATTATTCTTTGAGTTTTTATTGTATCTTCAGTTACGTTATTATGGCTTGCATTATCAAAAACATAACCTCCATTTATTTCGTACTTAAAAGCTTTATCTCTTTTTTTATATCCGGTCCAAATTCGAATATGATTGTCAAAGTATTCTTCTCGTTTTTCAGGATTTAAATAATTGACAGCCATATTCTGTTGCACCAGGTGCCAATTATTCTCATACCAAATATTAAAAATAAAGAAATTGTTTTCTGTAATACGATAATTAAATTCCTGTAAAATACCATAATTCTCGATACCAGCATTTTTTTGGGTATCAGTAAATCCGGTTTCACCGCTTTCAAAATCCTTTAGCGTACTCTTAAATTTGAAATCATTCTTTTTAAAATAGTAATACGCCCTGGTTACCGATTCAAATTTTCCGTTTCCCACAAATATTTTTGTTCCATAAAGTTGTTCGCCAAATGAACCATTCGATACTCTGGCCTTGGCTTTAAACCCATCAACCCAGTTATTTTTTAATCCAAGATGAACCGCGCCACCAATACTTCCCGAGCCGTTTACCGAGCTTGAACTTCCAAACTGCACACCCACTTTATCAAAAAGATAAGTTGGTATATTACTTACATTTGAGTGTCCCAGGGTTAAGGAGTTAATATTTATTCCGCCAAAATTGATGCTCGTATGGTCAGGTGCAGTTCCTCGAATTCGAATTGTTGATAAACCTCCGGCATCTGCTTTAAAAGGAATTGGCAATGTTCGTGAAAGCAATTGTTCCAAATTTCCATCCTGATTGAACTCAAATTGTTTGGAAGAGATCTGTTCTATTTTTGCTCCCGATTGATATTTTCTAAGATTACCAAAGGTGATTACCTCTTCCAGAACTATGGTGTCCTGCAACGAGTGTGTATTTTGGGCACTTGCCCCAAAACCAGAAAACAGAATTACTATAAAATATACCAACCTCCTCATCAACTTAATTAAAGGAGCTTTAGATAACAGGTGAAAAATACGGGTAATATTTCTCAAGCTTTTATCCCGAAGCTTAAATTATTTAATATTGAATTGTGGCAGGTCTTCTGACTTATCCCGGTTGTTGATACCTTCCCATCCATATTAATCTGGACAGTGGTTTTGCAGAACAACAACACAAAATGGGAAATACAGCTGCGGGTACAGTTTCGGATTTTCACCGAATTCCCTTTTAATTTGGTTCATGAAAATGAACAATTAATCCAAAATTCGTTGACAAATATAAATACTATTTTTTACAAAGCTGTTTTTATTTATCAACATTAATATAGAATTATACAAATTCAGAATTTTGAAAAATGATGCAACGAAAAAGGAAAAAATGTGTCTTTAGTGTACATGCAAAACGATGCTGATATATTGATTTTTAAAATAAAAGTAAATTTTAGTGAATAAATGTGAAAAACATATTTTTTCAAATAAGTTTTGCACGAAAGTTGTATTACACAATCTTAATTATAAGAATTATTAACAGAGCCATATTTACGGGTAAAGGAAACAGACCAGGCAAACAAGGCTAAAAAAACAGATAAGATGAAAACAAGAAAACAGAAAAAAGGTCGAATTGCCAGATTTAAAGAGGCAGTGGTTCAAAAGAATTTAATGAACCGATTTATTCGCCAAATTGAACTGGAAGAACCACTTGAGCAGGAGATAATGCAAACCATGTTAAGTTATCAAATGGTTCCTGTCAGCAGGTAACATCGACCGGTTAAAACTATAATATATCCCGGTTGGGCCACTCACCCGTCAAGTTTCTGACGGGTGTTTTATATTCCCCTTAATAATTATTGGATGTTTAAATACATCTTTGTTCCGTCCTTAGACTTCAGACCTCTAACTTTTTCTGATTACCTCTTCTGAAACCAAAAATACTACCGGTTTATTTGATATTGGATTTGTTCGGGTTACTACAACCGTATTGTAAACAGCTTCAATATCTCTATAATTTAAAACCTCAGTTGGAGAACCCTTTTTTCGAATGCCACCATTTTGCATCATAATTAGTGAGTCGCAATATTCTCCCGCCAGATTCAGATCGTGAATTATCATTAAAACCGTAAGTCCCAATTCTTTGCTCAACCTTCGTATCAAATTTAAAATTTCTACCTGATGAGTAATATCCAGATGTGATGTAGGTTCATCCAATAATAATAATTGCGGATCCTGGGTTAAAGCTCGGGCAATTCCGGCCAATTGTTGCTCTCCACCACTTAACGCATTCATATATTTATCTTTCAGGGGTGTAACTCCTGTTAAATCCATGTACTTTTTAGCTATTGCAATATCTCTTTTTGTCTCGAAAAACTGAAATTGTTTTCGATATGGAATTCTACCCATTAAAATATATTCTTCGACGGTCATGCTGCCAACTTCAATATGTTGGGTAACGATGGCAATGTTCTGAGCTTTTTGTTTTAAACTCATTTTTTGAATTGAATTGCTGTTCAATTTAGATTCTCCGGAAATAGCAGGCAGCTCATTTGAAATCCCTTTAAAAAGGGTTGTTTTCCCCGAACCATTTGGACCGATAATTCCAACAAAATCACCTTTTTCAATTTTAAAGCTGATACTTTTCAAAGTAAATTTCCCCGGGTATCCACATGAAAAATTCTTTATTTCGAAAAAACTATCCATAGATATTAGATTGTAAGATTTAAGTATTGAGATTTAAATCTCCATAATTCAATAGTTAAACTTCTTTATGTCTCATTACTCAGTAATAATTACTCAATACTATTAACTCAATTCTAGTTTAATTTAAAATGAGATTTCGAACGACTTAAAACAATAATAAAAACAAGACCACCGGTTAAACCTGTAATTACTCCTATTGGCAACTCATTGGGTGAAATAATTGTACGGGCAATCGTATCACTGAGTACCAGGAATATTGATCCGCCGATATAAGAACTACCGATTAAAATTCGGTAATCGTTACCGATAATCAATCGCATTAAATGAGGAATCACCAAACCAACAAAACCAATAACTCCAACCACCGAAACAGCTATTCCGGTTAGAAGTGACGCTATAAAAAATAACATTTTAACGCTTACTTTTGTATTGATTCCCAAATGTTTTGCTTTGACTTCACCCAAACGAAGTGCATTTAAAGTTTGGGCAAAAAAGTAGGTGAGCATTAAACCGGCAAGCGATGAATAAAGCGCAATATTAATTAACAACATATTTGATTCATCCAGTGAACCCATTACCCAAAAAACAATACTTTGGAGGTTATCCGGCGTTGCTATCGACATCAAAAACATCATGGCTGATGATGCTACAAAGCTTACCATTACTCCAATTAAAAGCATACTGTTAATACTTAATCCTGCTTTTTTTACACTTAAAAAATAAACAAGTAAAAGTGTAATCATTGCTCCGGTAAAGCCAAAAATCGGTAAAATTATATACCCCATTACCTGGATTCCAAGCACTACCGCAATAGCTACCCCCAAAGCTGCGCCTCCTGAAATCCCCAATGTGTAGGGTTCAACCAGTGGATTTCGATAAATTCCTTGCAAAACAGCACCGGATAAACTTAATCCTCCACCAACAGAAATTGCTAAAAGTAATCGTGGAATCCTGATTTTTGATAATACAGTATATTCAATCCCGTTTTTGTTTAAAAAAACCTCTGGGAGTTGTGATAACGAAATTTTAACTTCGCCCGTTGAAAGTGAAACAATTACAGAGATTAGCAGCAATATTACAAGTGCTGACAGAAAAAATATCCATTTAATATATTTTTTTTGCATACCTAGTATTCAATTCCAATCCGACTCTGTATACCTCTGTCGTAAGGATGTTTTTCTTTGGCGAAAATAGTAACATAATCTGCCACTTCAATCAATTTTTCAGTAGCACCCCGCCCTGTTAATACCAATTCAAGTTCTGCAGGCTTATCTTTAATAAACTCAACCAGTTCATCCTCATGTAAATAGTTACAGGAAATAACTATTAATATTTCATCTAAAACAAGTAACTGGGTTTTATTTTCAGTTACAAAATGAAGCAATTCCTTGAGGCCATCGTTTGTTGATATCCAATATTCTTTCGCAGTTATATGAGGATTTGCCATCGGCATACCTTCTGAGAAACTAAATATTTTAGCTCCCAGATTTTTTAGTACAATTATTTCGTTGTAGCCAGTTTGGTTTGGGTGTTTAAAAAAAGATGAATAAGCTACATTTAAACCATGACTAAGTGCACGAACAGCCAGACCAACCGATGCAGTGGTTTTTCCTTTTCCTTCACCTGAATAAATATGAATTAAACCATGCTTCATTTTTTTTGATTTAAAAATTGATCTATGTCTTTCAATGCACTAACAAAATTATGTGGAGTTGGACTGCAGGATGTTTCCGAATCGATCAAAAAAACCATGTTGTTTTTTACAGCCGAAATTTCAGAATATTTTTCCCATACCTTTTTTTCTTCATTGCCAAAACCTCCCATTGTTGCAATGATTATTGCGTCAGGATTTTTGGCCACAACACTTTCCCTGGTCATTGTACCCTTATTTAGTCCCGCAGCTATATTTTTTGAATTGGTTATTAATATATAATCGTCCATAAAGGTGTTTTCCAAAACTGTAAATATTGGATTAGCGCCTATCTGAAAAAATATCTTTCTTGTATTTTTCTGTTTTGCACTTTTTACTTTTATCTCATCCACAATTTTTTTTGCTGTTGTTATTACTGAATCTGCTTCCGATTCAGCCTCAATTAGTTTTCCAATTTGAATGGTTTGCTGACATATTTCATCAAAAGTTTTAGGAGTTGGAATAACAACCACATTAATTCCCAGTTTTTCCATCGTTGAAATATCCTGAGATTTGGTCAATTGCATGGTAAGAACAACATCGGGTTGAAGAGCTAATATTTTTTCAACATTTACATCGACTGTTGATCCTACTATTTGGATCCCATCTTTAACCGCTTCTGTACAATAGCTTGTGCAACCCACTAATTTATCATTGGCCCCAAGTAAGTATATATTTTCTGTTAAAGAAGGTGCCAGTGAAATTACCTTTTTAACATTTTGAGAGATACCTGATATCCCACAAAGGCAGATGAAAAATATGATCGTAATTTTTTTCACAATATCTGGATTACACGAAAACATTAGAAACAGTTGCTGGTATTTACTACCATTAACTATTTACATTTTTACTATTTAAATCAGGATAAAATTATAGAAATCAAAAATTGATTCCCGAAACTTTTTTCCCGAAGTTCGTTCATCTGGCTCGCATTATTCATTAATAATTAAAACAATGAATTTATTGCGAGACATCCCGACTTAGATGAATTCAATTTGATTTTCAAATTGATAATGAATCTTTGTCGCTGCTGGAAACAGCAATTATTCATTTGAATAATTGGGACAAAATTTGTTGGCAGGTCTTCTGACTTATCCCTGATTACTGCCTTCCCATCCGTCAGCCGACGGACAGTGGCGTGAGTAGCAATCAATCTTTGGACTTACAGCTGCGGGCACAGTCCAGGATTTCCCGCCTACCACTGGCAGGTCACCTGATTCCCTATTTGCGATCTTTATCGCAACCAACGTGTGCAAAGGTAAAAAAGTTTTCAGTATTCAGTCTTGGTAATCAAAAAATGAATTGGTGATAAATGTAATTGGCTTTTAAAAGAATGACGATATTGATAAATCTATCTTAGAATGGGAATCTGTTAACCGAGATTGAAAACTGTTCCCGGGTATTCGATATCTACAAGGAACAAACCCTGTGCAGGAGCCGAAGCACCGGCAAGATTACGGTCTTTTTTTTCAATAATTTTTCTGAAATCCGGAATTGAAAGTTTACCTCGGCCAATTTCTAATAAAGTTCCAACTATGGCCCGAACCATGTTACGTAAAAAACGATCTGCCTTTATGGTGAAAACAAGTTTCCCTGACTCAAGCTCCCACTCTGCTATCATAATTTTGCAATTATTGGTTTTAACATCTGTATGCAAGCGGCTAAAACTTGTAAAATCTTCATATTCAAACAATACTTTTGCAGCCTCATTCATTTTTTCGATTTCTAAAGGCTTAAGGTATCTGTAGGATGTTTCTGTTTTGAATGGATTTTTTTCTGTTGATATGTAATATTTGTAAGTTCTCGAAAATGCACTAAAACGTGCATGTAAGTCATTATTTACTCTCCAGAGTTTCTGAACAGCAATATCTTCAGGCAAAAAACTATTTAATTTATAAACAAAATTGTCTGGGATTTGATTGTTATTTGAATCGAAATGTAAAATAAAAAATGAAGCGTGAACACCAGTGTCTGTTCTGCCAGCACCGACCACTGCAATTTTCTCACGCAATTGAGTAGAAAGCGTTTTTTCAAAAATTTCCTGAACCGAAATTGCATTGGGTTGAATTTGCCAACCATGATAATTGGTCCCTTTATAACTGCATTGTAAAAAGTAGCGTTGCGACATTAATTTTATTTTTTCGCAAAATTAGCACAAAATTAAGAGACTGTTTAAATATTATTTTTTAGAATGATTATAATGAATATTTTGCATAAACCAGACGGATTTGACGCGAATAACAGTAGCTATTTAAGGAAAATTCAACGAAGTTTAGGTAAAAAAGGCGCATAATCAAATGAATCAATAATTTTTAATCAGTCTCTAAAAAGCCTCACTTATTCTGAAATATAATCCCCAGTCGTCGATTCCCGCAGCTACATCAAATCCAATCGAAATCATTTCGCCCATTAATTTGTATCTTAACCCTGTTCCGACAGAAGGCAATAGTTTTCCTTCATGATCTTCGTTGTTTGCCCCTAATACTGTAGCTACACCTGCAAAACCAACTGCACCCAATCCCTTGTAAAAATTCCACCGGTATTCACCTTGCATAGCCAAAACTGTTTTCCCCCGATATTTGCCATCCATATAACCCCGTAAATCATCATTTCCAACAAACTGTTGTTCATTAAAACTAAGGTCACCTATTCCAACAGCAGAGTAGAATCTGGCAGCTAAAACGTCTTTATCAGACCGTATGGAAAAATACTGATTATAATCCAAATCAAGAGCGCTTGAACTTTTATCGTTACCTAACCATTCAGGAAACAAATCATAATTTGCATTTGCGTAAATTCCGGTTCGTGGATAATAAACGCTACTTCGTCCATCAAAAGAAAGACTTATTGATATACCATGTAATTCGGTACGTTCGGAATAATTTAAGGAGTCAAGTGAGGTATCAAATGCGGTAAATTTATATCCTAAACCACCATATAAATCATTTATGATTTTTCTTTCAACATGAAATACGGCAAAATTTGCATTCGTATTATAAGGGACATAAATATCAAACGGAGGACTGATGTAAAACTGAAAATTAAAATTTCCTTTCCCAAAACCTCCTTTTAAACGCCATGTATCTTCTTTTAAATAAAAACGACCAAATCCCAGTACTATCCATGATTTTGTCGTTGTATGCATCCCAAATCCGCCTACTGATGATGGTGGAGAGATAGTATCCAGTTTATTTAAATCAAGCATAAATATTGGCAAAACACCATACTGAAAACCAATACTTTCGTTATATCCCAGATATGGTAAGGGCAGAAACCTTACGCTTTTACCCTCCATGTCTTTTTTCTTATTTTCTGTTTCTTCCGGTTGCGAAGAAGCAGCTCCTGAAATAAATATTAAAGCCAATAAAACACTAAAAAAAATGAACTTTTGTATTTTAAGAATAATCATTTTTAAAGTAAGTTCTTTTATGTTATGTTAATTGAAGTCGAAGAATACTATTTTAAATTGTTATTATAAAATTTTATAGGGTAAGTTAAGCTTTCTTTTCTGTATGAATACATAAGGATTGCAGATTTTTTTGACTTTTTTTTATAAATTTATTTCACCATACAATTACTGCTTATGAAACGAATTCTGGCTCTTTTACTTATGGTCTTGACCATTTCTTCAGGTGCGCAAAACACAATGTATTTTATGGATAGATTACCTCAAAACATTTCTTACAATCCGGCTATTATGCCTGAAATGAAATTTTTTATTGGTCTGCCCGCTGTTGGAGGTGTTTCAGGAGAAATGTTTAATAGCGGCTTTACCTATAACGAGTTTGATGAATTTCTTGATAATTTTAATAAACCCGGATATAATCCTGATGACTTTGTTAAATCAATAGGTGACTATAATCTTTTTGTTGAACAACTAAGTATAAATCTTGGATCTTTTGGTTTTAAAATTAAGGATCATTCATATTTATCATTCTCATTGGGTGGCAATCAGATGTTAATTAACCGGGCATCTTCCGAAATTGCCTATATTCTTGCTGATCTGGATCACCTGTCGCCTGAAGATTTTCCAATTGTTGTCGATGATTTTTCGGCTGATGGAATTGGCTATTTCAATTTTGGAGTTACCTATTCGCGAAAAATAAACGAACAACTGACTCTAGGAATTACACCAAGAATTAATTTTAATCTGGCAGGTTTAGATACAAAAAATCTTTATTTCAGGGTCGATTACAATGACCCGGAAATTGATCCGAATAGAGATGAATACGAAGAAACTTACTCAGGAAAAGTATATTTGGGTTTACCAACTGAGATAAATCCTGATGCTGTTGAGGATGGTGAATTGGTAGGTGATGAAAATATATTGCCTGAAAACTGGGAAGAAGAAATTACCCTTAAAAGAATACTTAAAGATAAGAGCTTTATGGTAGATCTTGGTGCAACTTACCAACACGATAAATGGACTTTTTCAGCAAGTTTACTAAATATGGGAACTTCTGTATTTAAAACCAATCCTTATTTGTTGGATGGAGATGAAGATAAGGTTTTGGTTAAAAATGAGAATAAAATAAAAATTGGAATACCTGTAAAACTTTTGATTGGTGCCAAACGACAGTTTAACCGGGATTGGAACTATGCGATTTTGATGAGAAATGACTTTTATAGTATGGGCTCAATACCAAGTGCAACATTTTCTTTAAATGGCTATGTTGGCAGTGCACTCTCAACTTCTGTGAGTTATACTGCAGGTTATAAATTTACGAACCTGGGGGTGGGTTTAAGACTGAGATTTTTACCGGGAACAGACCTGTTTTTTGTAACAGATAACATAATCCAGGCATTTAGTTACAGAAATGCACATCGTATAACAGCATCTGCAGGAATTAATATCTCAATCGGGATTCAAAAAAATGATTACGAAGAAATGTACATACCTGAAGAACAAATTGAAAAATGATTATGGTTGTATAAAATTTTAATACCGCCTTAAAACCATACTAAAATACTATAATTCAGAAATTTATCACCAGTGTAATATTTTTGTAATAATTATTATTAACTTCACAAACTATGAACCAACCCTTGAAATCCATAATTGTCGATGATGAAGTCCAGGCTATTGAATTATTATCAGCCCTTTTAAAAAATATCCCGGGTGTTGAAGTTGACAAATCATTTTCTTCCCCGCTGGAAGCCATAGATTATCTGTCAAAAAATAAATCAGATTTGATTTTTTTAGATGTGCAAATGCCTGATCTTTCAGGAATCGAATTTGCAAAAACAATTTCTGACCTTAACATCGATTCTTATGTAGTATTTGTAACGGCTCATGACCAGTATTTACTTGATGCATTGAGGGTTCATGCATTGGATTTTCTATTAAAACCGGTCGGTGTTGAAGAATTAAGTGAGGCAGTTTTAAGAGTGCAGAAAAGAAACAGGAAGGATCATATTAGTAATTTGAAAAACTTGTTTACTGCCAATCAAAGAAAAAAACTGAGATTTAACACAAGAAACGGATTTGTTACCTTTTTTGAGGATGAAATATTATTTATTAAAGCTGACGGAGTTTACAGCTTAATCCATTTAATTAATGGCAAAGAAGTAATTATTTCTCAAAACCTCGGAAAAATTGAAGAGCAGCTTACCATAAAAGAATTAATAAAAATTCATCGGTCAGTTATTGTTAATGCAAATTATATTTTCGAAATCAATCGTGGTAAAAAAGAATGTATCCTTGCCATTGATGCAGATACTTATAAACTAAAATTATCTTTAGATGGATTAAAGGTTATTGAAAATTTTATCTGTTAAATAAATAATTTCCTGATTTACCTGTAAATGTATTTTTGATTAAAATATACATAAAGAGTTTGTTTATCAAATGTTTGTTCCATTTCAATTAATATTATAACAAATATATGATTCCGGACATGTCAGACCGGTTTTATTATAAACGCTTCATTAATCAAAACGTTTGTTCATTAAGTTGAACCTTGTTTCTATTTAATAAAGCTTAATTTCAGTAATATTGTTAATTATCGATTATATCTTAGTCAACAAGTTTCAGGCATTTGGCTACAAATAGTATTTAAAAATGCTCTTTAAAATATCAAGTTAAACGTATAGTTTTAACTTACCCCACACTTATGAAAGCGTACAGGGATTTCATCTTTTCAGTTGAAATCCTTTTTTATGAAAAAATGACAGATTTCTAAATTTCTGAATTTCAATAATTTTTGTCATCAATTCTCCCTAAGAACTGACATTCATGGCTTTAGTTCTTAAATTTTGTCAGTTTATTTTCTTTGGTATCGATTTTGAATGGTTATTATCGTGAGTTTAAGTTCATTTAATTGTTTAACCATTTAAAGTTTTGGAGGAAATAAGTCATGTTAGCAAAAAGAAATGTAAACTATTTTCCATCGTTCTTTGACAGGTTTTGGAACAATGAATTGATGGATTGGGAACATTCGAATTTTTCGAATACAAATACATCGCTACCCGCGGTTAATGTAAAAGAAACAAAAGATGATTTCGTAATCGAACTTGCTGCTCCGGGAATGGAGAAAAAGGATTTCAAAATCAATTTTAAAAACAATGTAATTACCATTTCTTCGGAAAAAGAAAACAAAAAGGAAGAAAAGAATGAGGAATATACTCGTCAGGAGTTTAGTTACCAGTCGTTTCAGCGTTCTTTTACAGTACCTGAAAATGCTATTTTAGCTGATAAAATTTCAGCAGAATATAAAAATGGCATATTGCATGTAACACTGCCTAAGCGCGATGAAGTAAAACCTCAGCCGGAAAGAGAAATTAAAATTTCATAAGTACATTTAAATTGTCACCCGATTTTGAGTCGGGTGACGATTTTTTTATTTATGGTCAAGTATTGGACTTTTTTTTGTTAACAACAGTTTTAACTTAATATAATTTAACAGAATTTAGTTCAATTTTTTTTTGAAAAACTTAAATTCGCAACTTCAAAAAAAATAAGGAATAAAATTAACTATTGAATATATGAATCAGGCAGTTGATATTAAAGAATTAAACGAAAGAATACAAAAAGAGAGTTCATTTGTAGATATGGTTTCCATGGAAATGAACAAGGTAATTATTGGTCAAAAACATCTTGTTGAGAGTCTGCTCATTGGTTTACTCTCAAATGGACACATATTGTTGGAAGGTGTACCGGGTTTGGCAAAGACCTTGGCAATTAAGTCTTTGGCTCAAACTATAAATGCACAGTTTGCAAGGATTCAGTTTACTCCCGACTTACTTCCTGCCGACCTTTTGGGAACCATGATATACAGCCAAAAGAAGGAAGAATTTACAATTAAAAAAGGGCCAATCTTCGCCAACTTTATACTTGCTGACGAGATTAACCGTGCACCGGCTAAAGTGCAATCTGCTCTACTTGAAGCAATGCAGGAACGTCAAATAACAATTGGCGATAATACATTTAAACTCGACGAGCCTTTCCTTGTAATGGCAACACAAAACCCGATTGAACAGGAAGGTACATATCCGCTACCTGAGGCACAGGTTGACCGGTTTATGTTGAAAGTAGTAATCAACTACCCAAAAAAAGATGAAGAGCGTGAGATTATTAATCAGAATTTATTAAAACAATTTCCTGAAACTTCGAAAATCCTAAAAACCGAAGATATCATCAAAGCAAGAGACGTTGTGAAAGATGTCTATATGGATGAAAAAATTCAGAAATATATTGTCGATATTGTTTTTGCAACACGTGAACCATCGGAATACAAGCTTGAGAAATACAACGATATGATTGCTTACGGAGCTTCTCCAAGGGCCGGTATAAGCTTGGCACAGGCTGCTAAAGCATATGCCTTTATTAAGCGCAGAGGTTATGTAATTCCGGAAGATGTTCGTGCGGTTTGTCCCGATGTTCTTCGCCACAGAATTGGATTAAGCTACGAGGCAGAGGCAAATAATATCACATCTGAAGAAGTTGTTACAGATATTCTTAATACAGTTGAAGTACCTTAATTTTTAGTTTGTAGAAGGTTTTGATTTTGAAAGCAAACTAAAATCGGAAATACTTACCAGATGGAAACAACTGATCTGTTAAAAAAGGTTCGAAAGATTGAAATAAAGACACGTGGATTGTCGCGAAACATATTTGCTGGAGAATACCACAGTGCTTTTAAAGGAAGAGGAATGGCTTTTTCTGAAGTAAGAGAATATCAGTTTGGTGACGATATTCGAAATATCGATTGGAATGTAACTGCCCGATACAGCCACCCTTATGTAAAAATATTTGAAGAAGAACGCGAATTAACTGTAATGCTGTTGATAGATGTTAGCGGCTCTCGTGATTTTGGTACTTTCGAAAAATTCAAGAAAAATATAATTACAGAAATTGCAGCGATTCTTGCATTTTCTGCAATTCAAAATAATGATAAAATTGGCGTTATCTTTTTCTCTAATGCTGTCGAGAAGTTTATTCCACCAAAAAAAGGGAAAAGTCATATTTTAAGAATCATCCGTGAGTTGATCGAGTTTCAGCCCGAAGAGAAGGGAACAAATATTGCAGAAACTTTGCGTTATATGACCAATGCCATAAAAAAAAGGTGTACAACTTTTATTATTTCCGATTTTATGGATGACAGCAGTGACTTTGAAATGGCACTATCAATTGCCAATAACAAACACGATGTTGTTGCTTTAAAGATTTTCGATGATCGTGAAAGGGAGTTACCTCCGATAGGTTTAATCAAACTGAAAGATGCTGAAACCGGTAACTACGTGGTGGTAGATAGCAGTTCTTATAAAACAAGGAAAATGTACAGTGATTGGTGGTCGAAACATGTGAATGAATTAGACACCATGTTTAAAAAATGTGGAGTTGATTATGCGATGGTAAACACCAACGAAGATTATGTAAGAACCTTAATGAACCTGTTTAAAAGGAGAGCTTTAAAATAATTACTAATGAAGTTCAGAATAAAAATATTAATCACATTTTTTATTGTTTTGCTGGGAGTAGAATTGGCGCAGGCTCAACGATTAAAAGCCACTGCCCGTCTCGACTCAGCAAATATATTAATAGGCGACCAGATTAAACTTTTTCTTGAAATCGACTATCCGAAAGATTTCGAAATTGAATTCCCAAATGTGCCAGATACACTTCAAAATTTAATTGAAGTATTGGAGAGATCGGGAATTGACACCATTCAATTGGATAATGAAAATTTTGAAAAACAAATTCAGGCTTATACCATTACCAGTTTTGATAGTGGTAGTTACAGGATTGCTCCAAAATGGTTTAAAATTAGAAAGGACGGAAAAGTAGATTCCATACCAACAAATGGGGTTTCACTTTTTGTACATACCATGGCTATCGATACAACCCGCAGTATTACCGATATTAAAATGCCTTACGATGCTCCGCTTACTTTAAAGGAAGTTACACCATATATTTTGGGAGTTATATTAATTGGTGCAATTATATTTCTGATTCTGTATTCAATCAAAAGAAAGAAAAAGAATCAGCCACTGTTTAAATTGCCAACAAAGCCAAAAGAACCGGCACATATTATTGCATTACGAGAGCTAGACAGAATTAAGAACGAAAAGATTTGGCAAAAGGAGAAAACCAAGCAGTATTACAGCGAGGTTACCGATGCTTTAAGAAATTATATAGAAGACAGGTTTGAGATTCCGGCTATGGAACAAACGACCGATGAGATTTTAGAGAGTTTCAGATACAGAAAAGATTTGTTAAAAGACAAAACTTTTCAAAATCTGAGTCAGATTTTGTCGCTAGCCGATTTGGTAAAATTTGCCAAATACAAACCGCTGCCAGATGATGATAATCTGACACTGGTTAATTCTTATTTCTTTGTTAACGAAACTAAAAAAGAGGAAATAAAGAAGCCGGAGAAACCTGAGGATTTAGAAGAAAAAGACACAGAAGAAAACACAAAAGAATAGAGGATGTTTGAAGGATTGACATTTAAAAACCCTGAATTATTCTACCTGTTATTGGTAATTATTCCGATAACGGCATGGTATATTTTCAGGCAAAAAAGGAATACTGCAAGCATTCAGGTTTCGTCGACAGCACCCGTTTTTAAGGCGCCCAAAACCATCCGGCATTATTTACGTCACCTGGTTTTCGTTTGTCAAATGCTGGCGATTGCCTTTTTTGTTGTTGTGCTTGCAAGACCACAGTCGTCGAGAAACTGGGAAAATGTAACAACCGAAGGAATCGATATTATTATCGCTTTGGATATTTCGAGTAGTATGCTTGCACGGGATTTTACTCCTGACAGACTTGAGGCTGCAAAAAATGTAGCAATGGAATTTATTTCCGGTCGGCAATACGACAGAATGGGCCTTGTTGTTTTTGCAGGAGAATCGTTTACACAATGCCCCTTAACCACCGACCGTGCAGTGCTGCTGAATTTGTTTAAAGATATAAAAAGCGGATTGATTGAAGATGGAACGGCAATTGGTAATGGGTTGGCAACCAGCGTAAGTCGTTTAAAAGATAGCGAAGCGGTGAGTCGTGTGGTTATTTTACTGACCGATGGAGAAAACAACCGCGGAGAAGTTGCTCCAATGACCGCAGCAGAGATTGCCAAAACCTTTGGAATCCGGGTTTATACAATTGGTGTTGGAAGTGTTGGAACCGCGCCATATCCCGTACAAACGCCATTTGGTGTGGAACTTCGGGATATGGAAGTAAAAATTGATGAGGAACTGTTAACTGAAATGGCCAGGATTACCGATGGAAGGTATTTCAGGGCAACAAGTAACAAAAAACTGGAAGAGATTTATAAAGAGATAGATGCGCTTGAAAAATCTAAAATTGATGTTCAGCAATTCAGTAAAAAATCGGAGGAGTTTTTACCATTTGCTTTGATTGGAGCATTGGTTTTAGTGTTGGGAATATTTTTGCGTACAACCATTTTTAGAAATATCCCATAAAGTTTGAAAGCATGGAAATGATCAAATTTGGAAATAGCGAATTTTTGTGGGCATTAATGATAATTCCTTTACTCACAGTCTTTTTTATCTGGTCGAGATATGCACGAAAAAAAGCATTGCGTCGGTTCGGAAGCGAAGAATTGATGAAAGTCTTAATGCCTTTTGCATCGAAATCAAGACCACGTTTTAAGTTTTTTGTTTTAATGCTTGCATTGGCTTTTGTAATTGTAGGAATTGCCAGACCTCAATACGGTTCAAAACTTAAAAAGGTAAAACGTGAAGGAGTTGAGCTTGTTATCGCACTCGATGTTTCGAATAGTATGATGGCCGAAGATATTCAACCCAACAGGCTGGACAGGGCTAAAATGGCAATTTCACGTTTAGTGGACAGATTAAAAGATGATAAAATTGGATTGATTGTTTTTGCGGGTGATGCATACACACAGTTGCCAATTACAACAGATTATAATTCAGCAAAACTCTTTTTAAATTCAATTAATACACAGATTGTACCCAAACAAGGAACCGCAATTGGAGCAGCCATCGGATTGGGAATGCGTTCTTTTACACCAGACAGTAAGGCGAATAAAGCGATTATTATAATTACTGATGGTGAAAACCACGAAGATGATGCAATTTCGGCGGCGAAAGATGCAGCAGATAATGGAATGATTGTTCATACCATCGGAATGGGATTACCACAAGGTTCTCCAATTCCTGTGTTAAGAAGTGGAAGAAAAGAGTATTTAAAAGACAGGGACGGGAATGTGGTTATTACCAAACTCGACGAAACCATGTTGGAGCAAATTGCTACTGCAGGAAATGGAATTTATGTACGCGCAAACAATGCCCAGATTGGATTAAACACTTTATTCGATGAAATAAATAAACTGGAAAAATCTGAAATGGATACACTGGTGTATTCGGAATATGAAGACCAGTTTCAGTACTTCTTTGCAATTGCACTGTTTTTGATTGTATTGGAATTTTTTATTCTCGACAGAAAAAACAGGTATTTAAAGAACATTAAATTGTTTTCAGTAAAATAAAAAAAGAATGAAGCGACTGATAATATTATTAATTACCGTATCTCTTTCGGTTTTGGCTTTTGGCCAGAACGAAAGAAAACACGTAAGAAGCGGTAACAAACTTTTTATGGAAGCAGTAAGGGATACCTTAAAAATAGATTCAGTGAAATTTAGCAATGCAGAAACTGAATACAGAAAAGCATTGAATAAAAAACCCAATGATAATCAATGGAATTTTAACCTGGCAGATGCGATATACAAACAACAACGTTTTGATGAAGCTGCAGGCAAATTTGAGGAACTGGCAGAAAAACTGGAAACACCCGAAGAAAAAGCAAGAGCTCTGCATAACCTGGGAAACAGTCAGTTAATGAATCAAAAGCTGGACGAAAGTATTGAATCGTATAAAAAAGCCTTGCGAAAAAATCCTAATGATTTAGATACAAAATATAATCTGGCCTATGCTCAAATGTTGAAAAACCAGCAACAACAGCAACAACAACAGCAGCAACAAAATCAGGATAAGAATCAGGATAAGGATAATAAAGATCAGAATAAGGACCAGAATAAAGATCAGCAAGATCAGAATAAAGATCAGCAGGACCAGAACAAGGATCAGCAAAATAAGGATCAAAATCAGGATCAACAAAATCAGCAGCAGCAACCGCAGCAACATAAAATTTCGAAAGAAAATGCTGAACAGTTGTTACAGGCCTTACAAAATGATGAAAAGAAAATTCAGGATAAAGTAAAGAAACAAAAGGCAGCAGCTGCCAAACGTTCGAGAACGGAGAAAGAATGGTAGGGGAAAGTGCGAAGCACGAAGTTAGAAGCGCGAAGAAGACGGAAGAAGCACGAAGCTCGAAGTTGGAAGCACGAAGTTGAAAGTTAAAATTTGAAAATGTTAGATAACAATAAAATAGTATATAAAATTCAATCTTTTAATTTTGCACGCAGGATTGGATAAAACCAAATTATTGTACAAACTAAAAATGATTAAAAATCTCTTTACATATATAATTCTTTTTTTAACCGCTATTTCGGCAGATGCTGCACAGACAAAATTGACGATGACAGCTCCCAGTGCTGTAGAGGTAGGTCAGCAGTTTAGGTTGAGTTTTACAATCAATGAAAAGGGTAGTAATCTGATTTTGCCCCCGGGAATTGAAAACAACTTCGATGTATTAATGGGACCAAGTACAAGCCAATCATTCAGCATGTCGACAATTAACGGTAAAACCACGCAGGAAGCAACTTATGGTTATACCTATATTTTAAGAGCAAAAAAAGAGGGAACTTTTGAATTGCGTCCGGCGTCGATTCGGGTTGACGGAAATGTTTTTGAATCGAATTCTTTAAAGATTCAGGTTGTAACAGCACAATCAAGACCAGCCCAACCACAGTCGGGAGGTAGCGCAGGAAATTCACAACAGAATCAGGGATCAACTCAAAATATAGATTTAGGAAGCGATAATCTTTTTGTTCGTGTTGAAATGAGTAAAAGAAATGCGTACAAAGGAGAACAAATTATTGCAACAGTTAAATTATATGTTAATCCCAACATACCCATCGCCGGTTTCGATGAAGTAAATCTCCCAACTTACGAAGGATTTTATACTCAGGATGTCGATATCCCGCAACAGGTGAATTTCGAACGTGAAGTGTATGATAATAAAATTTACCAGGTTGGAATTTTAAAGAAAACTATTTTGTTTCCTCAACAAAACGGTAAAATCACGATTGAACCATTTAATATGTCCTTATTGGTTCAGCAACAGGTTAAACAACGTAGTTTTTTCGATGATTTTTTTAATAGTTTCAGAACTGTACGTGCCAGTATAACAAGTAAACAGGTTACCGTAAATGTTAAAAATTTACCAACGGCCCCGGCGAATTTTATGGGTGGAGTTGGAAATTTCAATATTGCATCAACCATTAGTAGCGAAGATGTCACAACAAATGATGCTGTAACCTTAAAAGTAACAATCAACGGTACAGGAAATATCAGGTTGATAAAAACTCCTGAGCTGGAATTACCTACTGATTTTGAAGTTTATGATCCGAAAACAACCGATAATGTTCGTGCAACAGGAAATGGTGTCTCCGGTTCGAAAACAATAGAATATCTTTTCCAGCCCAGGTTCGAAGGTGATTATACGATTCCATCGATACCATTTACTTATTTTAATCCGGCAAATGGAAGGTATGAAACCAAATCGACTCAGCCATACACATTACGCGTTGTAAAAGGAGAAGGAGACCAAACTGCCACTGTTGTTGGAGGAAGAAGAAAACAGGATGTCCAATTGCTTGGACAGGATGTTAGATTTATTAAACAAGGTGATCCTGGCCTGAAAATAGCAGGTTCAACTTTTTTTGGCACGCCACTTTTTTATCTTCTGTATCTGGGAAGTGCACTGGCTTTTGTAATTCTCTTTTTTGTATACAGGAAAAAGGCTAAAGAAAATGCAAACCTTGCTTTGGTTAGAAATAAAAAGGCAAATAAAGTAGCAAAAAGAAGACTGAAAGCTGCAGCTGGCTTTATGAAACAAAACAATAACGAGGCATTTCATGAATCAATTTTAAAAGCTTTTGAAGGATATTTAAGTGATAAACTGGGAATTCCAACTGCCGATTTAAATCGGGAAAGAGCTATTTCGGAGTTAGAAAAAGCCAGTGTTAAAAAAGAAACTATTGATGATTACCAGTCAGTGGTTGAACAATGTGAGTATGCAAGGTATGCACCCTCAGGAGGTTCGGAAGCAAGAAGCGAACTGTATGGAAAAGCTGAAAAAACAATGGGATTGATGGAGAAGCAGATAAAGAGGTAAAGAAAGCCAGAAGACGGAAGACTGAAGTCGGGAGTTTTTTGGGTTTCGCGGTTTCCAAACCGCGCTTAACAACAGAAAGTTGGATAGTAAAATGACAACAAGAATGAAAGGATATTTAAAAACAATAGCAGTCTTACTTATTGTGATAAGCAATTTGAGTGGTTTTGCACAGGAGGACAACATTCAGCTTTGGGAAAAGGCAAATGCTTTTTACACCACAGAAGAATATCAGCAGGCAGCGGGTTTGTATGAAGAAATTCTGGCAACTGGATATGAATCTTCAAAACTATACTTCAACCTGGGAAATGCTTATTACAAAATGGGTGATATTAACATGGCCCTGTTAAACTTCGAACGCGCCAAAGTTCTAGACCCAAACAATAAAGATATTGATTTTAACCTACAATTGGCTAATCAGTTTGTGGTTACAAGTATTGAACCACTTCCCCTGCCATTTTTCCTCCGTTGGAGAACCAATGTAATTAATATGTATTCTTCTGATACCTGGTCTTATATAAGCATTGCGGCTTTTGTCATTTTCTTGATTTTAACCGGTTTATTCATTTTTAGCAAGATTGTTTCGGTACGAAGAATTTCATTTTTGGCCGGAATAATAATCGTTATTTTTTCAGGATTCACTTTTTCTTTTGCTTCAAAACAGAAGAAAAAAATAGTTGAGCGAAATAGTGCAATTGTATTTTGCCCGCGTGTTACGGTAAAAAGTTCACCTTCACAAACAGGAACCGATTTATTCCTTATTTACGAAGGACTAAAAGTTGAAATTACCGATAGTGTAAATACCTGGAAGGAGATAAAACTGGCCGATGGAAATGAAGGTTGGTTGCCCGATTCGTGCATTGTAAAAATTTAAATTAGATTTGCACACTTAATCTTAAAAAATCATGGAAGAATTATTTAAGCAGGTTGTAGATTGGTATATGGCCAATATCAATTATTTTACCGTTACGCTGTTAATGGCCATTGAAAGTTCTTTTATACCCTTCCCCTCTGAAATAATTATTCCACCGGCAGCATATAAAGCAGCAAATGGAGATTTAAATGTTTACCTTGTAGTGGTATTCGGAACGCTTGGTGCAATTATCGGAGCTTTGTTTAACTATTACCTGGCTAAATTTTTAGGACAAAAATTGCTTTTAAAATTTGCAGATACGCGGTTTGCAAGAATGATGCTTATGGATAGGGCTGCTGTAGAAAAGGCAGAAAAGTATTTCGAAAAAAACGGGAATATTTCAACACTTATTGGCAGGTTGGTTCCCGGTATTCGCCAGTTGATTTCTATACCTGCCGGACTGGTAAGCATGAACCTGAAGAATTTTATCCTTTACACAATGATTGGTTCAGGAATCTGGAATATTATTTTGGCACTTTTGGGTTATTTCTTTTATTCACAAAAAGAAAGGCTTGAAATGTATTACCACGAGATTACGTATATAATGCTGGGTTTAGGTGCTTTGTACGTAGCATATCTTATTTACAACGGTTTTAAAAAGAATAAAAAGGCAGAAGCTTAAACCATTATTCGGCCCTGGTACAAACTATTTCATATTTAATACCCTCCAAATCTTTAAAAAAAACAGCATAGTAGTTCGCACTGTATTCAGGATAAATTTTTGGCGGATTTACAATATGTGCTCCGGCCTCAACAAGTTTCTTGTACGATTCATCTACTTCTTTTCGGGATTCAGCTTTAAATGCCAAATGGTGTAATGCCCCCGGTTTTCGTCTGTGTATAATATCGTTTTTAAATTGTTCACGAGGAGAAGTAATTGCAAATGACAACAAGGGATGTGAATATTCGATTACACGAAAATCATGTTCTTTTATATATGCCTTGACCTTTTTTTGAGGGTCAAATCCGAGTATTGGAAAAAACTTGTCGTAAAATGATTCGGCAACATTTAAGTTTTTAACGGTAATTTGTATGTGGTCGATGATGGGTTTCACTGATAATTTTTTTGAAAATCAAAATTGCACTTTAAATATATAGATAATAAAAATACTTAATCAATTGTTGTGAATAGTTGGTTTATTAAACCCTACAAATTTCAATAATAAGACAAACATATCCTCTAATCGGTTAACTACCAAAAAGATATCATACTTAAACATCTTTTATTAACATAATCATCTACTAAACAAACTGTTAAATATCTTGACTGGCGTGCTTATTATAAGTAAATTGTATATTCCAATTCTAAATATAAACAATCATGCCCGGAGAAAATGATCAAAAAAAGGAGTTTCTGATTTTTAAAATTGAAAGGAACCCAAAAGTTAATACCAGTTACAAATTTCTGGGATTAGCAGAGACCCCCGCGAAAGCAAAAAAGTTGATAGACGACTTACCTCCTAAAGAAACCGGTCGAATCGTTGTTCTTGAAAAAAAGGAATATTTCGAACGGGTTCCGGCAATTACTTTAAATAGTTTAAACGAAAATCTGGTGATGTAATCTTTAAAAAATTAGTATTATGGCAAGAGCAGTTGAAGAATTAAAGCAAATACCATTTGCACATTTAATAGGCGCACCTTTAAAAGCAGCCATCGAATCGCAGGCCCTGGCGGCTAAAACAACCGTTGATTTTATAAAAGAAGTTGGATTTAAAAAAGAAGCAGCCGGGGAAGATCCCTTTGCATTTCTTTCAGAAACTTCAGGTGATTCCGATATGGGCGATGTCAGAAATGTAACATTTAAATATTTTAAAAAAGATGGAGAAGATGATGAGACA